>DWWZ01000072.1 GCA_019119435.1 Candidatus Butyricicoccus avicola
CAGGTCGGCGAGGACGTGACCGAAAACCTGCGCACGGTCGAGGACATCCCCAAGGTCCTGCCGGCGGGCGCCCCGCCGCACCTCATCGTGCGCGGCGAGGTCTACATGAAAAGATCGGTCTTTGATGCGCTCAATGCCGAGCGCGAGCTCAACGAACAGCCGCTGCTTGCCAATCCGCGCAACGCGGCAGCCGGTTCACTGCGCCAGCTTGACAGCCGTATCACGGCTGCGCGCCGCCTGTCCATCTTCTGCTTTAACATCCAAAACAGCGATGAGCTGCCGCTGACCAGCCACACCCAGGCGCTGGACTTCCTCAAGGACCTGGGG
Organism: Candidatus Butyricicoccus avicola; assembly: GCA_019119435.1. Taxonomy (GTDB): domain Bacteria; phylum Bacillota; class Clostridia; order Oscillospirales; family Butyricicoccaceae; genus Butyricicoccus; species Butyricicoccus avicola. The sequence goes on from DWWZ01000072.1 coordinate 328, forward strand.
TTCCCGGTCAGCCCGCGCTATCCGCTCTACACCGACCCGGCCGACGTACAGGCCGAGATCGAGCGCATGGGCGACAGCCGCGGCGCGCTGGACTTTGACATTGACGGCGCAGTTGTCAAGGTCAATGACTTTGCGCAGCGTGAGGCCCTGGGCTCGACGGCCAAGTTCCCGCGCTGGGCGGCGGCCTACAAGTACCCGCCCGAGGTCAAGGAGACCCTGCTCCGGGATATCACCATCACGGTCGGACGCACGGGCGTGCTCACGCCCAACGCCGTCCTGGAGCCCGTGCGCCTGGCCGGCACGACCGTGTCGCGCGCGACGCTGCACAACCGCGATTTTATCCGGGAGCTGGACGTGCGCGTGGGCGACACCGTGCGCGTGCGCAAGGCGGGCGAGATTATCCCGGAGATCATCGGGGTCGTGGCGGACAAGCGCCCGGCAGATGCCGTGCCCTTTGAGATGCCGCGCTTTTGCCCGGTGTGCGGCGCGCCGGTCTACGAGGACCCGGACGAGGCAGCCATTCGCTGTACGGGCGCCGAGTGCCCGGCCCAGCTTCTGCGCAACCTCATGCACTTTGCCTCGCGCGACGCCATGGACATCGACGGCCTGGGCGAGGGCGTGCTCAAGACGCTCATCGGCGCAGGTCTCGTGCACTCGGCGGCCGACCTCTACAGCCTCACCGCAGAGCAGATCGAACCGCTCGACCGCATGGGCCGCAAGTCGGCCGAAAACCTGGTCGCGGGCATCGAGGCGAGCAAGACGCGCGACCTGTCGCGCCTGCTCTTCGCCTTCGGCATCCGCCACGTCGGGCAGAAGGCCGGCAAGATCCTGTCCGACCACTTTGGCTCGCTCGACGCGCTGCTTGCGGCGCCGGCCAGCGAGATCACGGATATCCGCGACATCGGCCAGACCACGGCCGAGAGCATCGCGGCCTGGCGTGCACAGGAGCAGTCGCGCCACTTGATCGAGGCGCTGCGCGCGGCGGGCGTCAATTTTACGGGCGAAAAGACGGCTAAGAGCGACAAGCTCGCCGGACAGACCATCGTCGCCACCGGATCGCTCACGCGCTTTACGCGCAAGGAGATCAATGACCTCATTGAATCCCTGGGCGGCAAGGCGGCCGGCTCGGTCTCCAAAAAGACCAGCTTGGTGGTCGCAGGCGAGAACGCCGGCTCCAAGCTGCAAAAGGCCGAGGCGCTCGGCATCCCGGTCGTGGGGGAGGACGAATTTGCCCGCATGATCGGCCTGGACGCCGAATTACAGGAAAAAATCGAATGATTTTATCATATAGGAGGACATAAAAGTCATGGCAATCACCAGACAGGAAATTGAACACATCGCCGTGCTGGCGCGTCTGGAGATGAGCGGCGAGCGCTTTGACCATCTGGCGGACGATATGCAGAATATTGTCGGCATGGTTGACAAGCTCCAGCAGCTTGATCTCGGGGACATCACCGACGTCATCAACACCGAGCGCAAGAACGCGCTGCGCGAGGACGTCGTCCATCAGGAATATACGCCCGAAGAGCTCATCGAGCCCAACGCGCCCGACTTCCAGGCGGGCGGCGTGGCCGTACCGAGAGTTGTGGAATAAGAGGTGAACAGCATGGAATTATATAAAAAGACAGCGTCGGAGCTGTCCGAACTGCTTGCAAAAAAGGAAATCAGCGCGGTCGAACTGGCAAAAGACGTGCTGGCGCGCGCCGAGGCCGTCGATGACAAGGTCGGCGCCTATCTGACGATGACCGCAGAGTCTGCCCTGGCGCAGGCCGAGGCCGTTGACGCAAAGCGTGCGGCGGGGGAATCCCTGTCGGCGCTGGCCGGCATCCCGGTCGCCATCAAGGATAACATCTGCACCAAGGGCACGCTCACGACCTGCGCGTCCAAGATGCTCTACAACTTTAAGCCCCCCTACAACGCGACGGTCATGGACAAGCTGGCCGCGTGCGACGTGGTCGTGACCGGCAAGGTCAACATGGACGAGTTTGCGATGGGTTCCTCGTGCGAAAATTCGGCGGCAAAGACCACCCACAACCCGCATGACCTGTCCCGCGTGCCGGGCGGTTCGTCGGGCGGTTCGGCGGCCGTGGTCGCGGCCGGTGAAGTGCCGCTCGCGCTGGGCTCGGACACCGGCGGCTCCATCCGCCAGCCGGCATCGTTCTGCGGCGTGGTCGGACTCAAGCCCACCTATGGTGCGGTCTCCCGCTATGGCCTTATCGCATTTGCCTCCTCGCTCGACCAGATCGGCCCCTTCGGCCGCTCGATCGAGGACGCTGCCATGCTGCTCGACGCCATCACCGGCTATGACCCGGCGCACGACTCGACCTCGGTCAAGACCCCGTTCGAGGGCACGGTGCGCGCAAATCTGAACCCTGACATGAAGGGCAAGAAGATCGGCCTGCCCAAGGAGTACTTCGGCGAGGGTATCTCGGAGGAGGTGCGCAAGGCCGTCCTGGCGGCTGCCGACCAGTACAAGGCCATGGGCGCCGAGGTCTTTGAGATCTCGCTGCCGCTCGCCGACTACGCCCTGCCGATCTATTACATCCTGTCCTCGGCCGAGGCGTCTTCCAACCTGGCGCGCTTTGACGGCGTCAAGTACGGCTACCGCACCCCGAACGCCGGCGACGACCTCATCGACCTGTACGTCAAGTCCCGCTCGGAGGGCTTCGGC
>DWWZ01000073.1 GCA_019119435.1 Candidatus Butyricicoccus avicola
GATATGATAAAAATGTAAAAAGTATTTGACATATCATCTAAAGTTTCGGAGGTGTATTATGCTGCTAACAACTGGGATGCTATGGGCCGCCTTGGCGATCTTGCTGGTCTTCCTCGCGTTGATCGTTATTATGCTGGTCTCCCTTGTCCGGCAAGGGGGAGACGAGCGGCGGCAGATGATCGTCCAAAGAACAAGCACCGTCACCCTGTATCTTGTCGTGTTGGGCCTGGTAGCAAGCATTGTGGAGCAATTGGTTACCGGCCAGCCGCTTAGCAACAACCCCCTTGGGCAGCTCATCGTGACCGCCATTTTCTATACCGGCGCGTTGGCCTATTTCAAGAGAAAGTACGGCGGGTGAGGCGGCTGTGCACAATCAGATCCAGACTTTGCGCAAAGCAAAGGGGTTGTCCCAGGAGGCGCTTGCACGGCAGTGCGGTGTTTCCCGACAGACCATCAATGCCATTGAAAATAACAAATACGACCCAACGCTTGCCCTGGCATTTGCGCTTGCGGCGGCGCTGGATACGACGGTTGACGCATTATTCATGCCGGAGCCAAAAAAGAGGCGGTCCTGAGGGCCGCCTCTTTTGTCAGGTTGCGGAGCAGGCGCAGGGCGGGCAGTCCGGCGGGACGGCCTGGGTGGATGCGCTGTCGCAGCAGGCAAAATCTGTGTCGATATAATTGGCGATGGCCTGCACTTGCAGGTTGCGCGGGCTGCACATGGATGAAGCGCCGTCCAGATTTTCCGGCAGGACGAATTTGATACAGTTGACCGTGACATCCTGGCAGCCAGCTTGGCTGTGGGCCGGGACGACCAGGGCTTTCATGCCGCACGGGACCGTGTCGCCCGACGCCGTGACCTCGGACAGGATGAGCGCCAGGGCGACCCGCTTGTCAGGGCAAACATTTTGCAGGGTGACGCTGATCTGCACGATACGGCCCTGGGATTCCAACGCCACCGTGCCGGCATCGATTTGGATGGAATCGGCACAGCCCGCGATTGTGAATGGATACGGGACCGGGCAAGGCTCCGGGGTGACAACCGTGTCGCAGGTCACGGTCACGGTGGGATTGGGGAAGGGGACAAGGCTGCCCTCGGCGTCGGAGTAGGTGATGGATTGATTGACAGCCTTGACGCCGGGCGTGCCCGCCGTGTGCTGGACGTAAAACTGCAGGGCAGCGCCCTCGGATTCGTTCACGCCCAAAGAGGGGATAGTCCATTGGATGGTATGTGTGTCGATCATATTGGCGCTGCCTTTATCGGGCGGGAGCAGGCTGGTGATGGTAAAAGCCGGGTTGATGGTTTCGTTGATCACGACGTTGGTCGCGCCTGGTTTGGTGATATCGGCCGCAAGATTGCTGAAAAATTCTTCTAGCGGTGTGCCTGTGGGCGGGATCATGACATAGGAAGCGGCAGGCGTGCTCGCCCAAGACTCCAGCGCACCAGTATTCAGGCCATTTGCCCCGGCGATACCAACGCAGTAGAGCGTAACACCCGCATTTTTTAGGGCGGCTGCGGCGGTGGTGGGATTGTTGCCCGTCGTATTATTGCCGTCGCTGAACAGGAAAGCCAGTTTTCGGTTGCCCTGCGCAGGCTCCAAGAGCTGCGCGGCTTTGGAGAAAGCATCGGCGTGATTGCTGGCGCCGCCGGCTGTCAGGCCGTCGATGGCGGCATCCAAGGTGCTGACCGAGGTGATGAGCTGGGTGTTGGTGACCGCCGTATCGGAAAAGCTGACGATACCGATTTGGCTCCCTGCGCCAATCGTGCCGCTGGATGCGCCGTCGGTTGCGGTAGAAATGGCTGCAATAAACTGTTTGGCCCCTGCCTGGATATTGGACAGCGGCGCGCCGGTCATACTGGCCGAACGGTCGAGTATCAGGACGATATCGGCCGGATTGGTCTGGATATCCGGCGCGGCAAGAATTGCAACAGTGACCTTCGTGCTGCCGTCGCAGTCGATTTGACTGGGATTTGCGGTCTTGTTGGCAAATGTAATTCCCATCGTGTTTTCCTCCTTTTTGGTGGGATATCCTCATAATATGAAAAAAGGGGACGGATGGACACAGCGCGCAGATGGTTGCGAAAGAGGATAAAATATGGTATAATCGCTAGACAAATGATGCAGAAAAGGAGACGGTAGGTTTATGGAGACAGCAAAGGAGCAAATGCTGCGGGGGGAATTATACGATGCCGAAGACCCTGCACTTGCGCAGGAGCGGAAGCACGCAAAAGAGATCTGCTGGCAGGCAAACCAACTGCCGCCGTCCCAGGCGGACAAGCGGCATGCTCTGCTGCGGGGGCTGTTTGGCGGCACGGATGGTGCATTTACGATCTTGCCGGACTTTTGGTGTGATTATGGATGGAATATCCGCATCGGCAAGAATTTCTATGCCAACCACGGTTTGGTGATCTTGGATGCGGCGCCGGTCACGATCGGAAATAATGTGTTCATTGCCCCGAACGTCGGTCTATATACCGCCGGCCATCCGCTGGATGTCCGGCGCCGCAACCAATATTTTGAGTATGCAAAGCCTATCACGATTGGTGATAACGTCTGGATCGGCGGCGGCGTGCAGGTCATGCCCGGCGTCACGATCGGAGCCTGCTCGGTAGTCGCGGGCGGCAGTGTCGTTGTCAAGGATGTGCCGGCCGGCGTTGTGGTCGCGGGCAATCCTGCGCGCGTAATCCGGACGCTGGACGCCACCCAGACCAGTGAACAGGCTCCCCGGCGCATCATCCTATGAATTATAAAAAAGATCGCCCCGTTTTGTCCGACAAAACGGGGCGATTTGCTGCTTTCAGTGAAAATCAGTGTTTTTTAGACAGGATGCGGACTGCGTTGAGCACGCAGAGGACGGTTGCGCAGGTGTCAGCGCAGACGGTCAGCCACAGGGATGTGATCCCTGCAAAGCCAAGCAGCAAGACTGCGATCTTAACGATTAGCGCAAAAATCATGTTTTGGCGGGCCGTGCGGATGGCGGTGCGCGCCAACTCGATGGAATCTCCAATGGCCTGCGGATCATCGGTCAGGAAGAGCATACCGGCGGTATCCAGCGCGTCTAGCGCATGCGGCCCGGCCGCCGCGCCAACCGTGGCTTCGGCCAGGCTGGCAGGATCGCGGCCGTCCCCGACATACAGGGTCGGGCCATAGGAGGTGCGTACCTGACGCAGTGCTGCGGGCTTTTGCGAAACCGGAAGCGGCGCCTGGACCTCCTGGATATCCAATTTGGCTGCGAAGGCCTCGGCTTGGTCGGCCGTGCGGCCGGTCTGCAGGACCGTGATCAGCGAGAGTGCGCGCAGGCGCTTCATTGCAGCCTTTGCGTTGGGCTTGACCGCATCGGTCACCACAAGCATCCCAGCAAAGCGCCCACCGGCCGAGACCAGGATCTCGGAACCCGAGGCGGCAGGCGTATAGCCAGATAGGTCGACTTTGGCGGCATCCAACAGGGAACGGTGGCCGCACAGCACGGTGACGCCGGAAATCATGGCGACAATTCCTTGGCCTGGGATCTCTTGCGCTTTGCTCGGCGTGACGGCCTGTACGCCGCGCGCCTGTGCGGCATCCAGGACAGCCTGCGCGATGGGATGGCTGGAACAAGCCTCACAGCTAGCCGCCATGGAAAGCAGGGTAGTCTCATCCATGCCGTGTGCGGGCGTGATCTTATGTAAGCGCAGGCTGCCTTCGGTCAATGCGCTGGCCAGGTCAAGGACGACCGCATGCACAGATTTCAGCGCCTCCAGAACCGTGCCGCTGCGGAACAGGATTCCACGCCGGATGCCCGCGCCAATCCCGGCGAAAAACGCGAGCGGTACGCTCAGGACAAGGGCGCATGGGCAGGCCAAGATGAGAAAATTCAGAGCAGTATAGAGCCAGTGGCCCCATTCTCCGGTGACCACCGAGGGAATGATGGCGGTCAGCACGGCGATCAATACAACGGCAGGGGTAAAAATACGGGATACACGGGCGGCCGTGCGCTCCATATGTGATTTGCTGGCTGCCGCCCCTTCAACGGCGTCCAGCAGCCGTCCGACCGTGGAGTCGGCTAGGCTGTGTGTAACTTCGAGCTGCAATGCGCCCGTGCCGTTGATGCATCCGGAACGCACCGTGCTGTCCGGCTGCACCTGCAGCTGGGTGGAGCGGCCGGTCAGGGGAGCGCAGTCGATCCGGCTCTCGCCGGCGCGGACAATGCCGTCAAGCGGGATGCGGTCCCCCGGGCGGATGAGCAGTAGGTCGCCTGGCTGTGCTTGGCCGGCGGGAATGGTGTGCACTACGCCCTGATAGTCAATGCGGTGCACAGACTCCGGGCAGAGATCGGCGGCACGCAGGATATCCCGGCGGCTCTGTCCGACGAAACGGCGCTCGAGCATCTTACCGATGCGGTAGACCAGCATGACGCCGGCGGCTTCGACGTAGGCGCCCATGGCGACAGCGCCCAGGGTGGCGAGAGACATGAGGAAGGTCTCGTTGAAACCACGGCCATTCTTGATGTTTCCAAGCGCGGTCATGAGTACTTCGCCGCCCAAGATGACATAGGACAGGCACAAAATGAACATCGAGACCAGCGGCAGGCGCGGCAGGAAATACTCGACCAGCGCACCGACGACCAAAAATCCGGCGCCGATGGCCAGGTTGCGCACAGCATGGGGCTCCTGCCGTTCTTCCGAGCGGGTGTGTGTGTCATAGGACAGCGGCATAATCTCGACATCGGGTTCGATAGACATACAGATACGGCGGATCTGGTCCAAACGCGCTTCGGGATTGTCCAGAGTTACCCGGAGCTGTTGGGTCGCATAGGCGATGGAAACATCAGACACGCCGGGCAGGCGGCGAATTTTTTCCTCCATCAGCGCCGCGCAGTGGGCATACTTGAGGTTTTTGATTGAAAAGACGCAGTGTTCCCCACCGGCATTGCCGCGCGGCGTGGAGGAAGCCTGCGGCGGCGCAGCCGCATACGCCTCCTCGGCCTGGTAAGCCTCATATATGGGGGCATTGTCATAGATGGGTTCCTCCGGGGCTTCGCTCCGTGGGGGCGTTTGCTCGGCGGCATCATCGTATGCGGACGCCGCTGACTCTTCCGGCATCGAATCGGGTTCGGCCGCCGCAGACGCTTGCGCGTTGTCCGCAGTTTGGGCCTCGGGTTCCGGGCCGTCTTCCGGTATGGACGGGGACGGCTCCTCGGCCTCCGGGGAAGGGGGCTCCGGCATTTCGGAAGCAGGTTCGCTTGCAGGCGCTTCCGCCTCCGGCGTTTCACCGAAGATCGCCAGGAGATCCGCGTCAAGCAGCGATTGATCTTCGTCCGAGCGGGACGGCTTGCGCGTGGTATCCGGACTCATAGCATCAACTCCTTTTTGGGATTGCATGCACGAGAAAAATGCTCATACATAATCAATTTATATCATATCGCAATCGGCTGGAGATGTCAATATATCGCCCCGAACCCCGAAGAACTTAGCAGTTTCCGTGAGAGCGCGCACAAAATACGCGATTTAGCAAAATGGCGCGACAAATAGGCGCGCATCTGTTATACTGGAAGCGCGGAGCGAAAAACACGGCCCGGTTGGTAGTCCGGGCGCGGTGCGCGCACCGTCAGTAACCTGCCTCCTTTGGTTGTCCGCGCTCCGTGATGCGCAGATTAAAGGAGGACAAATTTATGGACTGTATCACAGCAAGGCTGACCGTTTATTTTGAAGACCCCTTCTGGGTCGGGGTGCTGGAGCGTCAAACCGGCGGCAGACTGACTGCCTGCAAGGTGACGTTCGGTGCCTGTCCCAGCGATGCGGAGGTCTATCGCTGGCTGTTGAAGAGCTGGCACACCTTGCATTTCAGTCCGCCGGTCAAAGGGGGGCCGGCCGGGGCCACCGTGCGCAATCCAAAACGGATGCAGCGCATCGCCCGGCAGGAAACCACCCGAGGGATCGGCACAAAAGCGCAGCAGGCGCTTCAAATGCAGCGCGAGGCAGCCAAAGCCGCGCGCCAGGTTCGCACGCGGACAGAAAAAGAGGCCGAGATTGCCCGGCGGTTTGCGCAGAAGCAGCAAAAGCGCCGGGAAAAGCATCGTGGCCACTGAGCATCTAGGCGTCTGAAAGGAAAAACCGCTCCAATCGGAGCGGTTTTTTGCTTGGGTCACGGGTTTTGCTTGTTGGGTTCCTGCTCACAGTAAATGCAGCGGTACTTGCCGTTTTCCCCCAGGATGAAGATGTGGTCGATCTCCTCCTCGATGGTGGTGATGCAGCGTGGGTTGCGGCAGCGGATGACATTTTTGAGCGTTTTGGGCTTGACCAGCTTTTTCTTTTCGACGATCTGGCCGTCGCGGATAATATCGATGGTGATATCAGGATCGAGATAGCCCAGCACGTCCAAATCGAGGTCGATCATGGATTCGATCTTGATGATATCCTTGTGCCCGTGCTTGCCCGAGCGCGCATTGCGGATAAGCGCCACACAGCAGTCCAGCTCATCCAGGCCGGCCAGGTGATAGATCTGCATGCCGGTGCCCGCTTTGATATGGTCAATTACAATACCGTTCTGGATAGAATCAATGTTAAGCATCGGGTTATACCTCCTTGTCAGCCAGACCCAGCAGGGTCATGATGAGTGCCATGCGTACATAGACGCCATTTTGTACCTGTTCAAAATAGGCGGCGCGCGGATCGTCATCGACCGCCAGCGCGATCTCGTTGACGCGCGGCAGTGGGTGCAGGACAGCCATATCCGGTTTTGCCAGCTTCATCTTCTCGGTCGTCAGGATGTAGGTATCCTTCAAGCGGATGTAATCTTCCTCGTTGAAGAAGCGCTCGCGCTGGACGCGGGTCATGTACAGGATGTCAAGCTGGGGCATGGCCTCTTCCAAGCTGGTCAGCTCGACGTATTCGATGCCATGCGGCTTGAGCGCCTCGGTGATGACATAGTCAGGGACGCGCAGCTCCTCGGGGGAGATGAGCACAAAGCGGATACCGGAATAGCGGGAGAGCGACTTGATGAGCGAATGCACCGTGCGGCCGAATTTCAGATCCCCGCACAGGCCAATGGTCATATCGGACAGGCGGCCTTTGCGGCGGTAGATGGTCAGTAGGTCGGTCAGGGTCTGGGTGGGGTGCTGGTGGCCGCCGTCGCCGGCATTGATGACCGGGATGGAGGAGTAATGTGCCGCGCGGCGGGGAGCGCCTTCCTTGGGGTGACGCATGGCCGCAATGTCAGCATAGCAGGAGATGGCGCGGATGGTATCTGCAACCGATTCGCCCTTGGCGGCCGAAGACGAGTCCGCGCTGGAAAAGCCCAGGACCGAACCGCCCAGGTTGAGCATAGCGGCCTCAAAGGATAGGCGGGTGCGGGTGGAAGGCTCATAGAACAGGGTGGCAAGCTTCTTGTGGGTGCAGACATCCTGATACTTGGAAGAATCGGCGGCGATACGGTTTGCCAGGGAGAGCAGATCCTGAGTCTCTTCCACGGTGAAATCAAGCGGGTCAATCAAATGACGCATAATATCCTCCTACAATACAAATTTAGCACAATAAAACACAAAATTGGGCGTTTTTATCCTTATCTAACATAATATCGGGAAGCGGTTGGCTTGTCCAGAGAAAAAGCCAAAAAGGGCAAAATTTTTTTGCCGCAGCCGTGTGCCTGCAAGGCGCACGGCTGCGGCATGGCATCACGCCTCGGCGTCAATGTAGCTGTAAAGCGTATATTTGGAGATGCCATAGTATTTGGAAATCTTGTCGCCGGACTTGGTGATGAGAAAGGCGCCGGCCTTGTTGAGAAACTGGATAGCGCGGATCTTGTCCTCCTTGGTCATCAAGGCGACCGGTTTGCCGACAAGGCGGGTGGACTGTTCGATGAGCTCGTCGAGCAGTTCGCTGACGCTCTGCACGATGCGCTCAGGTTCCTTCTGCTCGGGCTCATCGGCGGTGGAGAGCAGCGGCTTTAAGCTGCTGTCAAACATCAGAAGGCCGGTAATATCAAAATTGATGGCCAAGATGTATTGCAGGTGGCCGTCCGCCCCGCGCAGATAGATGGTCGAGCTTTTGAGAATCTTGCCGTCCTTGGTCCGGGTCAGATAGCCCAGGTGGTCGGAGACGGCATCCCCCTGTTGGAGGGCTTCCAGCACGACATGGGAAGGGCCGTCGCCCAGCTTGCGCCCGGTCACATGGCCGTTTTCGATGGCAACAATGGAGTGGTCGATGTCGCAGTCGGCCAGGGAGTGGACCACGACCTCGCAGTTGGAGCCGAATTGCAGTGCCAGGCCGTGCGCGATGCGGCGCAGGGCGTCCAGAGAGAGTTCTTGCATCATGGGTGTCGCTGCCTTTCGTTTCTTCTTGATTTTCCGTCCCAAATGAATACAGAAATTATAGCATATCTGCCAGAAGAATACCACAAAAATTTTGGCTGGCAAAAAATTTTTTTTGCTGGTCCGGCAGCGGCCTTGCCACCTGGTTTTACCGGATGGTAAAAGTGCACAAAAAACCGGCTAAATATTTTTTATAAAACCTAAAAATTTTTTAGGAAAGTACATTGACTTTTGTCCGGAACATGGTAAGATGAAAGCAAGCTAACACAGAGAAAATAGAGCGTTCAAACGCCCGATGTGACGGAAGGTTGGAGAGACATGGAGCAGATCAAATGGGTCAAAAATACGATGCCCAAGACCGATGACCGGCAGCTTGCCGTGATGGGGCTGGATCATATCAAAAAAGCACGCGCATTCCACGAGAGCTTCCCGCAGTATGCGGTCACGCCGCTGGCCAATCTGACCGGGATGGCGCAGTATCTGGGCCTCAAAGGCGTGTTCGTCAAGGATGAGAGCTACCGCTTTGGTCTTAATGCATTTAAAGTGCTGGGCGGCTCATTCGCCATGGCAAACTACATTGCAGAGGAGCTTGGACGCGACGTCTCAGAGATGACCTATGACTATCTGACCAGCCAGAAACTCAAGGATGAGTTTGGCCAGGCGACGTTTTTCACGGCGACCGACGGCAACCACGGCCGCGGCGTCGCGTGGGCGGCAGGCAAGTTGGGGCAGAAGGCGGTCGTGCTTATGCCCAAGGGCAGCGTTCAATCCCGCTTCGACAACATCGCTAAGGAGGGCGCGCAGGTCACCATCGAGGAAGTCAACTATGACGAGTGCGTGCGCCGTGCAAATGCTATGGCCGAACAGACCGAACATGGCGTCATGGTGCAGGATACGGCGTGGGATGGCTACGAGAAGATCCCGTCCTGGATTATGCAGGGCTATGGCACCATGGCGAGCGAGGCGGCAGAGCAGCTCAAGAAGGCCGGTGTGGATCGCCCGACCCACATTTTTGTACAGGCGGGTGTCGGCTCCCTGGCGGGGGCGGTGCAGGGCTACTTTGCCAATCTGTTCCCAGACAATACGCCCACGACGGTCATCATGGAAGCCCAGGCAGCCGACTGCCTGTACCAGGGCGCAAAGGCGGCCGACGGCGCGATCCGTATTGTAGACGGCGACCTTTCCACTATGATGGCAGGGCTGGCCTGCGGTGAGCCCAATACCATTTCCTGGGACATCCTCAAAAACCATTCGTCCTTCTTTGTCTCCTGCCCTGACTGGGTTTCGGCCAAGGGCATGCGCATGCTGGGCGCGCCGGTCAAGGGCGACCCGCAGGTCGTGTCCGGAGAGTCGGGCGCAGTCGGCATGGGGCTTTTGGCAACGCTCATGGAGTCAGATGCATACAAGGACCTGCGCGATGCCATGGGCCTGACGCAGGACAGCGTAGTTCTCATGTTCTCCACCGAGGGGGACACCGATCCAGAAAACTATAAGGCCGTCGTCTGGGGCGGCGCACATGCCACAGAGGCGTAACACAGAGACAAATAGAGATAACCGGAGCTTTTTAGGAGGTTTACAGACATGGATCTACAGGCAATCAAGCAGGCGGCAGAGGGATACCGGGCGGATATGACGGCGTTTCTGCGCGCCATGATTTCACATCCGAGCGAGAGCTGCCAGGAAAAGGAAGTCGTCCTGTGCATCAAGGCCGAGATGGAAAAACTGGGCTATGACAAGGTGGAAATTGATGGGCTGGGCAACGTCATCGGCTGGATGGGCGAGGGCGATAAGATCATCGCGATTGACTCCCATGTCGATACCGTTGGCATCGGTAACATTGATAACTGGACGGCCGACCCCTATAAGGGCTATGAGGACGATGAAGTCATCTATGGCCGCGGTGGTTCCGACCAGGAAGGCGGTATGGCGGCCGCGACCTATGGCGTTAAGATCATGAAGGAGATGGGCCTTATCCCGGACGGCTACAAGATCATGGTGGTCGGCTCGGTCCAGGAGGAGGACTGCGACGGTATGTGCTGGCAGTATATCGTCAACAAATTCCTGCCGGAAAAGGGCATTAAGAAGGAACAGATTGAGTTTGTCATCTCCACCGAACCGACAGACGGTGGCATCTACCGTGGTCATCGCGGCCGTATGGAGATCCGTGTAGACGTCAAGGGCGTGTCCTGCCATGGCTCTGCGCCCGAGCGCGGCGACAACGCGATCTACAAGATGGCAGACATCCTGCAGGATGTGCGTGCACTCAATGAGAATCCGGCCGACGATTCGGTTGAGATTCCGGGCCTTGTCAAGATGCTCGACCCCAAGTATAATCCCGATCACTATGAAGACGCGCGCTTCTTGGGCCGCGGCACCTGCACCACCTCGGAGATTTTCTTCACCTCTCCGAGCCGCTGTGCGGTGGCAGATTCGTGCTCGATCTCCATTGACCGGCGTATGACCGCGGGTGAGACCTGGGACTCCTGCCTGGAGGAAATCCGCAACCTGCCGCATGTCAAGCAGTATGGCGACGACGTGACCGTCTCCATGTATATGTATGACCGTCCCTCCTGGACGGGCGAAGTCTACGAGACCGAGGCCTACTTCCCGACCTGGATCAATAAGGAGAGCGCAGCCCATGTGCAGGCGCTCATTGATGCGCACCACGCGCTGTACGGTCCCGACCGCATCGGCCCGGAGAGCGCGATGCACCTGCGCCACCGCCCGCTGACCGACAAGTGGACCTTCTCGACCAACGGCGTCGCGATCCAGGGCCGTTACGGCATCCCCTGTGTCGGATTTGGCCCAGGCGCCGAGAGCCAGGCCCATGCGCCGAACGAGATCACCTGGAAGCAGGATCTGGTCACCTGCGCCGCGCTGTACGCCGCTGTGCCGTCGTTCTATAAGGAAGAGAACAAGACCGCAGACGTCGCGCAGTTCCGCGCAACGCTGACCGACAACGATATCAAGTAAAAAATCCATTCAGCACATAAAGGAGATAGAATTATGGACGCAAAGCTGCAGAGCTATATCGACAAGCTCAATTCGCTCAATTTCAAGGAAATGTATGAAAATGACTTTTTCCTGACCTGGGAAAAGACCGACGACGAGATCGAGGCCGTGTTCACCGTGGCCGACGCCCTGCGCTATATGCGTGAGAACAATATTTCCACCAAGATTTTTGAGTCCGGCCTGGGCATCAGCCTGTTCCGCGATAACTCCACCCGCACCCGCTTCTCCTTCGCCTCGGCCTGCAACCTGCTGGGCCTGGAGGTCCAGGATCTGGACGAGGGCAAGAGCCAGATCGCGCACGGCGAGACCGTCCGCGAGACCGCGAACATGATTTCCTTTATGGCAGATGTCATCGGTATCCGCGATGACATGTACATCGGCAAGGGCAATGCCTACATGCATGAAGTTTCCAAGGCGGTCCGCGAGGGACATGAAGACGGCGTCCTCGAGCAGATCCCGACGCTGGTCAACCTCCAGTGCGATATCGACCATCCGACCCAGTGCATGGCCGATATGCTGCACATCATCCACCATTTCGGCGGCGTTGAAAACCTCAAGGGCAAGAAGGTCGCAATGACCTGGGCGTACTCGCCGTCTTACGGCAAGCCGCTGTCTGTTCCGCAGGGCGTGATCGGCCTGATGACCCGTTTTGGCATGGATGTCGTCCTGGCCCATCCGGAAGGCTACGAGGTCATGCCCGAGGTTGAGGAGGTCGCAAAGAAGAATGCGGCTGCGACCGGCGGCACGTTCACCAAGACCAACTCCATGGCTGAGGCATTTAAGGACGCGGACATCGTTTACCCGAAGTCCTGGGCGCCGTTTGCAGCCATGGAAAAGCGCACTGACCTGTACGCCAAGGGCGACAGCGAGGGCATCAAGGCGCTGGAGAAGGAGCTGCTTGCGCAGAACGCCGAGCACATGGACTGGTGCTGCACGGAGGAACTGATGAAGACCACCAAGGACGGCAAGGCGCTCTATCTGCACTGCCTGCCTGCCGACATCAATGACGTATCCTGTGAGCACGGCGAGGTCGAGGCTTCGGTATTCGACCGCTACCGTGTGCCGCTCTACAAGGAGGCTTCTTTCAAGCCGTACATCATTGCCGCGATGATCTTCCTGGCCAAGTGCAAGGACCCGCAGGCAATGCTCAAGAAGCTGTATGAGCGCAACGAGGCGCGCCAGCTCAAGGCCGAGGACTAAGTAAGATTATACCCTTATATCGCACGGACGGCGGGGCCGAAAACCCCGCCGTTCCCTGTTTCAGCCGGCAGCCGGGCATCCCGGCCGCTAGCCCTGAGAGAAAGAGAAAGCAGCAAGAAAAAGGAGACGCCTTATGGGAAAGAGAATCGTCATTGCGCTCGGCGGCAACGCGCTCGGCAATACGCTGACCGAGCAGATGGCCGCAGTCAAGCACACAGCCCGTGCCATCGTGGACCTGATCGCCGAGGGGCACGAGGTTATTATCTCCCACGGAAACGGCCCGCAGGTCGGTATGATCCACCATGCGGTCAATGAACTCACCCATGTGGTGGAACAGGATTTCCCGGTCATCCCGCTGTCGGTCTGCGTTGCGATGAGCCAGAGCTATATCGGCTACGACCTGCAGAACGCCCTGCGCGAAGAACTGCTGGACCGCGGTATCCCAAAGCCCTGCGCGACCGTCATCACGCAGGTCGTCGTCGATCCGAAGGACCCGGCATTCCAGAAACCTTCCAAGCCGATCGGCCGCTTTATGTCCCGCGAGGAGGCAGAAAAGCTGCGCGCAGAGAAGGGCTATGAGATCATGGAGGACGCCGGCCGCGGCTGGCGTCGGGTCGTACCCAGCCCCAAACCGCGCGATATCGTCGAGATCGACACGGTCCGCGCGCTGTTCAACGCCGGCCAGGTAGTGATCGCCGGCGGCGGCGGCGGGATCCCGGTCATCCGCAAGGGCAATCACCTGCAGGGCGCGAGCGCGGTCATCGACAAGGATTTCGCAAGCTGCCTGATCGCACAGCAAGTAGATGCCGATGTACTCATCATCCTGACCGCTGTGGAAAAGTGCGCAATCAATTTTGGAAAGCCAGACCAGAAGTGGCTGGACCGGATCACAACCGACGAGGCCAGACAGTACTGCAAGGAAGGGCACTTTGCCCCCGGCTCTATGCTGCCCAAGGTCGAGGCGGCTATCAAGTTCGCTGAGTCAGCGCCCGGCCGTCATGCACTGATTACGCTGCTGGAAAAGGCGCGCGACGGTATCGACGGCAAAACCGGCACGGTGATCGTTGCGGAGTGATAAGAAGGCCGCGCATCCTCTTACATAGAAAGAAAAGCCCAGGCACTTGCCTGGGCTTTTGTAATGTGCTCGGAATTGGAAAGTTAGGATAGCAAATGTGGATTTTTGGGCTTTTCCGATAAAATATCCGGCGCGCAGGTGTTAAGGCGGTAGGGACAGACCACATGATCAATCCCCAGCATACGGTCCAGCAGTGCGCGCACGCCGTGATCGAGTTTAAACCGAACTTCTTCTGTATAGAGTGGGATGAGCTGCAGGAAGCCGACTTTTTGACCGTCCGAAAGCGAGCATACGGTCGCACCGGCAGGTGCGCCCTGCGGGCCCAGCAGGAGCAGGCCGCTCTGCCGGGTGTTGGACGCGAACGGAGTGCGCCCGTCGTCGGAGAGGATCGTATGACCATAGCCCAGCCAGCCGTTGTCCTCAAACGGCAGATGGGCCAAGATCCGCAGCCAGCGGAACGGCCAGAACCAGATCTCGTCGCGGCTGTCGATCTGCCAGTCGTCTGGCAAGGTTATGGTCAGCTCCAACCGCTCAGGCGAGCAGTTCCATTCCTCGGGCGGCAGATTCATCGGGCAAGCGCCCATCCCCAGCGTGGAGACGGTATAATAGTCGTGCTGCGCAGTCGGTGCGCACACGCACAAGTCGACGCGTAGGTCTCGCGGGACCGGGTCGAGGATGGTGCGGGTGATCGGGCCAAAATAGCGCTCAATATGCGCGCGGACGGCCGACAGATCCTCGGGCAGATAAGAGATCGGCGGGATCTTTTTCCGCTTGTTTCCGTACAACTCGTAGGGATGTTTGCTGCGGAATTTGCTCAGGCGGCCAGAACGCATGCCGCAGTTGACGTCGGTCTGGCAGAGGGACAGGTACTCCTTTGCAGCGGTATAATCCGGGTCCAGAACGACAGCGCGGGCAAAATACGGATGGGCCCGTTTAAGGTCCCCCATGTGATAGTACGCATAGCCGACCCGGAAATGCCAAACGGAGTCATCCCGGCCCGCTTCGCGGACAGAAAACAGCAGCGCCAACGCACGGTCATATTGAGCAAGGTTATTATAAGCCCGTGCAAGCTGGCCGGTCAGGTCATAGCTGCGCGCAGGCTCAGGGATGGCTTCGATGGCGTCCACGATCTTCTGATACTGGCCCTGTGCGTGCCAGTGATCCAGTTCGGCCTGTGATACGTGTTTCATGTCAAAGCCCCCTCTCGTAGGAAAAGGTTCTTTTACTATCTGATTTTATTTTAGCACGCCGGCAACGGGTTGTCACGGCTTTGTCATGACTTTGTAATTGACAACTGGAAAAAATTTGCTATGATAAAGGTAACATATATATCGAATCTCGATATATCGTTTTACGATATAGGAAGGGGGCAGATCCGGATGGGATGGACGCCGATGACAGAGTCCATGTACTATTTGCTCGTAGCCTTGCTGCATCCTGGCCATGGCTATCGGCTCATGCAGGAGATCCGGGAGGTCTCCGGCGGACGGGTGCAGATGGGCCCTGGGACCCTATATGGCCTGCTTGGACGCATGTTGGATGACGGGCTGATCGATGTCAAGGAGCAGGTAGGCACCCGGAAGGTGTACGCGATTACCGACCGTGGTAAACAGGCTTTGCAGGAAGAGTACGAGCGGTTATGCCGTATGGTACAGGACATTCAGCCGTTTCTTGGGAAAGGAGGCAAACTGCCATGAGAGCCATCCGCATGATTTCCACCGAAATTTATGAGCCGTGCGGCACCGAAATCTATCTGGAAGAAATGGACCACCAAGGATACCATCTAGATGCAGCAGGGAAGTTCCTGTTCTACTTTGACCGTACCGAGCCCCGGGACATGCG
>DWWZ01000074.1 GCA_019119435.1 Candidatus Butyricicoccus avicola
CCCGCTGGAGGTGCCAGATGAAACAGCACAAACCGCCGCGCGCCATCGCGCTCGGCTATTTTGACGGCGTGCACATGGGCCATCGCGCCCTGATGCAGCGCGCCGTCCAGCGCGCCCATGAGATCGGCGGCATCTCGGCGGTGTTCACCTTTGACAAGCATCCGTCCTCGGTCATGACCGGACGGCAGGTGCCGCTCTTGACTGCGGACGCCTACCGCCAGGACGAGATCAAGCGGCTGGGTGGCGTGGACGAGGTCATTTTCGGCCACTTTGAGGAGCTGCGCACCATGGACTGGCGCGACTTCATCCATGAGCTGCTCATCGGCCGCTTTGGCGCGGGATATATCATCTCGGGCCACAACAACCGGTTTGGCTACATGGGTCGTGGCACGCCCGAGGGCATGGCCGAGGAGTGCAGGAAGGCCGGCATCGGCTATGACTGCATTCCAGATGTCAAGATCGACGGCATTGTCGTGTCCTCGACCTATATCCGGCAGCTCATCTCGCTTGGCGACATGCAGCGCGCGGCCCGCTTTTTGGGCCACCCGTATACGATCACCGGTGTGGTCGCGCACGGCCGCAAGGTCGGGCGAACCTACGGTGTGCCCACGGTCAACCTGCCCCTGCCGCCCGAGATGGCGCTGCCGCCCTATGGCGTTTACGCCTCGCGCGTGCGCGTAGAGGATCAGGTCTATCTGGCTGCGACCAACATCGGCGTGAAACCGACCTTCGTGGACGGCGGCGCGCCCACGATCGAGCCGCACCTTTTGGACTTTGCAGGCGACCTGTACGGCAAGCTCATCCATGTCGAGCTGCACCAGTTCCTGCGCCCGGAAAGGGCCTTTGACTCGGTCGAGCAGCTGCACGCGGCCATCGAGGAGAACGTCCGGCAGACCCGGGAATTTTTTGCCGCCGCGTCCGCAGCCGGCGTGCAGGCGTAGCCGTCATGCACGGGATTTTTTATCACATGCTACAAAAATTCTGAGCACAGGCGGGCAATCTTAGGAAAAAATGCGCCTTGTACCCGGCGCGGCCATGGTGCTATACTTGTATACAGACAAAGGCGTCTGAAATGCAATTTGCATTTCAGGCGCCTTTTCTTTTTTCCACCGATACCTCATCATGGACGTCCAAAAATCGATTGGGGATGGAAAGGTTGGTACTTTTCACAAGGGCCTGGGCCGGTGCGCCGGCCGGGCAAACATGGCACGTCCCGCCCGGCGGTTTGCCGGACAGGACGCGGCACGGCGCGCCTGCGCCGCGCGAAAGAAAGGATGTTGGACAAAATGATTGATACTGGTAGCACCGCATTTGTCATGATTGCGGCCGCCTTCGTCTTTATCATGACGCCGGGCCTCGCCTTCTTCTATGGCGGCCTGGTACGGCGGAAAAATGTAGTCAACACCATGATGGCCTGTGTGGCGATCATGGGCCTGTCGGTCGTCATGTGGGGCCTGTTCGGCTATTCGCTGGCATTTGGCGGCAACCACGGCGGCATCATCGGCGACTTCCGCTGGCTCGGCCTGAACGGCGTGGGCATGGAGGCCGGGCCCTATGCCGATGGTATCCCGCATCTGGTCTTCTGTGCGTTCCAGATGATGTTTGCCATGATCACCCCGGCGCTCATCACGGGTGCAGTGGTCGGACGTATGCGCTTTAAGGCGCTCTTCCTGTTTATCGCCCTGTGGTCGATCGTGGTCTATTACCCGATGGCCCACATGGTTTGGGGCGAGGGCGGCCTGCTGGCTTCCCTGGGCTCGGTCGATTTTGCCGGCGGCAATGTCGTGCATATCAGCTCTGGCGTGAGCGCGCTCGTCCTGGCCATCGCGCTGGGCCGCCGCCGCGGCTATGAGGTCATGACCTACCGCGTGCACAATATCCCGTTTGTCGTGCTGGGCGCGGCCCTGCTGGAGTTCGGCTGGTTCGGCTTTAACGCGGGCAGCGCGCTCAGCGCAAATGGCCTGGCGGCCCATGCCTTCATGACGACGGCCATCGCCTCGGCGACCGCGCTGCTGTCCTGGATGCTCGTGGACGTCATTAGGAACGGCCGCCCGACCCTGGTCGGTGCGTCGACCGGCCTTGTCGTCGGCCTGGTCGCCATCACTCCAGGCGCAGGCTTTGTGCCGATCTGGTCCTCGTTCATCATCGGCGCGGTGGTCAGTCCGCTGTGCTACTTCGGCGTTGCGCTTATCAAGAAGAAACTCAGGATCGATGATGCGCTCGATGCGTTCGGCTGCCACGGAATCGGCGGCATCTGGGGCGGCATCGCGACCGGCCTGTTCGGCCAGAGCGCCATCAATGACGTCGCCCGCTGGGACGGCCTGGTGTTCGGCGACACCGGCCTGTTCGTGGCCCAGATCATCGGCATCGTCGTGACCATTGCTGTCGCTATCGTCGGCACCCTAATTTGCATGGGCATCGTCAAGCTGTTTACGCCCCTGCGCGTCAGCGTCAGAGAGGAGCAGCTCGGCATGGATCAGTCGCAGCACGGCGAGAGCGCATACCCGAGCTTTAACGGGCTGGATCAGTAAGGGAGGAAGAGCAGCATGATGATCAAAGTGGAAGCGATCGTGCGCGAGGAAAAATTCGAGGACGTCAAGGCCGCGCTCAGTGCGATCGAGGTCAACGGCCTGACGGTGTCCCAGGTCATGGGCTGCGGCACGCAGCGCGGCTATACCGAGATCGTGCGCGGCATGCAGGTCGATATCCAGATGCGGCCTAAGATCAAGTTTGAGATTGTAGTCTCGTCTGAGGAATGGGAACAAAAGACCATTGAGGCCATCCGCAAGGCGGCCTACACCGGCGGGCCGGGCGACGGCAAGATCTTCTCCTATGAGATCCGCTCGGCGCTCAAGGTGCGCACGGGTGAGACCGGATACGACGCCATCCAGGCGAGATTATAACGCAAAAAAAACGAGGGAATCTTTTCCCTCGTTTTTTTGGCCGTGTCCGTGTAGAAATCTTGGGGCGCCGAATCCCTTGACCGGCTGCCCGCCATTTGCTATAATATCCCCTGTGAAGTGACATTCATCGGGTGAGCACCTACCGTATGCAAGGCTGAAACTTGCATACGGTTTTTTTGTGAAGAAGGGGGAAATCGGATATGGAACAGACGGAAAAGACCGATGGCCTGCGGCATATCGCCGTGGAGCTGATCCGGTTCAGCTTACCGCTCATCCTGAGCGGCGTCTTGCAGCAGCTCTATAACTGGGTGGATGCGTTTGTGGTCGGCAACGTCGAGGGGGAGTTGGCGCTGGCCGCAGTCGGCGCAACCGGCACGGTGGTCAACTTTTATGTGACCGCCATCACCGGCTTTACCCTGGGCCTTGCCATCCTCTTTGCCCAAAAATTCGGCAGCCGGGAGACCGAGGCCATCCCCAAGATTCTAAAGACCTTTGCGGTGCTGCTGGGCGCGGTATTTTTGGCGCTGGCCGCGGTGGGCTTTTGCCTGACCGAGCCATTTTTGCGCCTGCTCAACACCACGCCGGACACCATCGGCCTGGCCGGGGACTATCTGCGCATCATTTTGATCGGCATCCCCTTCCTCGCAGTGTACAACGTCTATGCGGCTGCCCTGCGCGGGACGGGCGACAGCCGTGCGCCCTTCCTGGCCGTCCTGCTGTCGTCGGCGGTCAATGTCGTGCTGGATATCGTCCTGGTGGCAGTCCTGCGCTGGAGCGTTGCGGGCGCCGCGGTCGCGACCGTGCTCTCGCAGGCGGCGATGACCGTGTTCCTCATCGCATACAGTGTCAAAAAGTACCCGCTCCTGCGCTTTTCGCGCGCGGGTGGGCTGCTTGACCGCGCCATGCTCGTGCAGGGTGTGCGCCTCGGTGTGCCGCCCATGATCCAGTCCAGCGTCAGCGCCTGCGGCAGCCTGATCTTGCAGAACTTCATGAACGGTTTTGGTACGCGCACGGTCGCGGCTATCACCACGGCCTACCGCATCGATACCATCGTGCTCCTGCCCATCATTAACTTGGGCTCAGGCATCTCGACCATCGTGGCGCAGAACTACGGCGCCGGCCGGATGGCGCGCACGCGCAAGGTGCTTGTGGCCGGTACCCTGCTGATGACGGTGACTGCGCTGCTGCTCGCCGGATTTGTCATCCCGATGGGCGGCCGGCTGATCGCGCTGTTTGGCGTGGGACCTGAGGCAGTCGCCATCGGTGAGCGCTTCTTCCACGGCATTGCAGGATTTTATCTGGTCTTTGGCTTGGCAACTGCCGTGCGCGGCTATCTGGAAGGCCTGGGTGATGTGCTGTACTCGAGTGTGGCCGGCATCCTGTCGTTGGCCGTGCGCATTGCCGGTTCCTACACGCTGGTCGGGTTCTTTGGCGACCGGATCATCGCCTACGCCGAGGCCATCGCCTGGGGCGTCCTGCTTGCCCTGTATCTCGGGCGCGTGCTCTGGCGGCGGACAAAAAAAGCGATATAATGGCAGATACCTGCCGCCTCCCCTGGGAGGCGGCAAATTTTTTTGTCGGAATTTTGCGGGCGGGGAACAATCTCCTGTTCTGACGCCGTGTTAAGGGTAGAAAGGAGGTTTGCACATGAGAGACGAAACCGATTTGCAGGCAGCCATGGACACTCACGGCGACATGGTCTATCGGTTGGCACTATGCCGCCTGGGCAACCGAGCGGACGCGGAGGACATTTATCAGGACGTATTTATCAGGTATTTCCGCGATGCAACGAGGTTCCGGGATGAGGGACACCGAAAGGCCTGGCTCATTCGGACAACGCTCAACCGCTGTTGTGATCTGCGCCGCAGCGCCTGGTTCCGGCATATTGCCCCACTTGAGGATGCCGCCGGGCAGGCGGTACCCACCCAGGAAGATTACGCAGACCTATGGCAGACAGTCGCGGCCCTGCCGGCTGATTTGGGCACAGTGGTCTGCCTGCACTATGCAGAGGGATACACCACCGATGAGATTGCAGCCCTGCTGGGCTGCCGCCCGGCAACTGTGCGCACCCGGCTGCACCGTGCACGTAAAAAACTGAAACTGGATTTGGAGGGATATCATCATGCGGCACATGGACGA
>DWWZ01000075.1 GCA_019119435.1 Candidatus Butyricicoccus avicola
TGGGGGACCCGCCCGGCGGAGCCCGCGGCGCTGGCCGTGGATCTGTCCACCCAGCTTCCCGGCTTCCTGCTGATGCTGCTCATGACGCAGTTCGTATGCCGGGCCAGCCGGGCCGAAGTCGTGCGGGACGCCGGCGCGTTTGCCCTATCGGTGCTGCTGTTTTTGCTGCCGTCACTGATTTTTGGCTGGGGCGTCCCGTCCTGCTTTTTTGACACCGTCTGCGTTACGACCACACTGTTTGCCCTGCTGGCGGCCGAGCCCCTGCTGGACTACGCGCATGAGACGCTGCACCGGTTTGTGCACAGGTTTTGATACTGCACCGGACAAAAAAATCTATTTTGCCGCAAAAAAACACGCTGCTCAGCCGAGCAGCGTGTTTTTTTATTTCCATTGCAATGTACCCACCGTCTGTACGGTCTGGTTTCCGGGCTGAATGACGCCAATCGGCATACAGGCAACGCCCAATCGCTGGCAATGTGCAATAACCGTATCAACATGTGCTGGGGCGGTGACTGCGGCAATGCCGACGCCCATGTTGAAGGTGCGCAGCATCTCGGCGTCCGAAACCTGTCCTACCTCCCGCAGAACCCGAAAAATAGTTGGAATTTTATAGGCTGATAGGTCAATCTGTGCATCCAAACCGGATGGCAAGATTCGGTTGAGGTTCTCCCTGATACCGCCACCCGTAATATGGGCAAGGCCATGTAGAATATGCTGCGAGAACAGACCACGCAAGATCGGATAATAGGCGCGATGTGGTTTTAATACTGCATCCAAAAACGTTTCTCCATCGATGTCTTGTGTCAACAATTCAGGATGTTCTGCGAGGATGGTACGCACAAGCGTGTATCCATTGGTGTGCACGCCATTGGATGCAAGCGAGAGCACGATGTCACCGGCCTCAATGGCTGATCCATCGAGGATATCACTCTTCTCAACGATGCCGACAATACTAGAAGTTAAAATATAGGTGTTCTCTCCCAGCACCTTCGGCTGTTCGGAAGTCTCCCCGCCTGTTAAGATGCAGTCATTGTTCCGACAGGCCTCGGTTAATGACCGGACAATCCGGGTGATGATTTCCTTATCCATCTTGCCGCAAATAATCGCATCCTGCACGGTCAACGGCTCAGCGCCCATCACGACACAGTCATTGACCAGGTGATTAATCATATCATGACACACGCCCTCAATGCGGTCATACTGCATAGCAAGAAGCTGTTTAGAACCAGGTTCCTCAGTTTTGAGCACCAAGATGGGTTGGCGATAACGGCTGAAATCTACCTCAAATAGGGCGGAAAATGCACCCAGTCGGTTGAGTACCCGTGGGTCAGCAGTGGCAATAATATCCGACATCTCTTTTTTAGCCTGGTTTGCCAAATCAATGTTTACATCATATTGTGCCATATATGCGGCCTCCTTTGTCTATCTCAAGAGCGTGGCTGGATGGTTTCATTTTACCATATATGTTCATAGCGTGCAATCGCCGTCATACGCCGGGTTTGCGCACTGCATTGTCCTGAAACCGAAAAAATTTGGGATGATGGCGCGATTGGGTGTATTCAAACATGACGCCGTCGGCATTATAAGTTTGGCTGCTGACAACGGCCAGGCAGTTGCAGTCGTCCAGGTCCAGGTAGGAGAGGTCCAGGTCGGTGGCCCGCTCGACGGTGACGACGCGCTTGCTGTTGATGATGGACACATGCAGGTCCTGTTCCAGATAGCGGTAGATCGAGTGGGCCGCGATGTCGGCGGTCAGGCCGCGCGCGACATCGCGGCGGAAATAGCTGTGATTTACGATGAGCGTGCGGCCGTTGAGCGCATGCAGGCGGCAGACGTAGTAGAGCGGTGTATTCTCGGCAAAGCCGGTCTGCCGGGCCAGCGCAGCGTCCGCGCTCAGGCGGCGGAAACACACTACCGTGCTCGTGCCGTGCCAGTGGTTGCGGGCCGCGGACTCGGCAAAGGTCTCGATCGTGCCCAGGGTGAACGTGGCCTGGCCGGCCGGCTCAAAGATACAGCGCACACCCTTGCCCTGGATGGTCTGCACATAGCCCGCGCGCACCAGCTCCTCGACCGCCCGGCGCAGCGTGCCCCGGGAGCAGCCAAACGCGCCGGTCAGCACATTCTCTGACGGCAGCATCTCCTGCGCCGGATAAACGCCCGTCTCAATCTGCTGCTTGAGCGCACGATAGATTTCCTTGTACCTTGTCCTCGGCATAGCTTTCCCTCGCAACCCTCAAAATTAATTGTTCCGGTTCCTATTATAGCGCACATGCGGCCGGTTGCCAATCCCCGCGCCCGCCAGGTCCACACACATATTTTGGCGGTTTTGGCGGCCGCTTCGGCAGATATACCAAAAAAGAATCGGTTTTTTTGTTCAACAATCGGCTTGTTTTTCCGCCCGCTTCGCGGTATGGTATTTATAACAAATAACTTGTTTAAACAAGTTGTCTCAGAGAGTAGAGGATCAAATTCAGTTAGGAGGAAACATTCATGGCAAAATACCAAGAAGAGGTCAAGGTATTGCTGGATGCGATCGGCGGCAAGGCCAACATCCAGGCCGTGTCGCACTGCATGACGCGCATGCGCTTTGTGCTCGTGGACCCCAAGAAGGCCGACGAGCAAGCCATTGAGGCCATCTCGTGCGTCAAAGGCACCTTTACCCAGGCCGGACAGTTCCAGGTCATCATCGGTAATGATGTGGCCAACTTCTACAAGGAGTTCACCCAGTACGCGGGCATCGAGGGCGTGAGCAAGGACGCGGTCAAGAGCGCGGCCAAGACCAACCAGAACCCGGTGCAGCGC
>DWWZ01000076.1 GCA_019119435.1 Candidatus Butyricicoccus avicola
TCTGATCTTCCAGTCCAGCTTTCTTCTGAATCGCTTGTGCCGCAATCATAGCTTCCGCCTCTCAGTATATGATATTACCTTCTTTCCATATCCCCGCCAGATACTTTTTCATACCTTTTTCCCGGACGTAGACAAAAGCTCCCTGATATAGTCTAGTGTCCTACATCCGGGAGCTTTTTGTCTATATCCGTTTTTACTGGAACAGGTCAGCTTGGTATTGCTGCCGGAGTGAATAATAAAGAAAGTCCGTGCCCATTTACACCAATTTCTTCATTTACAATCTCCTCCATTGGGCATCGCTGCTGCATTCTTGTGCTGCAGTGCTTCCCTGCTCCATGTTTTGCAAAATCCGCACAAGCGTAGCTTTCCGCAAATTATTACACAGCAACGGCAAGGCCATTCTCGTCTTGGGTCACTCAAGACGTACCGTTGACTACCCGGAACACTTGATTCAAGTGCCCAGTTAGGCAGCTGGTCAGGTTGCGGCAACTGATACGCTGCAGCGCCTCAACCGAGCGACTGCTGTAAAAGGCTGCGTGTGGGGTAATGATCACGTTTTCTCGTCCCACCAGCGCACAGTGGATGAGGTCGGGCTTTTCCGTCTCAAGCACATCCAATCCAACGGCACGTATTTTCCCCTCGTCCAGCGCGCGCACCAGATCCTCCTCCGCTATGCTGCCACCGCGAGACACATTGAGGAAAATTGGATGCTTTTCCATGCTACAAAAGCGTGTGTAATTAAAAAAACGTTCGTTCTCCTCTGTCAGGTTCATGTGATTGCTAATCACATCTGCCTCGCGCAGAATTGTTGCTTCATCGCTCAGGCACGCACCCACAGCTTCTGCCTGCTCAGGCGTTACCCGGGGATCGACCGCCAATACCCGCATGCCGAAGCCCTGTGCCCGACGAGCGACCGCCTTTCCAATCTTGCCCAGACCGAACAGGCCCAGCGTGCGACCGGTCAGACCCATGGGACAAGGCGCGGCGTAATACTGCCACCGGCGCTCGTGGTCGATCGTCCGAAAGTACACTTTCAGATTGCGGTCAAGCGACAGCATCAGCGCCATGGTATGATCGGCTACTTCCTGTGTGCAGTATTCTCCAATAGCACAGACCGCAATGCCGCGCCGCCGGGTTTCTTCCAGATCGACAAAATTATAACCGGTCGCATTAATTGATATCGCGCGCAGGCGCGGCATCTGGTCGAGTGCGGCCTTGTCGAGCGGAAGAAACGCGGTCAGTAGGCCGTCTGCGTCTGCCATTTCCTGGTAAAACAGCGCCGCGTCCTGGTAAGGATGGACGACGATTTCCGCATCTGGGATATCCTCCCGCAGAAAGGCGAATTCCTTTTCCAGCTCACGTCCCAGCACATCTGGATAATCCGCGATCACAATTTTCATATATTCGCCTCTTTTATTTCCTTTCCATCGCTTCGGCAAACGCGACATCCAGGATTTTGAGTGCCATATCGATCTCCTCCCTGGAAACCGTAAGCGGCGCGATAAAGCGCACCACGTTCTTGTCGCATCCGCAGGACAGCAAGTATAGACCATGGTCAAGCGCGCAGGCGCAAACCCTTGCGGTCAACGCACGATCAGGCGCGCCGTCCGGCTGTACCAATTCCATTCCAATCATCAGGCCAAGGCCGCGCAGATCGCCGATGACGGGATACTTGTGCTGAATTTTTTTCAGGCCTTCCATGAAATACTGACCCATTTTCGCGCCGTTTTCGATTGCGCCGCCTTCAAGCGCATCAATCGTAGCGAGCGCCGCTGCACAGGCAACCGGGTTGCCGCCAAAGGTTCCTCCATGCGCACCGGCGACCCATTTGTCCATAATTTCGGCACGACCAACCACCGCAGACAGCGGCAGGCCGTTGGCAATGCCCTTGGCGCAGGACATAATATCCGGCTTGACGCCGTGTGTCTGCCATGCAAACATATTGCCTGTTCGGCCGAAGCCAGTCTGTACCTCGTCGAAGATCAGCATGATCCCGTACTTGTCGCAGATTTCACGCACATACTGCACCCATTCGCGTGGTGGCACAACATAGCCGCCTTCGCCCTGTACCGGTTCCATCAGGATGGCCGCAACCGAGTACGGGTCGACCAGTCGTTTGAAAATATCGTCAAACTGGGTGAAATATGCCTTGGGACATGCACCATCTTCGTTCGGGTACGGGCTGCCGAATAGCTTGGGATACTCGGCAAAATAGATGGATGGCACCAACCCTTCATAGTGTTTGCGGTAGCCTGCGTTGGAGGCAGTCAGCGAAGTGCACAGCAGTGTCCGCCCATGAAACGAGCCTTTGAAGGCGATGACTGCTGGGCGTTCGGTCGCATACTTGGCCAACTTGATCGCACCCTCGACTGCTTCCGCACCTGAGTTGGAAAAGTAGACCTTATATCCGCCGCCCATCAATCCCACAAGCCGTTCAGCCAGTGCGGTCTCCACCTCGTAGTGAAATAGATTGTGGCAGCAATGGGTCATTTTATCCAGCTGTCTCTTTGCTGCTTCTACAACAGACGGATAGTTATGCCCCAGGTTGTTTACAGCAATACCGCTGCCGAAATCCAGCAACTTGCGCCCGTCATCTGTGTAAAGCCAGCTGCCCTGTGCATGGTCGATACCGAACGGTAAGTCGTGCAGCGCCATCGGCGGCATGACCGCCGCAGAACGTTCTCTCAATGTGGGCATTTGGAACTCCTCCTTGTTTCAGTCAAAAAAGTGGTGAATAGTTTTCAGGATAAATGTCGGCAATTTTCCAAAGGAATACGGCATGTAGATGCGCTCAGTCCACTTGTGGCAGTCCTTGCCCCAGACACCGTAATTAATCGCTGGGATGTTGAGTGTCTTGGCGGTTTCCAGCGGCACTGGATAAAGTTTCTG
>DWWZ01000010.1 GCA_019119435.1 Candidatus Butyricicoccus avicola
AATATCCGCCTGAGCTGGATTACCGTCCCAGAGGTGACGGACAGCGTCGTCCAGTACCGTGTCAAGGGAACGACCGCCTGGAAGACCGTCAAAGGGACATCCTATGTCGACGCTGTGACCGAGGGATGGAAGGAACTGGCTACCCACCAGGCAGTTTTGAAGGATTTGCCGGCAGATGCCCAGATTGAGTACCGTGTCGGAGACGGCAAGGACTTCATGAGCGAAATCCACACATTCAAGGCGCCGCAGGCCGAGGACGCTGATGCATTCTCGTTTATCTTTGTGGCAGACCCGCAGTCGGTCACCCAGGAGGACTATATGTCGTTCAAAAAGTCGCTGGATTATGCGACGACGTTTGTCGAGCCAGAGTTCATCGTGTCGGGCGGAGATACCACCCAGGATGGCTACAAGGCAACCGAGTGGGAAAATTGCTTCGCCGTCATGGGGGACTACTACGCTTCCATCCCGACCATCACCGTCCCCGGCAACCATGAGATGAAAGGCGACTGGGGCTTTGTCTCCTTTGCCCAGCGCTTTAACATGCCAGGCGGCAATTCCGGTACGGAATTTGACAACACTATCGGCTGCTTTGAGTATGGAGACGCCTGCATAGTGGCGCTCAATACCGAAGTTACCCCGCCGGAGGACAAGGCGGAGATCATCCAGAAGCAGCTCAAGTGGGCCAAGTCCTGCTATGAAAATTCCGACAAGAAATGGCGCATTATGGTCGTTCATGCAGGCCCGTATACCTCGAACCACGATCCGCTGGAAGTGCGCGATCTGTTCATCAACGACAGCCCGTACTCTGTCGACGCTCTGGGCGTGGACCTGTTCCTCAACGGCCATGACCACATCTATATCCGCTCGTGCGTCAAGGATGGGCAAAAGGCCGAAATCGGCGAGGGCACGACTTATGTGACCGGCGGCACGGTCGGCAACAAGTATTACGCATACATCCCGGAGCGCAGCGATGACACGACGGTCGCCTACCATGACGACGAGGACCGCCAGACATTCTCTATCATCACGGTCTCTGAGGATGCCATTACCGGGCAGGCATATCAGTGTGTGGACGATGATACCGATCTCAAGGAAGAGATGGAGACCTGGGACAACTGGGAGCTGTCCGACTCCTATACAATCTCGAGCACCAGGCGTGCGGCGTGACCACACACACAAACTAAATATCTAGGATATTGTTCCTTTTTCATCCTCTTATTCAAAATGCGGCAGGCCATATGGCTTGCCGTATTTTTTTGCGATCAGCAGGGCGGATACCTGATATCTGCAAGCAGGGACAAAAGCGGCCCGCAGCCGTGTCAGGGAAGCAGATATAGGACCAGGCCATATAAGATGCTGGCCGAGATGCCATAGACTAGGACAGGTCCGGCGATGGCGAACAGCTTTGCGCCCAGGCCCAGGATGAGCCCTTCGGACTTGAATTCCATGGCAGGGGACACGATGGAGTTGGCAAAGCCGGTGATGGGGACAAGCGTGCCCGCGCCGGCCTTTTTTGCCAGCTTGTCATAGAGGTGCAGGCCGGTCAGCAGCGCGCCCAGAAATACCATGGTGATGGCGGTCGCGGCAGAAACCCCAGATTCGTCCAGGCCACGGCCCTTGTAGAAATCGGACACCAGCTGCCCCACCGTACAGATCAGCCCGCCGATGACGAATGCCCAGAGCATGTCGGCCGGCAAATGGGACGGCGGCGCGGCCCGGTCCAGCATCTTTGCATATTCTTCTTTGGTTAGCTTCATGGGAAGCACTTCCTTTCCGCAATGTTGGCAGGAGGGATCTTTGCCATAGTATGGGCTATACGGGAAAAACTTATTCTGACCCTATAAAAATATCTAAAATTGGATATTTGAAAAAGGTCAGACGCCTGCTAAACTGTTGTACAGCAAGGAACCACAGATCAAGGGAGGTATTCACCATGACAGAGAAAAAGAGAGGCATTACGACGTATGACATTGTCGCAATTGCGCTGATGGCGGCATTTGTATTTGTTGCGACCTACTTTTTTAAGATCGATTTGCCAACCATCGGTGGCAAAGTGAGCATCAAGCTGGGCAATGGCATTTGTATCCTGGCGGCGCTGCTGCTGGGCGGATGGCGCGGGGCGCTGTCGGCGGCCATCGGCTGCACGCTGTTTGACCTGCTCGACCCGGTATACGCCAAGGAAGCGTGGGTCACTTTCATCCGCTACTTCATCATGGCTGGCCTGTGCGGCACCATCGCGCACTGGCATGGCGCGCAGGGCGCACACTTCCGCCGGAATGTCGTGGCGGCCGTGATCGGCGCCTACAGCTATTCGGCCATGTACATCGGCAGCAAGGTCTTAGAGCAGTTGCTGCTCGGCTCCTCGTCCCTGCGCAATGCAGTCATTGCCTGCACCACCAATATCACTGCCTCGCTCATCAACGCGACCGCCGGCGTGATCGTTGCCCTGGTGCTGGCGCCCGTCCTGCGCCGTGCGCTCGCGCAGACGACCTTTGGCCAACACGTCTATAACCACTCTTAAATGCAATTGCTATCATGCCCCGGCCGCTGAAAAGGCTGGGGAGAAGCAAGCCCGCAGGCACAGCCTGCGGGCTTTTTGTCTGCTTAAGGATAGACAGATCGCTGCGAAATGGGACAGAAAAAATGCAATATGTGCACAAAATCGGTCAGGTATAACACAAATGTATGGAAAACGATAAAAAATAGGTATTTTACATTTTACCATGCTACCATTACAATGAAATTGCAGGTGAAATGATTCCTCCTGCAAAGATGCGGGACATGCGGGAATCTGCCGCAGGCCATAGAGAAAGGAGCCAGCCATGCAAAAATCTTGGAAAGCGGCCTGCGTGCTGCTGATAACGGCACTGGCCGGTTTTGCCTTTGCCGCCTGCCAGCCACAGGAGACCGAACCGCCCGCCGCGCAGCCCGAACAGGACCGAGCACTCGTCGCGTATTTTTCGCTGTGGGACAACGCCGGACAGCCGGGGTACGCCGATGCACAGACTTCCGCGAGTGTGGTGGTGCATAACGGGCAGTCGGTGGGCACGACTGGCTATATCGCCCGGCTGATCGGGGAGATGACAGATGGGGAGCTGTATCCCATCCGTACCGAGCAGACCTATCCGGCGGACCGGCAGTCGGTTGAGATCTACAACCGGCAGAGCAGCGCGCGCCCGGCACTGGCCGGAGAGCCTCTGGACGTGGAGACGTACGATGTGGTCTATCTGGGATATCCGATTTGGAATGACCAAATTCCGGGCGCGGTCTACAGCTTTTTGGAACGCTATGACCTGTCAGGCAAAACCATTGTGCCATTTTGTACCTATGAGGAGGGCACAACAGACAGCACCTACGCCGCGATCGCCGCAGCGGAGCCGGAGGCAGAGGTCATACAGAGCGGGTTTTTCATCCTGCCAGAGGAGATGCCTGAGGCGCGGGCTTATCTCTCAGTATGGCTGGAAGGGCTGTATACACTGGAGGCGCAGCCGCTGGGATCGGGGCAGGTCCAGGGCTGAGAGGAGAAAGATTGACAGCAGACAAGGAGGATAAGACAGATGAAACACAACGGCAATAAGCGGGCAATCCATATTTCCCTGAAACTGAGTCTGTCCCTTGGATTTTCCACGGGCAAAAAGCGGCAGGAGCGCGAGGTCGACTTAGCGCTGCCGCGGGAGTTGCCGCCGGAGCAGGAGAGCGGGGAACCGCCGCAGGCGGCACAGGAATTGCCGCAGGAGCAGGACGCGGCGCAGCCGCCGCGTGCGGCGCTCGTTGCCTATTTCTCGCGGATGCAGGAAGCACCGGAGGACGAGTATGTGCCAGACCCGGTGACCGCATTGGCCCAGTGGATTGCTGCGCTGACAGGCGGGGACATCCATGCCATCTATGCCGAGGAAGTGTCCCTGGACAAGGAGCAGGGCCGCACGGTGCTTGCCGAGCCGGCTGTGCCCATGGAGCAGTATGATGTGGTCTTTCTGGGTTATCCGGAATGGTGGGACAGCTGCCCGGCCGAGGTGCGCAGCTTTTTACAGACGCATGACGTTTCTGACAAGCAGATTGCACCGTTCTGCGTGACCAACGGGGCGTTTGCCGGCGGCGCGGATGCGCTGCGGGAGATCCGTCCGGACGCACAGGTGGGCGAGGCGCTGTGCCTGACGGCCGAAGCGGTATCCGGCCAGACCGAGCAGGCACAGGATGCGCTGCGGGCCTGGCTGGGGCGGCTGGGATACTGAACACAGTAAAGGGCCGAAGGCTTGTGAAAAGCCCGCGGCCCTTTTTCCGTATGCGATGGCCCGGCGCGGCGTGCCGCCTCGGCCTATCCGGTGTATTGTGGTTTAGTTGGTGTAGTTATCGAAATAGCCTTGGATATAGACGATGGGCGTGCCCTTGTCGCCCGAGCCCGAGGTCAGGTCGGCCAGCGAGCCGATCAGGTCGGTCAGACGGCGCGGCGTGGTGCCCTGGGTCACCATGGTGCCCTTGAGGCTCTGCGCCTTTTCGTCCTTTTCGTGGATGTAGCCCTTGATGGCCTGCTTGAGCGCGTCGCCCTTGAGGTCGGCGAAATCATTGTCCGCCAGATACTTGAGCTTGACCTCGTTGGGGGTACCCTCGAGGCCGGGGGTGTATGCCGGGGAGACGACCGGGTCGGCCAGCTCCCAGATCTTGCCGACCGGGTCCTTGAACGCGCCGTCGCCATAGATCATGACTTCGACCTGCTTGCCGGTCCGTTCCCGCATCATTTGCTGGATGCGGGCAACCATCTCGTCACAGTGGATGGGGAACAGCTTGACGGTCTCCTCGGTCGCCTTGTTGGAGCCCAGAAGGCCAAAGCGGTCGTTGTAGCCCGAGCCGTCGATGCTCGCGGTCATGATATCGTCCAGCGTGCACACGACCTCGGCGCCTGCCTTTTGCAGGATACGCTTGGTGCGCGCCCGGGTGTGGATATCGCAGGCCAAGACGGTTTTTGTGTAGTCCAGGATGGCACGCGGGTTGTTGGCAAAGATGATCTCTGCCTCAGCGCCGGCCTGTTCGATGATCTGCTGATAATAGGAGACGTAATCTACGCCGGTAAAGACATGGGTCCGGTTGCCAAAATGCGCACGGTACTGCGCAAGGCTGAGCACATCGCTCCAGGGGTTGACGCCCTGTTCATCTACAAGATCGGGGTCGATCAGATGGTTGCCGACCTCATCGGACGGATAGCTGAGCATGAGCACGACCTTTTTGCAGCCCATGGCGATGCCCTTGAGGCAGATGGCAAAGCGGTTGCGGCTGAGAATGGGGAAAATTACACCCACGGTGCCGCCGCCGAGCTTGGCGCGGACATCGGCCGCGATGTCCTGCACGCGCGCATAGTTGCCCTGGGCGCGCGCCACGACGGCCTCGGTCACGGCGATGACGTCGCGGTCCTCCACGGAGAACGGCGCGCTCTGGGCGGCGGCCATGACCGAATCAACCACGATCTGCGCAAGGTCGTCTCCTGCACGGATGATAGGGGCACGGATGCCGCGTGATACTGTACCGATCATTCTTTCCATAGTGTTGTCCTCTTTTTCGTATAATGCAGAAAATGTAGATTTCTGTTCCTATTATACCGGTTTTTCGCCGCCGGGGCAACCGGGAAAGAGAAAAAATCCCGGCGGCCGATTGTCAGGGGCAAAAAGGGCTGATATACTAAAAGAAAGGCCCGGCGAAAGAGAGCGCGTATGCGCCGGGTGCAAAAAGAGAATTGATACTGTCTTTTTAGACCAGAACGAGAGAGGAATTTTTTTTATGGAGCCTGCAAAGGTATATTTTGCGGATTTCCGCACGACCCTGACCGAAAATCTGCAGCAGAAGCTGTGGCGCCTTCTAGATAAGGCCGGCATGGGCACAATCGATTTTGACAAGAAGTACGCTGCGATCAAGCTGCATTTTGGCGAGCCGGGCAATCTGGCTTTCCTGCGCCCCAACTGGGCCAAGACTGTGGCCGATTACGTCAAGGCGCACGGCGGCAAGCCGTTCCTGACCGACTGCAACACGCTCTATGTGGGCGGGCGCAAGAATGCACTCGATCACATGGATTCGGCTTACTTAAATGGCTTTTCGCCCTTTTCGACCGGCTGCCATGTGATCATTGCGGACGGACTCAAGGGGACGGACGAGACCTATGTGCCGGTCGAGGGCGGCGAGTACATTAAGGAGGCCAAGATTGGCACGGCCATCATGGACGCCGATGTCCTGATCTCGCTGACCCATTTCAAGGGCCATGAGAACACCGGCTTTGGCGGCGCACTCAAGAACATCGGCATGGGCTGCGGCTCGCGCGCGGGCAAGATGGAGATGCACAACGCGGGCAAGCCGCGCGTCCATCAGAAGCGCTGCGTGGGCTGCGCGATGTGCACGCGCGTATGCGCGCATGGGGCGATCACCGTCCAGGGCCGCAAGGCCAGCATTGACCATACCAAGTGCGTCGGCTGCGGCCGCTGCATCGGCATGTGCCCGCATGACGCCATCGCCTGCGATTACGACGAGTCCAACATCGTCCTCAACCGCAAGATCGCCGAGTACACCAAGGCGGTCGTGGACGGCCGTCCATGCTTCCATATCGCACTTGTCATCGACGTGTCGCCCAACTGCGACTGCCACGCCGAGAACGATGTGCCGATCGTGCCGAACGTTGGCATGTTCGCCTCGTTCGACCCGGTCGCGCTCGACCAGGCCTGTGCGGACGCGGTCAACCAGATGCCGGCGAACCCGCACTCGGCGCTCTTTGACCACGATGCACCAAAGGCGGAGGACGCGCATGACCACTTCCACGCCGCCCATCCGGAGACCAACTGGCAGAGCGCGCTCGAACACGGCGAGAAGATCGGCATCGGTACGCGTCAGTACACGCTCATCCGCATTTAACCGGACGGATTTTCAGATGCGGCAGACGCTCTTCATCCGGCCCGCCCGGGCGGATGAATTCCCCGCAGTACGCGCGTTTTACCACCATCTGACCGATGCCATGCGGGATGCGGCCTTTCCGCCAGGCTGGGAGAAGGATATCTATCCTGCGCCCGCATTCCTGCGGCAGGCCATAGCCAGCCGGGGCCTTTTTCTGGGCCTAGCCGCCGGGCAGATCGCCGCGTGCATGGTGCTCGACCGCACGGGCAACCCGGACTACGATAAGGCCTGCTGGCCGACGGCACGCGCGCCTGGGGAATACCTCGTGATCCATGCACTGGGCGTACGCCCAGACCTTGCGGGCCAGGGCCTTGCAGGACAGATGGTCCGGAAAGCAATTGCCTGCGCGCGGTGCGGCTGGACGTCCTGGCGGGCAACATACCGGCCGAGCGGCTGTATGTCGGGCAAGGGTTCCGCTATGTCGATACGGTCGAGATGTTTTACGCGGACACCGGACGGACCGCCTTTCGGCTGTACGAATATGCCCTATAGCAGTATCAAAATGATAGAAAAAGCGGACGTCTTTCGATCTCTGGTCGAAAGACGTCCGCTTTTTTGTCTCCAAGGCTCAGCAGATGCGCGGCAGCTGCAAGCCGGACAGCTTGGACAGGATGCGCTTGCCGCCAATGGCGGTCTTGAGCAGCACATGGCCGGGCATTTCACCGGTGACCGTACCGATCCGCGCCGCCTGTTCGCCGCCCGGTGTCCGGCGGATGGCGGCCAAAACAGCATCGGCGCAGGCAGGGTCGCAGACGGCCAGCATGCGCCCCTCACAGGCACAGTAGAGCGGGTCCAGGCCCAAAAGGTCGCAGGCCGACTGCACGGCGGGATCAATGGGCAGCGCACCCTCGTCCAGTGTGATGGAAAAAGGCGTTCCCTCGGTGAACTCGTTCAGCGTGGTGGCCACGCCGCCCCGGGTCGGATCGCGCAGTATACGGATGCCGGACGGGGCGGCATTCCGTGCCGCGGACGCAATCTCGTGCAGCGGCCGGCAGTCCGATTGCAATGGGCCGCCTGCTTCCAGAAGGCCGGCACGGGCCAGCATGACCGCTGCACCGTGGCAGCCAATGCTGCCGCTGACGAGCACGGCGTCGCCCGGCTGGAAGCCCTGCCTGCCGGGCAGCACCGCGCGCTGGAACCCGATGCCGGCGGTGTTGATGTAAATGCCGTCGCCCTTGCCGGACTCGACGACCTTGGTGTCGCCGGTCACGATGGACACGCCGGCCGCTTTGGTCTGGTCGGCAATGGAGCGCACGATGCGCTTGAGGTCGGACAACAGGAAGCCTTCCTCTAGGATGAGGGCAAGGCTGAGATAGCGCGGTTCGCCGCCCGCCATACACAGGTCGTTGACCGTGCCGCAGACGGCCAGCTTGCCGATGTCCCCGCCGGGGAATTCCCACGGAGAGACCACAAAGCTGTCGGTCGAAAAGATCAACTTGGGTCCGCCGGCGAGGACCGCGCCGTCTCCCAGTTCAGCGAGCGCAGGATTGTCAAAAGCGGGAAGTAGGATGGACTGGATGAGGTCGGCGGTCTTTTGCCCGCCGCTGCCATAGTCCAGTGTGATTTGCTCGTCCATGGATCGTCACCTCTCTATGTTTGCTTGCGGCCCAGGCGCTTTGGCGCCGTATTGATACCAGGCTGCGCACGCGCCCTCCCCGGATACCATGCACGGGCCAACCGGGTCCTGCGGGGTGCAGGCCCGGCCAAACAGGGGACAGGCGGATGGATGCAGCACACCGCGGATGACCTGGGCGCAGCGGCAGCCGGGCGGCTCGACGTCCGGCCCTGGGCGCAGGCCGAACTTCTGGGCAGCGTCCCAGCGCGCATACGCTGGCCGGATGGCGTAGCCGCTTGCCGGGATGTGACCGAGGCCGCGCCAATCGGATGGCGCCGGGGAAAATACCTGCTCGATGAGGGATTTTGCCGCGGGATTGCCGTCCGGCTGCACCAGCCGCGTGTACTCGTTTTGAAGCGCAGGCCGGCCCTGGGCAAGCATCTGCGCCAGCATCAGCACCGAATAGAGCAGGTCGGCCGGCTCAAAGCCGCTGACGACGCCGGGCAGCCGGTAGTCGTCCGGCAGGAAGGAAAATGCGTTTGCGCCCAGGATGGCTGCGACGTGGCCGGGGCACAGGAACCCGTCCACGGCAAAGTCGTCGGCCTCGATGAGCGCGCGCAGGGCCGGCTCGGTCTGCTTGAGCAGGCATAAGACCGAAAAATTTGGTATGCCGCGTGCGGCGGCCTCCAGGATGCAGGCGGCTGTGCCGGGGGCAGTGGTCTCAAACCCCACGCCCAGAAAGATGACCTCGGTCTCGGGGTGCGCCGCCGCCGCTTCCAGCGCATCCATGGGGGAATATACCGACAGCACATGGCCCCCGGATGCGCGCCGCCGCAGCAAACTGTCACCCCGGGCGGAGCCCGGGACGCGCAGGAGATCGCCGTAACTTGCGACCAGAATGCCGGGCTGCTGCGACAGGGACAAGATGCAGTCGATCACCTGCGCGGGCGTCACGCAGACCGGGCAGCCCGGGCCAGAGAGCAGGGTCACGGACGGGGGCAGGAGGCTCCTGAGCCCGCTGCGGGCAATGGCCATGGTGTGCGTGCCGCAGATTTCCATCAGGCGGATGGGACCGGACCGGTCGGTATACACCCGGATCTTGTCCAAAAGCGCGGGCACATCGCCGGGATTTTTAAAGTAACTGTCATAGAGCATGGCGAAGCTCCTCTAAAAGTGCGATGTTTTCCTGCGCCTCGGCGTCGGACAGTTTTTGGATGGCAAACCCGGCATGTACCATGACATAATCCCCGGGTTTTGCGTCCGGTACGAAGTCGATGCGGACGGTCTGGCGCAGGCCGCCGGCCTCGCACCGGGCAGAGGTCCCGGTGATCTCAGAGATCTGCATAGGCATTGCTAGGCACATGGTTCATACTCCTTTTTTTGCGGGCAATGGCAAGCTGGCCAAGGCATAGGCCCTCGTCGTTTGTCGAGACCCGGTGATGCGTATAGACGGAAAAACCGTTTTGCTCCAGCAGGGCGGTGACGCCGGCGAGCAGAAAGCGGTTCTGAAAGACGCCGCCGGACAGGACGACCGGCAGGCGATCTGGGTTGAGTGTCTGGCACTGGTCCAGCGCCAGGCAGCACAGCGTTGCCAGAAAGCGCAGCGCGATGCGGCCGCTGTCCTGTCCGGCGGCAAGGTCGTCCAAGATGGCGGCGATGAGCGGGCGCGTGTCGAACACGCGCACCGCCTCCTGGGGATAAAATGTGAGCGGATAGGCGAGCGCGGCGCACGGGATGCCCAGCGCCTCCGGTGTTTCCACTGGCGAGAGCGCCTCCAAAAGTGCCGCGCCTTCGCCCTCATAGTCGGTCACGGCGCGGCCGGTCAGCAGCGCGCAGACGCCGTCAAACAGCCGGCCGATGCTGCTCGCCGCCGGGCAGAGCTGCGGCGCGGAACAAAGCAGACGCGAGAACCTCTGCCGCGCAGGGGCGGGCAGAGGGACCGCCTCCATACGCGCCGGCGCTGCGTCCTGGACCAAGGCCAGGGCAATGCGGCCGATCTCGCGGATGGCGCGGTCGCCGCCCGGCAGCCGGACAGCGCGGACCGAGCCTGCCCGCACGAAGTGCGTGAGGTCGCCCCGCAGGAACTCCCCGCCCCAGATGGTTCGGTCGAGGCCGAGGCCGGTGCCGTCCCAGATGATGCCGAAACAGTGCGCATCCAGCCCATTGTCCGCCATGCAGGAGGCCATATGCGCCCAGTGGTGCTGTACCTGTAGGAGCGGGACCCCCTGCGCCCGGGCGCGTCGGACGGCTTCCTGGCTGGATAGATAGTCGGGATGCAGGTCACACACATAGAGCGAGGGCTGGGCGCGGAACAGGCGGGCATAGGTATCCATGGCCTGGGTGTAATGTGCAAAGGTCTCGGCGTTTTTGAGGTCGCCGATGTAGGGGCTGATGAAGGCCTGCTGTCCCTTTCCCAGGGCGAAGGAGGCCTTTTGCTCGGCGCCCATGGCAAGAATGCCATCGGCATCGGCCTCCAGTGCAAGCGGGCGCGGGGCATAGCCCCGGCTGCGGCGCAGGAAATAGGGCGCGCCGCGCCAGACCGCGATCAGGGAGTCGTCACAGCGGTTTTGGATGGGCCGGTCATGCAGCAGAAAGCCGTCGGCCACACCGTCCAGCGCGTCCAGCGCCGCCTGGTTTTCGGTCAGGACCGGGCAACCGGATAGGTTGCCGCTGGTCATGACTAAGGTGTCCGGGCCGCCATATGTGCCGTCGATAAGCAGGGTGTGCAGCGGAGAATAGGGCAGCATGACGCCCAGGCGTGCGCTGAAGCTGAGCGCGGCGAAGGCCGTGCGGTCACACTTTTGCAGCAGCACAATGGGCCGGGCCGGGCTTTGCAGAAGGCGGATCTCATCCGGGTCAGGCCGGCAGATGGCATGCACGGCGTCCAGGGAGCGGCACATAACCGCGAGGGGCTTGTCCGCACGGCGTTTTTTGCGCCGCAGCCGCTGCACAGCCCGGGTATTTTTGGCATCACAGGCCAGATGGATGCCGCCGACCCCCTTGACCGCGAGGATGCCGCCGCCTGCGAGCAGCGACTGGGCCAGGCGGAAGGCGCCGTCCCCACGCACCGTGCTGCCGTCCCGCCCGGCAAAAAAGACCTGCGGCCCGCAGGCCGGGCAGCAGTCTGGCTGGGCGTGATAACGCCGGTCGCGGATGTCACGATATTCGCGCGCACAGGCCGGGCACATGGAAAAGGACTGCATCGTCGTCCGGTTCCGGTCGTAGGGCAGCGCACGGATGATGGTATAGCGGGGGCCGCAGTTCGTGCAATTGATGAAGGGATAGCGGTATCTGCGGTCAGAGGGTGTATAGAGTTCGGCTTCGCAGTCCGCGCACATGGCGATATCGGGCGAAACCAGCGTGGAGCCCGCATCTAAGCTGCTCTCGAGGATGGTAAACTCATGCGGAAGCCCTTCAGGCGGCGGCGCGCACGCCTGCACCTCGACCGACTGTACGGCCGCCATGGGCGGCGGCGAGGACGAGAGCGTGTCCAAAAAGCGCGTCAACGCCTCCTGCGGCCCGGATAACAGCCCTTCCAGGCCGGAGGAGGTGTTGCGCACCCAGCCGCAGATCCCGTTTTGCACAGCTAGGCGGTGCAGAAACGGGCGGAAGCCCACGCCCTGGACAATGCCCGTGACCGTCAGCCGGACACAGGATGTTCCCTTGCCCGGGTGTGTCATCGCGCCGCACGTGCGATGTGGCCGGATAGGAAATCCGCAAGCGCGTCTATCCCGTCGCCCGTCCGGCTGCTGACACGGAAGAGGGGCGCTGACGGATTGACCGCCTCGTAGTTGGCGCAGACGCGGGCCTCATCAAAATCGAAGTAGGGCAGCATGTCATATTTATTCAGCACCAGGCAGTCGGTATCGGTGAACATGAGCGGGTATTTTTCCACCTTGTCATCGCCCTCGGGAATGCTCAGGAGGGTCATGCGCAGCGATTCGCCGATGCGGAACTCGGCCGGGCACACAAGGTTGCCGATGTTTTCCACAAAGATGACGTCGAGCCGATCGAGCGGCAGCGCGGGCAGGATCTTCTGGATGCTCATGGCCTCGATATGGCAGGCACCGTCGGTGTTGAGCTGCACGGTGGGGACGCCCAGCGCAGCGATGCGCTCGGCGTCCACCTGCCCGGCGATATCGCCCTCGATAACGCCCACCCGGAAGTTCGCCTTCAGGCGTTGGATGAGTGCGGTGATGAGGCTGGTCTTGCCCGCGCCCGGGCTGCCCATGACGTTTATCATACAGATATGCTGGCCGGCCAGCGTCTGCTTGACCGCATCGCTTACGTCCTCATTCCAATCCATGACCTGGTGCAGTACTTGGATCTCCATTGCTGTCTACCTCCATGCTTTTGATATAGAATTCCTTGCCGGACAACAGCTTGAGCCGCAGGCTCCCGCAGTAGGGGCACTGCAAATGGTGGGGCGTAATCTCGCCCTGCCGCCCGCAGTCCCGGCACAGGACCTGGACCGGAAGAAACTCGGCTGTGATCTGTGCCCCTTCGGCGATTGTCCCCTCAGAGAGCATGTCCAGGTAGACCTGGATGCAGTCCGGGACGATCCCGCGCAGCCGTCCGATACACAGATGAATTTTTCGGATCTTGCCAGCGCCCGCCGCCTGCGCGCGCTGGATACAGTCGGCAAGCAGGTGCTCGGTGATGCTGAGTTCGTGCATAAAAAAAACCTCCCCGCCCATCGCCCGGCCCGCATGGGGCCGCAAAGCGTGGAGCACGATCATTCAACAACCTACATTTTAGCATATTTTCTGCGGGATGGGGTAGAGAAACTTCAATGCTACAAAATATGTGAAAATTTCTCCGGGGTACTTGTAAAATTTGCACAAAAGGATTATAACAAATATAATAGGTTATTTCTTCTTTATCAGCATGCGCTGTGACAATATGGGAAAAGTGATTGGAAGGAGGATTCATGGAAATGATACCATTACTGATCGGGATACCGGCCGTACTCGCGGTGTTATTTCAGGTTATCCGAAACGAAAAAGCGAGGGGCTACGTGGTCTATGCAGGCGCGGGTGTCCTGATGCTCACGACGGTCATTTTCATCTGGCGATGGATCGCGGACGGTGCGCAAACCTGGACATTTTACCCACAGACCGAACTGATCGACCACCTGATGACGGTGGGCGACATCGTGCTCATGTGCCTGATTATCTACCTGAGCGTTAAATACAAGAAGATACTGCCCATCCTGCTGACCGTCTCCCAGACGGCGCTGCTGCTTTATACGGAGTTTACAGCCGAAGTGGTGGAAGGCCCGCACATGATGGTGGATTGGCTGACCATTTTGATGTGCATCATCATCGCCTTCATCGGCGGCTTCATCTGCATCTATACAGTCGGCTATATGAAGGGCTATCACGCGCACCACACCGATGTGCAGGACCGGCAGCCGTTCTTCTTTTCCATGCTGTTCTTGTTCCTCGCGGCCATGTTCGGCCTGGTCCTGTCGCAGAATCTTATCTGGATCTACTTCTTCTGGGAGATCACGAGCGTGATTTCCTTCCTGATGATCGGTTACACCCGCACGCCGGAGGCCGTGGGGAACAGCTTCTGTGCCCTGTGGATGAACCTCCTGGGCGGCCTGGGCTTCGCCGTGGCCATTGCGCTCATGGCGCAGATCTATGGCACGGTGCAATTGACCGATGTCGTACAGATCGGCGCGCTGCTGCCGCTCATGTGCCTGGCGCTTGCCGGCATGACCAAGTCGGCCCAGCTCCCCTTTTCCACCTGGCTTTTGGGCGCGATGGTCGCGCCGACGCCGTCCAGCGCGCTCCTGCACAGCGCCACTATGGTCAAGGCCGGCGTCTATCTGCTCATCCGCATCTCGCCGGCCCTTGCCGGCAACCTGGTCGGCATCATCGTCTCCAGCATCGGCGGTTTTACCTTCATCATGGCCAGTATGATGGCAATTGCGCAGCACGACGCCAAAAAGGTGCTGGCCTTCTCGACCATCTCCAACCTCGGCCTGATCGTCGGCTGCGCCGGCATCGGCGCGGAGGAGACGGTCTGGGCGGCGATCTTCCTGATGATCTTCCACTCGGTCAGCAAATCTATGCTGTTCCAGTCGGTCGGCGCAGCCGAGAATACGCTGGGCTCACGTGATATCGAGGACATGCACGGCCTCATCATCCGCGCACCCAAGCTGGCGTACATCATGGGCATCGGCATCGCCGGCATGTATCTGGCCCCCTTTGGCATGCTGATCTCCAAATGGGTCGCGCTCAAAGCCTTCGTCGATTCCGGCAACTTTGTGCTCGTGCTGTTCATCGCCTATGGCAGCGCCACGACTATGTTTTACTGGACCAAGTGGCTGGCAAAGCTGCTCTGTTACCACATCCCGCGCCAGAAGACACAGGACCTGACGCACAGAGATGAGTACGTCTCCATGTCGTTCCACGCGGTCAGTATGCTGCTGCTGTGTCTGCTGCTGCCCCTCGTGGCGGTCGGCGTGGTCAACCCGATCGTGCGCAACCTGTTCGGCAACTCGACCGACGTGCTGTCCATGAGCGTTCTGACGACCATGGCGATCATGCTGGTCTCGATCTTCATCGTGCCGGTCGTCATGTTCTTCATCAGCCGGCGGTCGCATACCGAGCTGGTACCGATCTATATGAACGGCATCAACGAGGGGGACAACCGGTTCTTCCGCAATAGCTACGATGAACAGGAACACCTCTACCTGAGCAACTGGTATCTCAGGCGGGAATTTGGCCGCGGCCATCTCCGTGTTCCCTCCATCATTCTCGCGGCGGCGGTGTTGGTCCTGGGCTTCTGTCTGGTAATAGGAGGCGTGTCATGAAGAGTATCGTTTTTGTTGCGGCCTATCTGGTATTTGCGCCCTTCCTGGGCGGGCTTCTGGACGGCGTGGACCGCATCATCAGCGCGCGCATGCAGCGCAGGAAGGGCCCGGTCCTGTTACAGCCGTTCTATGACATTGGCAAACTGCTCTCCAAAGAGCAGATTGCCGTCAACAAGGTGCAGCTCCTGCTCAACCTGAGCTATCTGGTCATCCTGATGATCGCAGGCAGCCTGCTGTTTGGGGGCGCAGACCTGCTGATGGTGCTCTTTATCCTGAGTACAGCTGACATGTTCCTGATTATGGCGGCCTCGAGCGACTCCTCCCCCTACGCCAACATGGGCGCCAACCGTGAGATGCTGCAAATGATGGCCTACGAGCCGCTGACGCTGCTCGTCGCGGTCGGGTTCTATCTGACAACCGGCTCGTTCCATGTGTCCGACATTGTAGCGGCGGACGTCAGCGCCGTTGTTTGGATGCCCGGCCTGCTGGTGGGCTTCATGTTCACGGCCGCTATCAAATTCCGCAAATCTCCCTTTGACCTGTCCACCAGCCACCATGCGCACCAGGAGATGGTCAAGGGCCTGACGACCGAGATGTCGGGTACGACCCTGGCCATTATGAATATCGCCG
This sequence comes from Candidatus Butyricicoccus avicola, assembly GCA_019119435.1. Taxonomy (GTDB): domain Bacteria; phylum Bacillota; class Clostridia; order Oscillospirales; family Butyricicoccaceae; genus Butyricicoccus; species Butyricicoccus avicola. The sequence goes on from DWWZ01000010.1 coordinate 15,936, forward strand.
AATACTATGAGATGGTCCTGCTGCTGGGCATCTGCTGCCTGTTCTTTGTCAACAGCACCTGGTGGAGCTGGATCGTCGCGGTCGTGCTGTGCGGCGTGATCTTCTTCCTCGAGACGCTGTGGGACAATGTCAGCGCGCGCGTCAAGTGGAAGAACGTGTTGTATAGCTGCTGGGCTGTGACGCTGGTGGCTGGCGGCGTGAACATCCTGTTTTTGATGCTGGACAAGTAGAGGGAGGTAGCGGACTATGAACAAAGTATCCAAATCGCCGTGGCTGCTCCACTATGACGCCAGCAGCTGCAACGGGTGTGACATCGAGGTGCTGGACTGCCTGACGCCCAAATATGACATCGAACGGTTCGGCATCATCAATACGGGCGACCCGTTCCAGGCAGATATCCTGCTCATTACAGGCGGGGTCAACAGCCAGACAGCTCCGGTCGTCAAGCAGATTTACAGCCAGATGGCCGAGCCCAAGGTGGTTGTGGCGGTCGGCATCTGCGCATGCACGGGCGGCGTATTTAAAGAGTGTTATAATATCAAGGGCGGGATCGATACGGTCATCCCGGTGGACGTCTATGTGCCCGGCTGTGCCGCGCGCCCGGAGTCCATCATTGACGGCGTCGTCCGGGCGCTCCAGGTGCTCGACGACAAGCAGGCCGCCTTGAAAAATAAGGAGAGGTGACAGCGATGGATAACCGGAGCGAGATCCGGAAGATCACGATGGCTGAGTTCTTTTCGGCGGTCGTACACATGAAGACCGAGGGCTGGCGGCTGGCCCAGATCTGTGCGAACAGTGTCCCGCAGGGATATGAGATGAGCTATTCCTTCTGCAAGGGATACCAGATGGTGACGCTCCGCCTGGAGGTTGGGCCGGACGAAGAGGTGGCGAGCATTACGCAGATCTATCCCTGCGCGTTCTTGCAGGAAAATGAGGCCAAAGAACTGTTCGGCGTGCAGATCACCAAGATACAGCCCGATTACCGGGATAAGCTGTACCGGATTGAGGAGAGCACGCCGTTCCGCAAAAAGGAGTAAGAGGGAACATGTCAACGAGAAGTATTGTACCGTTTGGCCCGCAGCATCCTGTCCTGCCGGAGCCGGTGCATCTGGATCTGGTGCTGGAGGATGAGATGGTGGTCGATGCGGTCCCGAGCATCGGATATATCCACAGGGGCCTGGAAAAGCTGGTCGACAAGCGGGACTTTAAACAATATGTATACATCGCCGAGCGCGTGTGCGGTATTTGCAGCTGCGGGCACGGGCTGGGCTACTGCCAGGCGGTGGAGCAGGTCATGGGCATTGAGGTGCCCGACCGGGCACGCTATCTGCGCACAATCTGGATGGAGATGAGCCGCGTACACAGCCATCTGCTATGGCTCGGCCTGTTGGCGGACGCCATGGGGTTTGAAAGCCTGTTTATGGAGAGTTGGCGCCTGCGCGAAAAAATATTGGATCTATTTGATGAGACGACCGGCGGCCGCATTATCCACTCGGTCAACCAGGTGGGCGGCGTGCAGAAGGACATGGATCAGGGCATGCTGGACGATATCCTGCGTGTGACCCGTGATCTGGAAAAGGACATGAAGCCGGTCATCGATACCTTTTTGCAGGACTATACCGTACAGAGCCGCCTCAAAGGGGTCGGCGTGCTCAGCAAGGAGGACGCCATCGGCCTTGGCGCGGTCGGGCCGATGCTGCGTGCGAGCGGGGTTTCCTATGACGCGCGCCTTTTGGGCTATGCGGCCTACGGCGAACTGAGCGTAGAGCCTGTCCTCTCCACAGAGGGGGATTCCTACGGGCGCTGTGCGGTACGCCTTCAGGAGATCCTCCAGTCCTTTGCCCTCATCCGCGAGGCCATTGGCAAGATCCCCGCCGGGCCGGTCAGCGCGCCGGTCAAGGGCAACCCGGACGGCGAATACTTTTTCCGCATCGAACAGCCCAGAGGTGAGGCGATCTATTATGTCAAGTGCAACGGCACCAAGAATTTGGAACGCTTCCGCCTGCGCACACCGACGACGAGCAATATCCCGCCGATGGTGCAATTACTCAAGGGCAGCCAGCTGGCCGATGTGCCGCTCCTAATCTTGACCATTGACCCCTGTGTCAGCTGCACCGAGCGGTAAGCGGCGGAATGGAGTGGAAATCATGGATAAGACGAGAATGTTTACCTTTGCCGGCCGGGTGCTCAAAAATCTGTTTCACAAGCCGGCCACGGTCCAGTATCCGTTCCAGCCGGCCAACTACCCGGAACGGATGCGCGGGCACGTTGTGATTCGGATCGAGGACTGTATCAGCTGTGGCCTGTGCATGCGCGCCTGCCCATCCGGGGCGATCGCGGTCGACCGCCAGGCGGGGACCTGGAAGATCGCGCGGTTTGACTGCGTGCAGTGTGGAAGCTGCGTGTTGGCCTGCCCGAAGAAGTGCCTGCACATGGAGAAAGGGTACACAGCGCCCGACATACAAAAGAAGACCGAGACCTTCACAAAGCCTGCCGCACAGGCCGCGCCGGCAGCCGGCGGCGGCAAACCGGCTGCCGATGCCGACAAGTGCGTATACTGTACGCTGTGCGCAAAGAAATGTCCACAGCAGGCCATCACGGTCGACCGCGCGGCCAAGATCTGGAAGCTGGACGCAGAGAAGTGCGTGGGCTGTGGGATCTGCGCGGGTGCGTGCCCTAAAAAGGCGATCGAGATGAAATAATGCGTGCAAAAAACCGTACCAGACGCATGCGTCTGGTACGGTTTTTTTGTGCTGGGCCGGGAATATACGCAATAAAAAAGGAACGCCTTTCGGCGTTCCTAAAAAATGCGGGATGCGAGGGGACTGCGGGGATTGATTACAGTTCGCCGCACATCTCACGCGCAGCAAGCTCCTGCATGATCGACGGGTACTTCTTGTCCAGCTGGTACAGCAGGCCGACGATCAGGACGGTACCCCAGATGAGGATGGGGGAGAATTTATAGATATTGGCAATGGCAGTGATGGCCGATTCGGGCTGCACCACGTTCTGGGCCGTCGAGCTGATATAGCCGAAGGCCGACATGATGCTGGTCATGCAGGCGCTCGCAACGCCCGAACCGATCTTGGTGCCGACCGAACCGCCGGCAAAGATAAAGCTTTCCTGGCGCAGGTGGGTCTTCCACTGGCCGAACTCGACTACGTCGCCGATCATGCCGAAGACGAAGGCGTTGAGCGGCGCCTCGCCGATCGCGCGGATGACCGTCGTGATCAGGCACCATGTAAAGCTGGTCGGGTTAAGCAGGAACAGGGCATGGCCGCCAAGCGCGATGACCGAGCCGATGACGACCAGGTTGCGCTTGCCCAGGCGGTCGCGCACCAGCGGGCACAGGAAGATAACAAAGACGATGACCAGGGTCTCGACCAGGTACAGGGTGCTGTACATCCAGTCATCGTTGTGGAAGACATACTTGCAGTAGTAGGGCAGGATGGTGCCGATGACCGTCTGGCTGACGTTCTGGAACATCCAGAGGATCAGGACCGCCCAGAAATACTGGTTGGTCGCGATGGCCTTGAGGGTGCGGCCGACCGGTACGTGCTGGTTTTCCTGCTTCTTGACCGCCTCGATCTCGACGGTCTCCTTGCAGCGCACAAAGCAGAACAGCAGCATGGCAAACGCGAGTATCGCCCAAAGGCCCATGCACTTGACCCAGGCCATCTGGTCGTCGCCAAAGACCTTGACGAGCGGCAGGGTGAAGGTGACGGCAATGATCTTGCCAAACTGGGCCATGCCCACGCGGAAGACCGAGAGGATATCGCGCTCATGCGAATCACGGGTCATCATGGCCGAGAGCGAGCCGTAAGGCAGGTTGACCGCCGTGTAGCACACGGTCGTGCAGAAGTTGTAGGTCACAAAGATATAGAGTGCCTGCAGGAATCCGTCTGTGTGGGGGACGGTGAAGAGCAGGACAGCAGAAAGCGCAAAGGGGATCGCCATCCACAAAAGCCAGGGACGGGATTGGCCGTATTTGGATTTTGTCCGCGCGACGATGAAGCCCATGACGACATCGGAAAAACCGTCAAATACACGCGAGATAAGCATAACTGTACCGACTGTCACGGCAGATACGCCGACATAATCGGTGTAGAAGAAAATCAGCAGCGCGCTGATCATGCCGAATACAATGTTGCATGCTACGTCACCGCCGCCATAGGCGACACGGGTCAGAAATGGGATGCGTCCGGCAGTTTCGGTTTCTTTTTTCATTGGTCCTCACTTTCCGCGCAGCGGAATCTGCGTCCCGCCGTCCGCAAAGGCGCGGCAGACAGCCAGTTGTGCTGCACAACAAATCTAGGCGATAGTATAGCAGGAAAATGTGTGCATACACAATGGTGCATCTGAACAATATAGACATAATAAGATACAGATTATTGTGCAAAATGCGCATAACGCAAAAAATACTGCAAAAATTTAAGTTCAGAATAAAAAAGAAATATAGAGAAATAAATGCGAAATTTTCAAAATAAATATGCGAAAAATGCTGATATTTTTTAAAAATATGCAAAAAATTTAAAAAATAAGAAAATAAGGAGATAAAATGATTCCGAACAAAAATAAAAAGAATAAATTTATTTAAGAAATATTTTATGGACAAAATACACGAATAAATTTAAAAAGAAAAGTTATGTAAAAGCATAAAATATAAATAAAATGCCGAATAAAAAAATTAAATTTTATGGTGCAAATAGCCTGAAATGCGCGGCGACTTTACGGTATTCACACAGATATGTTATAATATCAATAAATCCAAATCGCAGGAAAACGGATACTTTGCAAGGGAACTGTGCTGCTTGGGCCGCCTGACCCGTTCGCAACCCGATCTGAACGGAACTGCGCGGCGGAAATCGCAGCACACGGAGGCAAAAAATATGAATGAAGAGAGAATGCGCAAGCGGCTCGTGCGCATGACCATCGTCATGGTGGTGGTCAGCTTCCTGCTGCTCGCGTGCGCGGGTGTGATTATTGGTTCCATCTGGAACGCGCAGAGAAGTTCTTATGAGGCGCAGCTGCAGGCCACGGTGACCGAGCACAAACTCAGCCTCGGCCGTGAGATGTCCTCCAATATCCGCACGCTGCAAACCTTGTCAGCTTTTATCGAAAATACGCCGGATTTGACCTTCCAGGACCTGGCAGAAGGCCTGCCCAGCTCACAGAGCGCCGCGAATTTTATCCGGATGGGCTATTATGCAGTTGAGGGCGAGGGCATCCGTGTCACCTTTGGCGGTGAACTGGAGCTGGACGTACCCTATGAGAGCCTAAATCCTGCCATCCAGCAGGCCATCGCGCAGGCGTGGCAGGGGCAGGCCTCCATCTCGGAAGTGTATTTCAGCGAGGACTTTGACGAAAATACGGTGGGCTATGCCGTTCCGGTCTATGACAAGGCGGGGCAGACTGTGGGTGCGCTCATTGGCCTGGAAACGCTGGACACCTTCCAGCAGCTATTGGAGACGACCACCGAACTGGACACCCGGCTGGATCTGAGCTGGATCAATGAGGAAGGCGAGTTCTTGGCCTGGTCGGGCGGGCAGGTCGGTGAACAGTCTAACCTGTTCACGGCGGACTTCCTATCCGAGGCGGATATTGCTGCGGCACAGCAGGCCATGCAGGCCGATCAGACCTACCGCTGTGACATCACGTTATATGGACAGAAATACCCGTTTTATTTTGATCCCATTGGGGAGCATCACTGGTACCTCGTATGCCTCGATTGGTCGCAGGGCATGGACAGCCCGGTCTATCCGTTCCTGGTCGTGACCGGACTGGGCCTCGGCGCAATCGTCCTGCTGTGCATCCTGCTCATTGCGTATGGCTACCACACCCTGCACCGCAACAGCCGGGAACTTATCCGGCTGGCCTACTATGACCGGCTGACCGGCTGCTACAACCTGGAGCGATTTCAACAGGCCTGTACCGATACGCTTTCCCACGGGAGCGGTTACAGCATTGTAGTGCTCAATATCCGGCGTTTTCAGTACATCAATGAGATCTTTGGGCGCAGCCAGGCCGACCGCTTGCTGTGCGATATCGCAGACATCCTACAGGACAGCCTGCACCAGAACGAGTGCTGCAGCCGCTACATGGGCGACCAGTTTTATCTGCTGATGCAGGCCGTCGATCCGGACAGGCTGAAACAGCGGCTGCTCGGCATCATGGGGCGCATCAGCGGCATTTTCGAGCAGACAGGCCGAAACTATCCCATCGTCCTATATGCGGGCGCCGCGATCGGGACACCGTCCATGGCGGGGGAACAGGCAGCAAAGACGCTGCTGCATCAGGCTGAATTTGCGCTCAAGCATGTGCGGGACCGGCATGAAAATATGGTCGCTTTCTATAATGACGACATGCATGCCGCCGACGCCCAACAGAACAACATAGAAAGCAGCATGCGGTATGCACTGTCAACCGGGCAGTTCCAGATGTGGCTGCAACCCAAAATGGACCTGCAGACCGGAGTCCTGTGCGGCGCCGAGGCGCTTGTCCGCTGGGTCCGCCCGGATGGCGGGATGTTTTATCCAAATGAGTTCATCCCACTCTTTGAGCGCAACGGCTTTTGCACCGAATTCGACCTCTACATGGTGGAGCGGGCCTGTGCCTGCCTGCGGGCGTGGATGGACGCGGGCATCCAACCGGTGCCGATCTCGGTCAACCAGTCCAAACTGCTCTTTTACCAGAGTGATTATGTGAATAAGCTGTGCGCGCTGACCGACCAGTACGGCGTGCCGCGCACCTTGATCGTGCTGGAGATCCTGGAGGGTCTGGCGGCAGAAAACCTGGACGAGCTCAATAAGACCATCGAACAGCTGCGCGCATGCGGCTTCCGCCTGTCGCTCGACGATTTTGGCAGCGGATACTCCTCGCTGACCATCCTAGCACGGCTTTCCATCGACGAGGTCAAGCTGGATCGCAGTTTCCTGCTGGGGATGTCGCGGCAGGAGAGCGACGGCCAGCAAAAGCTGCTGCGCAACGTGGTGCGCCTGGCACGAGACCTCGGCCTGCGCACGGTCGTAGAGGGCATCGAGACCGCCGAGAACGCCGCCCTCGTGCGGTCGGTCGGGTGTGACGTCGGTCAGGGATACTATTACAGTCGCCCGATCAGCGTGGCAGATTTTGAGGCCAAATATTTTTCGGATAAACTGCCGCCAAAGGCCGACTTGTGACCAGCCCTGCCGTGCCAGACAGACCAGCAAAAATTTGTGCAAAATTGCCTTTGCAAAATAGCAGGCAGCCGGTATAATGAATTATAGACGTGTAGCATACACTGCGTAAATCCAGTTGTGTGCTGCACGTCTTTTTTCATAAGTTATGGCAAAACAGGAGGAATGTACAATGCCAAAAGACAGGAAACAGGGGATGGTTTTCGGGGTCATCATGTCATATGCGATGGCCTACGGCATGGAGATCTATAACATCGCCATCAAGGAAGGCATACCGTTGTTTCAAGTGAGGGATAGGGCCTGCCCGCTTGTGGGCAGGCCCATTTTTTTGGCCGTCTATGTGGGGCGGCGCAGGGCGGGGATGAGGGCGGAAAGCACAATTGCCACAAGCCCTGCCGAAAAGCCGTTGTTATATAGATTCATGCCGGCGACCGGGGAACTGGTGCACAGTACGACCGACGCATGCAGGAAACCGGCCAGCACGCCGTAAGGCCAGCCGAACCGGCCGCTGACCGGGGCGAGCGCCGTACAGAACAGGCCGGCAAGCTGTACGGCGCTGTCGGACAGCGACCAGTGCATGCAGACGCTGCCCAGCACCACGCCGCCCATCACAGGGAGCATGTTGCGCGCGTGCTTGCCATAGGCCGAGAAGCCCAAGATGGTCAGGATGGCACCCAAGGTTGGGCCGTTGAGGTCGCCGCCCGTGCACAACAGGAAGCCCAGGGCAATCACGCCGTTGGTGCCCATGTTGATGAGCGTCGGGGCGGGGCCGAACTGTACCAGGTAGTCGCTGGGGGCGCGGCCGCTGGTGCGCAGCAATGCGCGATACCCGCGCAGGGCGGCGCTGGGCGGCTGGCCGCACAGGAAGAGCCCGGCGAGCAGCAGGAGGGCGCATAGCCCGAAAGACAGCAGCAGCACGGGCAGCGGCCGCCCGGATGCCCAGCGGTACTGCACGGCCGGCGCCGCCCCGAGGGCATTCATGAGCGGGACGATGAGAAAGGCGGCCAGGCCGCAGGCAAAGCCGGTGTTATACAGGTTCATGCCGCGCTGGAGCCGATAGGTGTAGGCGGCGAGGGCGGGCAGCAGGAACCCGATGGCCGCACCGGCCAGGATGCCGGCGGGCAGGGTGCCCCAGCCGTTGTCCAGCACGAAATAGCTGACCACGGGCGCAAGGGCAGTCGCGGTCAAGCCGGCTGCGGCATAGCGGCCGAAAGGCTCACGCCGGTACCAGGCGTACAGACGCGCGCCCAGCAGGATGGGCCACAGGTTGAGGCCGTTTTTGCCGAAAAGGGCAAAACCTGACATCAGGCCCACGACGACCAGGGCGCTGCCGTCAAAGGGCGTATGGGCGTGCTGCAATGTGGCGATACTGATTGCGGCGACCAGCCCTGCATTCACTAGAGCCGGCCCAGGCCCGGCGACCAGCATATAGTCGGTGATCAGGGCGTCTTCGGTCAGCACGATCTGGGCCAGCCCGGGCCCGAGCTGGCCGGCCGGCGTGATTACAAATCCGGCTGCAGCGAGTAGGGCGCTATATGCCCACAGGAGGGGCAGCACAGGGGAGGTATTCGGCGGCGCCATGCAGCAAGGCCTCCTTTGGCGGCAGACAGAGCGCGCGGGCTGCCCACCGGCATGGAGGCAGCCCGCGCAGGGCGGTTACATGGTCACGTGGCGCGCCAGGAAGCTGGCTGCGGTCTGACTGAGCTTGCTTTCGACCTCGGTCGCAACCGCGTCCGGCGCGTCGGACAGCAGGGCGACGCAGCCGGTCACATCGCCCTCCGAGATGATGGGCGCGGCGACAATGACATGATAGGGATCGTTTTCCGACACATGCAGGTCGGTATCCGAGCCGGTGTGCTCATAGATGTGGCGCTGCTCCATGAGCAGTTCCAGGTCGTTCGAGATGGATTTTTCAAAGATCTCCTTTTTTGCACCGCCGGCCGCTGCGATGACCGCGTCCCGGTCACAGATGGCGCAGGATAGCCCGGCTGTGCGCGAGAGCGCCTCGGCCAGCTCGCTGGCAAAGGTTCCAAGCTCGCCCATGGGGGAATATTTTTTAAAGATGACTTCTCCGTCCCGGTCGGTGTAGATCTCCAGGGGATCGCCCTCGCGGATGCGCATGGTGCGGCGGATCTCCTTGGGGATTACGACGCGGCCGAGGTCATCAATGCGGCGCACGATGCCCGTAGCTTTCATATTCGTATCTCCTCCCAGAATCGGAATGTTCTTTCTTGATCATGCTGGTAGTATTTGCGCGAAGCTTGCAAATATGTAATGTGCGCGCGCCCCGCGCGGTGAGAAAAAACAGCACACAAGAAAAAAATTGGAAAGTGACGCACAATTGGCCGGATTCTGGAAAAATTTCGGATAAAGCACAAATTCGCCGAAAAAAGTTTGGAACCACAGAAAAACAGGCAAAAGCGCGCGCTGGGAAGATGTCAGATTGACGAAAAGCGTTAAACTTTTATTAGACAAAATTGTGAAAGCGACGAAATGTATTAAAATACGAAAAAAAATTATACATTTAGATTAAACAGGTGTATAATACAAGAAAGTTGTTCCATACGGACAGGTGTATGTCCGCTGGGGACGACGGAACCCAAACAGCAAATGAGGGAGGAAACGAAAATGAAAAAGGTACTGAGCCTGCTGCTGGCGGCGGCCATGTGCACAAGCGTGCTGGCTGGCTGCGGAAACAGCGCTGGCGACACGGCAGACACCAGCTCGGACAACGGCGCCGAGAGCACGGCGGCTGCATTTAAGATTGGCGGCACCGGCCCGCTGACCGGTGACGCGGCGATTTACGGCAATGCCGTCAAGAACGGCGCGCAGATCGCAGTGGATGAGATCAACGCCGAGGGCGGCATCCAGATCGAGTGGAACATGGAAGACGACGAGAACGACCCCGAGAAGGCGGTCTCGGCCTACAATAACCTCAAGGACTGGGGCATGCAGTTGTCCCTGGGTTCGGTTACGAGCAAGCCCGGTGAGGCCACCGCAACCGAAAACTATGCAGACCGCATCTTCGCCCTGACCCCGTCGGCATCCTCGACCGCGGTCACCGAGGGCAAGGACAACGTCTTCCAGATGTGCTTTACCGACCCCAACCAGGGCACGGCTTCGGCAGACTATATTGCAGACAACCAGCTGGGCACCAAGATTGCCGTCATCTATAAGAACGACGACGTCTACTCGTCCGGTATCTTCGAAAAGTTCCAGGCAGAGGCTGACGCCAAGGGCCTGAACATTGTGTCGGTCACCACCTTCACCTCTTCGAGCGCGACCGACTTCTCGGTCCAGCTGAGCGAGGCCAAGAGCGCTGGCGCAGACCTTGTCTTCCTGCCGATCTACTATCAGCCGGCTTCGCTGATCCTGCAGCAGGCCAAGAGCATGGACTATGCGCCCAAGTTCTTCGGCGTTGACGGCATGGACGGCATTCTGACCCTGGAAGGCTTCGATACCTCCCTGGCAGAGGGCGTCATGCTGCTGACCCCGTTCAACGCGGACGCAACCGACGAGAAGACCCAGAGCTTCGTCACCAAGTACAAGGAGCAGTTCGGCGAGACCCCGAACCAGTTCGCGGCGGACGCTTACGACTGCATCTATGCGTACAAGGCAGCCATTGAGGCCTCGGGCGCAACGCCTGACATGTCGGCCGAAGAGCTGTGCGATCTGATGATCCAGACCTTCCCGACCCTGACCTTTGACGGCCTGACCGGCGAGGGCGCGACCTGGGATGCAACGGGCGCGGTTTCCAAGGACCCGAAGGGCATGGTCATCGAAAACGGTGTATACGTCGGTATGTAACGCCAAGTAAATTACACGAATCCGCAGGGGAGGCAGCCGGCAGCATACAAATGCCCGGCCCTCTCCTGCGCTTTTTTGTTCAAACGGCCTATGGTGTGGGGCGACGGCTTGCACGTTCAAACCTCCGCCCTGCATCACCGGCTTTTTCGGTAGAAAGAATGAGGTGTATCGCATGACCTTTTTATCCTATCTGATCAATGGCATCAGCTTAGGCAGCGTCTACGCAATCATCGCGCTGGGCTATACGATGGTTTACGGTATCGCCAAGATGCTGAACTTTGCGCACGGCGACGTCATCATGGTAGGCGCATATATATCCTTTTGCTCGACAAGCTATCTTGGCTTGTCCCCGCTGCTTTCGGTCGTCCTGGCAGTCATCGTGTGTACCGTCCTCGGCATTGTCATCGAGGGCTTGGCATACAAGCCGCTGCGTCAGGCGCCTGCACTGGCCGTTCTGATTACGGCCATCGGCGTGTCCTATTTCCTGCAGAACGCGGCGCTGCTGATCTGGGGCTCCAGCTCCAAGACCTTCTCCTCTGTCGTCGGCGACTGGTCGGTCAAGCTGTTTGACGGCCAGCTCAATATCACCGGCGTCACCATCGTCACCGTCCTGGCCTGCGTCGTGATCATGGCAGGCTTGACCCTGTTCACCAACAAGACCAGGGTCGGCACCGCGATGCGTGCGGTCTCGGAGGACAAGGGCGCGGCCCAGCTCATGGGCATCAGCGTCAACCGGACCATTTCCATCACGTTTGCCATCGGTTCCGGCCTTGCGGCGATCGCGGGCGTCCTGCTGTGCTCGGCCTATCCCATGCTGATGCCGACAACCGGTTCGATGCCCGGCATCAAGGCGTTCACGGCGGCGGTCTTCGGCGGCATCGGCTCCATCCCGGGCGCAATGGTGGGCGGCATCCTGCTTGGTATCATCGAGATCTTTGCTAAGGCCTATATTTCCACCCAGCTGTCTGACGCCATCGTCTTTGCCGTCCTGATCATCGTCCTGCTCGTCAAGCCGGATGGCCTGCTGGGCAAGCATGTGAGCGAGAAAGTGTGAGGTGAGCCTGATGAAACAGTCCAAAAATATGCTGGCAGGCCGGCGCGACAGCATTATCTCGTACGGCATTGTCATTATCGCGTTTGTCGCCGTCCAGCTCATGATCCTGACCGGCAATATCTCCTCGTCGCTCAAGGGCCAGCTCGTGCCGATCTGCGCCTATGTCGTCATGGCGGTCTCGCTCAACCTGACCGTTGGTATTCTGGGCGAGCTGTCGCTCGGCCATGCGGGCTTCATGTCGGTCGGCGCATTCGCCGGCATCGTCGCCACCACCAGCCTGGCTGACGCCATCCCGCTGGCGCCGCTGCGTCTGGCAGTCGCCATGGTCATCGGCGCGATCTGCGCAGCCATCGCGGGCGTCATCGTCGGCGTGCCGGTTCTACGCCTCAAGGGCGACTATCTTGCCATTGTCACCCTAGCATTCGGAGAAATCATCAAAAATATCGTAAACGTCCTGTACATCGGCCTGGACGAGAACGGGCTGCATTTTTCGCTGGTCAACCAGACCTTCCAGCTCGCCGAGGGCGGCGAAATGATCATCAATGGCCCGATGGGCGTCAGCGGCGTTGAGAAGATCTCGTCGTTTACGTCGGGATTTGTACTCATCCTGATCACGCTGTTTGTCATCCTAAACCTGATTCACAGCCGGACCGGCCGTGCCATCATGTCGGTGCGCGACAACAAGATCGCGGCCGAGAGCATCGGCATTTCGGCCACCCGCTACAAGCTTTTGGCCTTTGTCATCTCGGCGGCCTTTGCGGGCATGGCGGGCACCCTGTACGCCATGAACTTCTCGACGGTTACGGCCACCAAGTTTGACTTCAACACCTCGATTCTCATCCTGGTCTTTGTCGTCCTGGGCGGCCTGGGCAATATCTGGGGCTCGATCATCGCGGCGGCCCTGCTCACCATCCTGCCCGAGGTGCTGCGCGCGGTCAACGACTACCGCATGCTGATCTATGCGATCCTGCTGATCGTTATGATGATCTTCAACAATTCCGGCATCAAGACGCGCCTTATGGAAAAGCGTGCGGCCCGCCGCGCGGCAAAGCAGGCAAGCAAGGAGGGCATTTGATATGGCAATGCTCGAAGTAATCAAGCTGGGCATCTCGTTTGGCGGCCTGCGCGCCGTGGACGACCTGTCCATGAAAATTGAAGAAGGCGCTCTGGTCGGCCTGATTGGCCCGAACGGCGCGGGCAAGACCACGGTCTTCAACATGTTGACCGGCGTATATCGCCCGACCGACGGCGGCATCCGTCTGGACAATCAGAACCTGATCGGCAAAAAGCCGCACGATATCTGCAAGTTGGGTGTGGCGCGTACGTTCCAGAACATCCGCCTGTTCCAAAAGCTGACCGTGCTGGACAACGTCAAGGTCGCCCTGCATAATCAGGTCACGTATAACCTGTTTGAGAGCATGGTGCACCTGGGCAGCTACCGCAAAAAGGAAAAGGAGATGGACCGCCGCGCGCTTGAGATCCTCAAGGTCTTTGACCTGGACCATGAGGCGGGCAATCTGGCGGCCAACCTGCCGTACGGCAAGCAGCGCAAGCTGGAGATCGCCCGTGCGCTGGCGACCAACCCCAAGCTGCTGCTCCTGGACGAGCCGGCGGCCGGCATGAACCCCAATGAGACCGGGGAGCTCATGGACACCATCCGCCTTGTGCGTGAGAAGTACGGCGTGACCATCCTGCTCATCGAGCATGACATGAAGCTCGTCCAGGGCATCTGCGAATACCTGTATGTCCTGAATTTCGGCAAGCTGCTCGCCGAGGGCACGCCCAAGGAAGTGCTCAATGACCCGGCGGTCATCAAGGCATACCTGGGCGACTAAAGGAGGGCTTATTTCATGGCAATGCTTACCGCAGAGAATCTGAATGTATATTACGGTATGATCCACGCGCTCAAAGACGTCTCGTTCCACGTGGACGAGGGCGAGATCGTCGCGCTCATCGGCGCCAACGGCGCGGGCAAGACCACGACCCTGCATACCATCAGCGGCATGTTACAGGCGAAGTCGGGCTCGGTCCAGTTTGAGGGGCGCGAGATCGTCAAGATGCCCGGCCACCAGATCGTTTCGCTCGGCATGTCCCATGTCCCCGAGGGGCGCCGCGTGTTCGCCGGGCTTACGGTTTACGAGAACCTCAAGATGGGCGCCTACACCCGCAAGGACAAGAACGAGATCGCAGAGACGCTTGAGATGGTCTATACGCGCTTCCCGCGCCTGAAAGAGCGCACCCGCCAGCTCGCCGGCACCCTGTCGGGCGGCGAGCAGCAGATGCTCGCCATGGGCCGCGCGCTCATGTCCCATCCCAAGATCCTGCTCATGGACGAGCCGTCCATGGGCCTGTCGCCACTGTTTGTCAGCGAGATTTTCAAGATCATCGAGGACGTCAACAAGCAGGGCGTGACCATCCTGCTCGTGGAGCAGAACGCGAAAAAGGCGCTCTCTATCGCAAACCGCGCCTATGTCCTGGAGACCGGCAAGATCGTCAAGGAGGGCGCCGCGCGCGACCTGCTCAATGACGAGTCCATCAAGAAAGCCTATCTCGGCGAGTAAAGCCTCTTGCGCGCGGGCCGCCGTCCTGTTACAATAAAAGAGACAAAGGACCATATCAAAGGGGGCTTGTCTTTTATGGAAAAAACGATCATCACCATTGCGCGCCAGTATGGCAGCGGCGGACGTACGGTCGGCAAAATGCTGGCAAAGCGTCTGAATATCCCATACTATGACCGGGAGATCATCCAACTGGCCGCGGAGGACAGCGGGATCAATGCCGCGCTGTTCCACGATGAGAAAAAACTGCACGGGCTGCGCGCCCTGCTCAAGGGCGGCTACCAGGGCAATAAGATCCTCTCGCCGGAGAGCGCGGGCTTCACCGGCGATGACAACCTGTTCAACTATCAGGCAAAGATCATCCGCGAGTTGGCGGAGGAGGGGTCCTGTGTGCTGATCGGCCGCTGCGCCGACCATATCTTGTCCGGCATGCCGGGCGTCGTCAGCGTGTTTGTCCATGCGCCCGCAGACTTTTGTCTGCAGGAGGCCATGAAGGTCAACAGCCTGCCCGAGCGCGACGTGGAACGCCTTATCGCCAAAACCGATGATTACCGTGCGCGGTATTACAAATATTACACCGGGAAGGAATGGAAAGACGCCAAAAATTACGATCTGTCGCTCAACAGCGCAAAGCTCGGATTTGACGGCACAGTCGAGGCCATCCTGGCTTACATCGAGGTGCGCCGGCGGTTTGATCCGGCGCTCAAAGGCTGAGGGACGGCCGTGCAGCGGCCGGGCCTTACCACGCATAATAAAAAAACGCTCCCATGAGGGAGCGTTTTTTGTTGTGCTTTGGCAAAGTGAGGGCTCATCCAAGCGCGACATCCAGGATCATCATCAGAACAAAACCGGCTGCGAACCCAATGGTGCCGAGATTGCTGTGCGTGCCCTCGGACGCCTCGGGGATCAGCTCTTCGACCACGACATAGATCATGGCGCCCGCGGCAAAGGACAGCAGATAGGGCAGGAGCGGCGTCAGCCAGGCCGCCAGCGCGATGGTGATCGCGCCCGCAATGGGCTCGACGATGCCGCTCAGGCTGCCGTAGACAAAGGCGCGTCGCCGGCTGATCTGCCCGCTGCTGCGCAGCGGCATGGAGATGATCGCGCCCTCAGGGAAATTTTGTAGCGCAATGCCCAGGGAAAGGGTGAATGCGCCCGCAAGCGTTAGATGCGTATTTTCGGCGAGCAGGCCGGCAAATACGACGCCGACTGCCATACCCTCAGGAATATTGTGGATGGTGACGGCCAGGATGAGCATGGTGCTCTTGCGCAGATGGCAGGCAGGACCTTCGGCGGCCGGACTGTCCAGATGGAGATGGGGGACCAGGTGGTCAAGCACGAGCAGGAAGGCGATGCCCGCCAGGAAGCCAATTGCTGCGGGCAAAAATGCCAGCCGTCCCATGCCGGCGCACTGATCCATCGCAGGAATGATGAGCGACCAGATCGAGGCCGCGCTCATGACGCCCGAGGCGAAGCCCAGCAGGCATTTCTGCAGCAGCGGAGGGAAGGTATCGCGCAGGAAAAAGACGCAGGCAGCGCCGAGCACGGTCCCGGCAAATGGGACGAGCAGGCCAAGCAGGATTTCCATTTTAAGCTCCTTTCTGGGATGCAGGGGGGACATATCGCTTTCAACAGAGATGTTAACATGAACTAATCCCTGTGTCAACAGGAGGCTTCGTGAAAAATAAGGCCGGGGCGCGCAGCGCCCCGGCCTTATAGGAGGCTGCCAGCCGTGATTTTTGTGCGGCTGCCAGCCTTCCCGCATTTTTTGCACAATGGCCGCGTACAATAACATTATCCCCGCTTGCTGATCGGGACATAGGGAACGTTTTTGGACAGTGGCTTAAAGGCAGGGCGGATGATGCGGCCGCCGAATGCGACTTCCTCCATCCGGTGGGCGATCCAGCCGACGATGCGGGCGGTCGCAAAGAGCGGCGTGAACATCTCCTGCGGGATACCGAGCATTTTGTAGACCAGGCCGGAATACATATCGACATTGGCGCACATGACCTTGGTATCCGCACCGCGCGCCTCGGCAAACGCACCGGGTGTGAGTTTTTCAACCAGCTCGATGAGATTGAACTCATCGAGGTAGCCCTTCTTCTCGGCCAGCGGACGGGCTGCCGACTTGAGCGCGACCGCACGCGGGTCGCTCAGGGTGTAGATGGCGTGCCCCATGCCGTAGATCAGGCCGCTGTGATCGCCGACCTCGCCTGCGAGGATGCGGAGCAGGTACTGATAGACCTCTTCCTGGTCGGTCCAGTCCGAGACATTGGCCTTGATGTCCTCAAACATCTGCACGACCTTGAGGTTAGCGCCGCCATGGCGCGGGCCCTTGAGCGAGCCGACCGCGGCGGCGATCGCCGAATAGGTATCAGTGCCCGAGGAGGAGACGACGCGGGTGGCAAAGGCGGAGTTGTTGCCGCCGCCGTGCTCGGCGTGGATGATGAGGCAGCGGTCAAGCAGCTTGGCCTCCTCATCGGTGCAGGTGCCGTCCGGCCGGATGAGGTGCAGGATGTTCTCGGCCGTGGACAGCTTGGGGTCGGGCACATGCAGATACATGGACTGGCCCTCAAAATAGCGGCGGCGCGCCTGATAAGCGTGCGAGATGATGACCGGGAATTTGGCCATCAGGCTGATGCCTTGGCGCAGGATGTTTTCGGGCGAGATGTCGTCCGGGTTGGGGTCGTAGGAGTACAGCGCGAGGGTCGCGCCTGCCAGCTTGTTCATGATATCCGGGCTGGGCGCGCGCATGATCATGTCCTCGGTGAAGTTGTCAGGCAGCGCGCGCGCCTCGCCGATCATATCGGTGAAGCGGGAGAGCTGGGCGCTCGTGGGGAGCTGGCCCGAGAGCAGCAGATAGCCGACCTCGCCGAAGCCAAAGCGGTCCTCGGACTCAAAGGCGTGCAGCAGGTCATAGATGTCGATGCCGCGATAGGTCAGCTTGCCCTCGATCGGTTCACGCTCGCCCTCGTTGAGCAGATAGCCATGGACATTGCCCAGACGGGTGATGCCGGCCAGTACGCCGGTGCCGTCGGCGTTGCGCAGGCCACGCTTAACATTGTATTTGGAAAAGGTTTCTTTTTTGATCTGGTGCAGCGGGCGAAGCTGCTCGCAGATCGTATGGATCATCTCCGGATCCATGTCCTTCATCTGGTTGACCATGGCATTATCCCCTTTTTCTTTCAGTCTATATGCATCAATATTACTATTATCCTGCAAATTTGTCAATCTGCGAACTGTAAAAATGCAAAGCCAGGAGGGAGAAAAATGAGAAAAGTTCTGGTCATTGGCCTGCTTCTCACGGCCGTGATCTATCTGCTGCCGGTATTTTGTGGGTTTCTGGAGGACGACGCGCCGCTGCCCATCCCGCAGGAGAGCGTGGCGGCGGATGCAGAAATTGGGGAGAGCGCCCAACCGGAGGAGGCGGAACAGACGCCCGCAGGGACGCTCGCTGCCGCGCAGGAGATCACGGTGCTGGTAGATGGGGAGGTGCGCGAGATGGACCTGGAGGAATATGTGGTGAGCGTGGTGGCCGGCGAGATCTCACCCGATTTCCCGCAGGAGGCCATCCGTGCGCAGGCGGTTGCAGCCCGGACCTATGCCGTCTATAAGTGCCAGGCCGGGCGGCCGGCGCAGCATGAGCAGGCCGATGTGTGCGATGACCCGGCGCACTGCGCGGCATTTGTCGACCTCAAGACCGAGGCGGCGGCGCGCTGGGGGGAGGAGGCAGCGGCAGACGAGGACGTCATCCGCCAGGCTGTCCGGGATACGGCCGGGCAGGTGCTGACCTATGAGGGCGCCCCGATCATTGCGGTGTTCAGTGCGGCGGCCGGGGAAAAGACCGAGCGCGCGGCCGACGTCTGGGGCAGCGATATCCCATACTTACAGAGCGTGGACAGCCCGGGCGGCGAGGCCTGTCCCAAGTACCGGGCGGCGGTCGTGCTGACAGCCGATGAGATCCGTGCCCGCGCCGATGAGACGCTGCCGTCTGCCGACCTGTCCGGCGACCCAGCAAACTGGTTCAAGGCCTCCGAACGCAGTGCAGCAGGCGGGATCATCCAGATGAAGTTCGGCGGCGTCACGGTCAAGGGTATGACCATGCGTGCGCTGCTCGGCCTCAATTCCACGAACTTTACCGTTGCCATAGATGGCGATACGCTGACCTTTACCACAACGGGCTATGGCCACGGCGTCGGGCTGAGCCAATGGGGCGCAAAGTATGCCGCGGAGCAGGGAGAAAGCTATGCCGAGATCCTGGCGCACTATTATCCGGGCACCGAGCTTGCGCGCCTGACCGCGCAGGACGCGGACACCTGACCGCCGGATTTCCCGGCCGGACGGGGTATAAAGCGGGAAACAGCGGCCGATACTATCCCTGGAGGTGTTCAGAGTTATGCGCAAACAGGGATATACCGGCCAGGCAAAAAAGGCCGACCGCGGCTTTTACGTGATTTTATCGATTTGCCTGGTGGTCATTGCAGTGTCCAGCTATGTACTCTTTTTTTCGACAGGCAAGGGCCAGGCCGACCCGTCGGACACGACCGTGTACCTGCCGTCCAGCGAGCAGGCCGTGCAGACACCGGTCTCGGTGCCCGACGTAGACGTGCCCGCAGAGCCGGCCGAACCAGCTGTACAGCCGGAACCCGAGCCCGAGCCGGAACCCGCCCCGCAGCAGGCCGACCAGCCGCAGCAGACCGCTGCCGAAGCCCCTGAGCCGATCTGGGTCCGCCCGGTAGACGGCGCAGTGCTCAAGGCGTTCTCGGGCGACGCCCTGGTCAAGGATGAGACCATGGGAGACTGGCGCGTGCACACGGGCACAGACTATGCCGCAGAATCGGGCGCGCGGGTCTATGCGGTGTCGGACGGTACGGTCACCCAGGCGGAGATGGACGCGCAGTACGGCGGCGTGGTGGTGTTGGAGCTCACGGACGGCAAGCAGGCGGTCTATCAGTGCTTGGATGAGGAGATGAAGGTCAGCGCGGGCGACGCGGTGCGCGCGGGCGACGTGATCGGCACGGTCGGCACGCAGGGCTACGCCGAGGCGGGCCAGGATAGCCATCTGCATCTGGAACTGTACGCGGACGGGGCCGCCATTGACCCGGAGAGCGTCCTGGGCGGCGCGCAGCAGACGGCATCCGGGGAAACGCTGGATGTCAGCCTGCCGCAGGATGGCATTTATGTGGAGGAATAACCTTGGGATACACACAAAAAAGCCAGGCAGGGCCTGGCTTTTTTGTATATGAAGTTGAGATCCTGGGTCAGGCAAAGATGGCCTGCACAAGGAACATATAGAGCGCGGTGCCGCCGCAAATGCTCAGCAGCATATTGTGCTTCCATTTGTGCAGCAGGACGACGAATAGGATGGCGATGAGCTCGGGCAGCCCATGCAGCGCGGTGGGCAGGGCGTCCTTCAGGCAGTAGACCACCAGAAGGCCGATGACCGCGTAGGGCAGGACCGTGCCCAGGTAAGAGATAAAGCGCGGCGGCCTTTTCCCCTCCGGGAACAGCAGAAAGGGAAGGAAGCGGGTCAGCATCGTACCCAGGACGACCGCCGCGATGGTCACGACGCTCTGTACAGTTGTCATGAGCGAGCCTCCTCCTTTTCCTTGCGCGCAATTTTATGGCGGCCGAGCGAAAAGCACAGGACGATGAGCGCCATCGCCGGCAGCATGAAGCGATCCCCGCCAAAGAGGAGCAGGCAGACAAGCGAGCACACGATACCGGTCAGCGCCGGACGGTGGTCGTCGGCCTCCTCCCATTGGCCCACCAGCATGACCACAAAGAGGGCGGTCATCACAAATTCAATGCCGGTGGTGTCAAAGTGGATGACATAGCCGAGCAGCGCGCCCAGGGTGGCGCCGCTCACCCAATAGATATGGTTGAGCAGGGTGACAAAGAACATAAACCAGCCCCGGTCGATCTCGGGCGGCGGCGTCACTGCGCAGTTAATGGAAAAGGACTCATCGCACATGCCGTAGATGAGATAAAATTTTTTCGGGCCGCAGTTTTTGTACTTATCCAGCATGGAGATGCCGTAAAATAGATGCCGCGCATTGACCATCAGCGCGAGCAAGAAGGCGGACAGCGGGTGGAAGGCCGATAAGAGCAGGTTGACCGTTACAAACTCCATGGAGCCTGCGAAGATGAACAGGCTCATAAACAGTGGATAGACAAAGGGGAAGCCCTTGCTGTGCATCAGGAACCCATAGGACATGCCGAGAAAGAGAAAGCCGAAGCAGATCGGCAGCGTATAGGGCAGGGCGGCCTTGAAGGCCTGTTTTTTCATGGTTATGCATCCCCTTTTTGGTTCAAAATGGGCAAAGTCGGCGCCAAGCGTCAGCTATTTTATTGTATCGCCGCAGGCAAACACTGTCAAGCGCCGGCGGCGTCGGACGCCGCAGAGAACAGATAGTGTTCGCACAGATCGGCGAACGCGCCCTCAGCTGCCGGGCAGCAGATATAGTCGGCGTGCGCCTTGGCGGAGTCCGTACCGTCACCCGGGCAGGCGGCAAGGCCGGCGGCGTCCAGAAGCTGGATGTCGTTCTCATTGTCGCCAATGGCCAGCGTGCGCGCTGGGTCCAGCCCCAGGCGCGCGCACAGGGTGCTAAGCGCCGCGCCCTTGTCGATGCCGCGCGCATAGCAGTCAATATAGTTGTCGTGGCTGCGATGCCACTGATACCGCGGGTCCTGGTCGGCCGACAGGATGGGCATGGCGCGCGCGATGTCGTCCAGCGGGCCGTTTAGGACGATCTTGTTCATGGGCTTGTAAATGACCTGCTTGAGGTCGGGCACCTCCACCAGCGGATAGCGCAGCAGGCGGGCCTCGTTTTCGAGCAGGTCGGTGCGCCGGGAGACATACATCTTGCCGTCCATAGGCAGGACGAAGGGCAGGCCGAGCGGGGCGTAGCGGTCAAACAGCTCACATAGGGTATCGACCGACAGCATGCCGGTCATATCGTTTTCCTGGGTGCGCACATCATAGATGCCCGCGCCGCCCGAGTGGATGATATAGGAAAAGTACGGCCACAGACCCAGATGGTCAAGCGCCGGCGCGACTGCATCCAGTTCACGGCCGGTGGCAATGGCGCAGGGGATGCCGCACACATGCAGCCTCTCCAGCATGGCGCGGTCGCGTGCGCAGATGTGCGCACGGTCATAGAAGAGCGTACCGTCCAGGTCGGTTACGACGAGATCGAAGCAGGGCATAAAAATAGCCTCCTGGTGAAAATTTGATTGTCTGCTTTTATGATACAGGCACGCAAAGGCAAAGTCAATCGCGCGAAATCAACAGAATTCCCAGAGAGTTTACAAATCTGCGTTGCATTTTGGACAGAATTCTGGTACCATCTAGAAAGAAGAAGCGAAGAACAAAATTGTCAAAGAGAGGGTTTCAATTTGGAAAGTTTATTTACCTGGCTGGAGGCTGCCGGTAAGGAAACCGCGCTGTTTCTGGTCTCTATGCTGCCGCTTGTGGAGCTGCGCGGTGCGGTCCCGCTGGGCATCGCCGCCGGTATGTCCTGGCTGGAGGTGCTTCCCATCTGCTACTTGGGCAATCTGCTGCCAATCCCGTTTCTGCTGCTGTTTGCCGAGCGCCTTTTGGATTGGCTTGCCCGCCAGCCGCTGTTTCGCAAGCCGGCAACTTGGTACCTTGGCAAGCTCAACAGCAAGAAGGGCGAGATCACCAAATATGCCAAGTGGGGCCTTTTTATCTTTGTAGCCATCCCGCTGCCAGGCACGGGCGCCTGGTCGGGGGCGGCGATTGCGGCGCTGCTCAAGATGCCGCCGATCCGTGCGTTTTTTTCTATTGCGGCGGGCGTCGTCGCCGCTGGGCTGATTATGGCCGTCGCCTCGTCGGGGGTTGTGACACTGTTCACGATGTAACGGGATCTATATATCAAAATATCAAAAGGAAAAAGGAGCAGGGAAACCTGCTCCTTTTTGAGAATCGGTCAGACTTTTCGCAAGACCAGGCGGCAGCCGTGCCGCCAAAACAGTGGGGTAATCCGGGTCATCAAACGCTCGGGTGTCACGTCGGCCGTAGCTTCAAGCTCAAGCATTGGGCGACCGGAAAGATAGTCCATCCGCAGCCGGCTGAGGCCGTGGGACAGGTACCAGAGGCATGCGCCATACGGCATTGCAGCCAGTTTGGACAACAGGATACGCTGCGGCACATAGCAGAGGACGTGGAAGGCGCTGTCCGGGTCAAACAGCATGGCGCTGAGCAGGTCAAGGGGAAGGCAGCTCCCCGGATACAACAGGAACGATGGGCTGCCGGCGTCGCGCACAACCAGGCCAAACGCTTCCGCGCAGCCAGCCAGAAGCGGTGCATCCGGGTGATCGGGCGTGGCGCACTGGAAATGGATGAGCACCGGCCGGCCATCTGTCATCATGGACAGGATTTCCAAGATCATGGGGACGGCACGCTGCTGGGAGTCAGGGGCAAAAAATTGTTCGTACAAGTAAGGGCGCAGCGTGAACTGCTGCCGGCCCCTGGCGGCCTCGGCGAGCAGCACCCAGCAGGTACGAAACCGCGCACGCTGTGCTTCGGTCAGATTTTCGTCAATACAGTCGTTGCGCATTGGGATTCCCTCCTCGTTGGCACAGATGTCTGGATAATTCCATTATAGGGGCTGTGCCGTGGAAAAGCAAGACAAAGGGGACCGCGCAGAAGAGCAGCCTGGACGATACAAAAAACATGGGCAAGTCCCTTGACAATTGGGAAATCCGGTGTATAATTAAATACTGTCGAGAGCAATTTTGGCAAAAATTTTTATAGATGGGCCTGTAGCTCAGTTGGGAGAGCGTTCGGTTCGCATCCGAGAGGTCAAGGGTTCGAATCCCTCCAGGTCCACCACTTTCTGTAAAATCCCCGCCTGTTTTCAGGCGGGGCTTTTTGTCGTTATGCGGCATTTGGCAGCAATCTATCCAGGAAACGGCGGAGCCGAAGGGGAGAGGCGGCTGAAAAGGCCGCATTCGATACAAAAAGAGGAATCGGATCCGTCCAAAGGTGGTCCCGGTCAACAAAAAATGTTTCTCTGCCCTGAATTTGGCGCCGGTCGATCGGATGTATCTGTGCGAATGGGCCGGGTTTCCCTGCCAAAAAGGCCAGCAGCCTTTTCTATTCGGAAGAGAACCGGCGGGGCGCCCAGGTTTGTGGCCGGTCTTGATTCTTTTTCCAGATATCGTTATAATTTGAGTCAGAGAAACCGGCAAGAAAGAAGGCCATCTGCCATGACGCAATGCACCATAGCGAAAAAAAGAGTCTCGGTCTATCCAAGTGCGGCCCCAAACAAGCCGGTCCTCTATCTGCACACGTATGCAGACGAGGGGGATGCGGCGTATCGGGCCATGCAACAGGCCGGCTGCCCGGATTTTACCCTGATTGCAATCAGCGGGTTGGACTGGAACCGGGATATGGCGCCGTGGGATATCCCGCCGGTGACGGGGCAGGGCATGCCCTGTACCGGGGGCGCGGACGCATACCTGCGGTGCCTGCTCCAAGAGATCCTGCCAGAAGCCGAGCGGGCCGTCCGGGGCCGGGTACCGTGGCGAGGGATCGCCGGCTATTCACTGGGCGGCCTGTTCGCACTCTATGCGCTCTGCCGCAGCGATTGCTTTGCACGTGCGGCCAGCATGTCGGGATCGCTCTGGTTCCCGAATTTTTCGGCCTATATCCAGGCACACGGCATGCAAAATCATCCGTCGCACGTATATTTTTCGCTGGGAAGCAAGGAGAGCAAGGCACGGAACCGATATTTGCGCACCGTCCGGCAGAACACCGAGGCGATTGAGGCGTTTTATCGCAGCCAAGGCGTGGATACGGCATTGGCGATCCACCCCGGCGGCCACAATCAAGACGTGCCCGCCCGCATTGCGGCGGGCCTGGCTTGGCTTTTGCAGCGATGAAGCGATGAGAAGAGAGGATAACGAAAATGATCGTGCGCGATATTACAGTCAAAAGTGTGCTCACAAAGTCAAACCTGCCGGTCGCTGACTATTCGGTCAATCCCTATGTCGGCTGCGCCCATGGATGTAAATATTGTTACGCCTCTTTTATGAAGCGGTTTTCTGGTCACCCAGAGCCGTGGGGGGAGTTCGTGGACGTCAAGCACTGGCCGGAAATCAAGAATCCCGGCCGGTACGCGGGCAAGGAACTGTTTTTGGGCTCGGTTACCGACCCGTACCAGCCCATCGAAGAAGCCTGCCGGCGTACACGGACGCTGCTCGAGCAAATGCAGGGCAGTGGGTGCACGGTCAGCATTGCGACCAAGTCTGACCTGATACTGCGGGACTTGGATCTCATCAAGACCTTTCCCAATGCCCGGGTATCCTGGTCGATCAATACGCTCGATGAGGGATTTCGGGCCGATATGGACGAGGCTGTCAGCATCGAGCGGCGGTTGGACGCCATGAAGGCTTTCCATGATGCCGGCGTGCGCACGACCTGCTTTATCTCCCCGATTTTCCCGGGGATTACCGACGTACCCGCTATTATCCGGCGGGCCAAAGCACAGTGCAACTTGATTTGGCTGGAAAACCTGAACCTGCGCGGCGGCTACAAAAAGACAATCTTAGACTATATTGCAGAAAAGCGCCCAGACCTTGTGCCGCTCTATCGGGCGATCTATCAGCAGAAAGACCGCAGTTATTGGAATATGCTGGACGCGCAGATGCAGGAATTTACCGCAGAGCAAGGCTTGCTCTATGTGCGTGACGACGACTCAATCCGCCGGCCGTTCGATGCGCCGCCGATTGTGGTCAATTACTTTTTTCACGAGCAGATCGTGCCGTCGGCCAAGAAAAAGTGAGCAGCGCGTTTCTTTAGATCGGAGGGACAGGAAACGGAACAGCAGACTTTTTTTTCACAGCAAAACGCCGCGCCGCTTGCGGCCCGCCTGCGGCCGCAGACGCTGGATGAATTTGTCGGGCAGACCCATCTTTTGGGTGAGGGAAAGATCCTGCGCCGCCTGATCGAGAGCGACCAGATCTCGTCCATGATCTTTTGGGGGCCGCCGGGCGTCGGGAAGACCACGCTGGCGCGGGTGATCGCAAACCGCACAAAGGCCACGTTTATCGATTTTTCGGCGGTGACCAGCGGGATCAAGGAGATCCGCGCCGTCATGCGTGAGGCGGAGGACAACAGCCGATTTGGGGAAAAGACCATCGTCTTTGTCGATGAGATCCACCGCTTTAACAAGGCACAGCAGGATGCCTTCCTGCCGTTTGTGGAAAAGGGCAGCATCATCCTTATCGGCGCGACGACCGAAAATCCGTCCTTTGAGGTCAACGGGGCGCTCTTGTCCCGCTGCAAGGTGTTTGTCCTGCAAGGCCTCAAGCCGGAGGAGCTGACCCAGCTGCTTGCGCGCGCCCTGAGCGACCCGCGCGGCTTTGGCGATCTCAAGGTGGAGATGGCGCCTGATATGCTGGAGGCAATCGCAAATTTTGCAAACGGCGATGCCCGTGTCGCCCTGTCCACGCTGGAGATGGTCGTGCTCAACGGGGATGCACAGGACGACCATATCACGGTGACAGCCGAGACGCTCATGCAGTGCATCTCCAAAAAGTCGCTGCTCTATGACAAGACCGGTGAGGAGCACTATAACCTGATCTCTGCGCTGCACAAGTCCATGCGCAATTCCGACCCGGACGCCGCCGTGTATTGGCTGGCGCGCATGCTGGAAGCGGGAGAGGACCCGCTCTATATCGCGCGGCGCGTGACCCGGTTTGCCAGCGAGGACATTGGCCTTGCCGACCCGCGCGCGCTGGAGCTGGCAGTCGCGGCCTATCAGGCCTGTCATTTGATCGGGATGCCCGAGTGTACGGTGCATCTGACCCAGGCCGTCGTATATATGTCTCTGGCGCCCAAGTCCAACGCCCTGTATAGGGCTTACGAACGGGCAAAGGCAGATGCGCTGGAGCACCTGGCCGAACCGGTACCTCTCGTCATCCGCAACGCACCTACCAGGCTGATGCGCGAGCTGGATTACGGCAAGGGCTATCAATACGCCCACGATGCCGCTGACAAGTTGACCAATATGCAATGCCTGCCCGACACGCTGGCT
The DNA here is from genome assembly GCA_019119435.1 of Candidatus Butyricicoccus avicola. Taxonomy (GTDB): domain Bacteria; phylum Bacillota; class Clostridia; order Oscillospirales; family Butyricicoccaceae; genus Butyricicoccus; species Butyricicoccus avicola. Next base: position 42,595 of record DWWZ01000010.1, read on the forward strand.
GGGCGAGAATACTATGTCCCTACTGAGCAGGGTGTCGAGGCCAAATACAAGGCGCGCCTGGAAAAAATCAAGGACTGGAAGGCCAGGCATAGAAAGCCGCAGGAAGACTAATTGCGCGGCCACTGGGCATGGAGAGTGCGAAAAGAATATGGACGAGCCAGACACATAACAACATCCCCCTGAATCCTTACTGGACTCAGGGGGATGTTGTTATGGCCGGAAATGGATTTTTGTTTGTTCGCGCGAAAATAAAGATATTAAACCTGGTC
>DWWZ01000077.1 GCA_019119435.1 Candidatus Butyricicoccus avicola
ACTCCCAGAGCGGGGCGGGCAGGGCGGTCAGCTTGCCGTCCCCGGCGGCCATCCCTGCGCAGGTGACGCCGGGGGCCTGGAGGGCGGCACGCAGCGCGCCCGCGTCCGGCGTCACGCACAGCCGGTCGCACGCAGGCGGGGCGAAGGGCAGGATGTGGGTGGTCGTGGTCAGCAGCACGTGCGCGCCCCGGTAGCGGGCGGCAAGCCGCGCGAGCGCCGTGGTCTTGCCGCCCGCGCCGATGACGGCGATGCGCTTGGCAGGGTACATAGGGGCCTCCTTTCCGGTTGACAAACGTGAGAAAAACTGCGTATACTGGAACTGCAGGAAGGGGGGATTGGCCCATGCCAGAAAACACGAGATCCACACGGCCCGCCGCGCGGGCGCGGGCAAAGCGGCCGGGGAAGCCGCACCGCCGCGTCAGCAAGGCGCAGAAAAAGAAGATCGTGCGCCGGCGGCGCCTGGCGCTTGCCGGCGTGGCGGCGGCCTTTTTTGTGGTCTTTTTCTGCCGTATGGCGTGGTATCCCATCACCGGCGGCCAGCTGCGCGCGTTTGGCTGGCAGGGCGAGACTTCGTTTGCTGAGGTCTGGCAGATCAATCACCTGCTTCGCAAATATCATATCACATCCCGCCCCAGCCTTTCCATGTTTTTTGCCACGGCGGCCAGCGAGAGCGGCTATGGCCGGCACACGCTGGAGGCCGGCGACGCGGCCTACTACGAGGCGCACGGCTACCGCGCGGAGGAGCGCGGCGCGGGCTATCTCCAGCTGACCCACAGGGAGGAGCAGTTGGCCTTCCTTGCGGCCATGGGCGACGATTTTGACGGGACGGACACGGCCGTCTACATCGCGGAGCACTATGCCTGGGAGTCGGCCTGCTGGGAGTGGAGCGTGGGCAAGACGTCGCCCGCCCCCAACCCCAACGCCTACGCCAAGGCGCGCGGCGCCTCGGACGAGGTGTTCCTCGCCACCCAGTATGGTATCAACGGCTGGACCATTGCGGACAGCGCGCTGCGCGCCATCGTCGAGGGGGAGCCATACACGGTCAGCGCGGATGGGACGACTGTGACCGTCCTCGGCCAGACCGCACCCACGCCCATCGGCTGGACAGACCGCCTGGCGGCCTACGAGAAGGCGAGCGCAATCTGGGGCTGATGCCCGCAAAACCGGGAATCGGAAGAAACCAACAGACCGCGGGCGGCCTGCCGCGCCGCGGCGGAAGGGAGAACTGAGATGGAATCCAAAACAAGAGGGACGGCGCTGACCCGGCCGGCCGTGGTCGGCCTTTTGGCCATGCTGTGCTGCGTGCTGTGGGGCAGCGCCTTCCCGTGCGTCAAGATCGGCTATGAACTGTTCGGCATCCCGGCCGACCACACGCCCAGCCTCTTGCTGTTTGCCGGCCTGCGCTTCACGCTCGCCGGGATCTTGGCTCTATGCATCGGCAGCGTCCAGGCGCGCCGCTGGCTCGTGCCGGCGCGCGGCTCCTGGCCCATGGTGCTCAAGCTGGGCCTTGTGCAGACGGTCGCACAGTATATCTTTTTCTACATCGGCGTGGCCCACGCCTCGGGTGTCAAGTCGTCCATTGTCGTGTCGTCCAATGTCTTTTTTGCCATCCTGATCTCGGCCGCGCTGCTGCGGCAGGAGAAGATGACCGCCCGTAAGCTTGTGGGCTGCATCGCGGGCTTTGCCGGCGTTGTGCTCATCAACACGCGCGGCGGCGCCCTGGACTTTTCCATGCAGTGGAACGGCGAGGGCTTTGTGTTGCTGTCTGCCCTGGCTTACGCCTGCTCGTCGGTCATGGTCAAGGGCTATGCCCGGCGGGAGTCGCCCGTGACGCTCAGCGGCTATCAGTTCGTCTGGGGCGGCCTGGTGCTCATCGCCCTGGGGCTTGCAGGCGGCGGAAGCGTCCACCCGTCTGCGCCTGCGGCGCTGCTGCTTTTAGGCTATCTCGGCCTGCTCTCGGCCGTGGCGTACTCGCTCTGGGCCGTGCTCCTGCAATATAACCCGGTCAGCCGGGTGGCCATCTATGGCTTTATGAACCCGGTCTGCGGCGTCATCCTGTCCGCCCTGCTCCTGGGCGAGCAGGGCGTGTTCGGCGCGCCGGCTGCCGCGGCGCTCGTGCTCGTGTGCGCGGGCATCTGGCTGGTCAACCGGGAAGGGCCATCCGGCAAATAAAAAAGGCCCCGCCTTGCAAAAAGGCGGGGTTTTGTCTTGCAGATGCAGGGAGCTGTACCGCGGTCAGGCGGGGAGAAGCCAGCCGTCGTCCTCGTCCCAGGCCAGCGCGGTGTCGTCCAGCGAGACATACCACGCGGCGTCGTCCAGGATGCGGCGGATATCGGTCAGGCAGCACGTCCAATAGCCGATGGGCTCGGCGTCGTCTGCGGGTACGCAGATGGTCCCGGAGAAGATGACCTCGGGCGCGGTGGGATCGGTGGGATGTACCGTAAACGCGTCGGCCGCATCACGATACTCGAAATCGGACTGGTACCGCGCGATGACGATATCGATGGCCGCGGCCTCGTCCGGGGACAGGGGCACATCGCGCAGGGCACGGTAGGACAGTACTATGGACATGGGTTTTGGTGACTCCTTTCAGCTCGTCAAAAATCAGGAAAAAACGGCGGGCAGGGCCGCGCCGTGCAGGGGACGGTTTCACTCAGTTAACCTTATTATACAGAGCGGGCGGGCAAATGTCAAAGGCGGAATGCGCGGATTTTCCGGCCTAGGAACAGAAAAACCGCCCCGCGCGCGGCGGGACGGCCAATATGGGCAGGGTTTCAGGTTCCGATCAGGAAATCCAGCACATTCATGCCGGTCGTGGTCTCGGCGCGGTAGAGCTCGGTGTAACCGCAGTGTGCGCAGCTGATGGTGATGAACTTCTTGTTCTGGACATCGAATATTTTGGCAAAATTGCCGCCGGTCGCCTGGAACTGGTCGCTGATATATTCGCGGCCGCCGCACTTGGGGCAGACATAGTTTCGCTTTTCCATAGGGCTCTCCTTTCACGGTGCAGATACATGCCAGTCTATCCTTATCCTATCACATCGTCCGGTTTTTGGCAAGCCGGTGGTTGACGGCCGTCCGGGCGCGGGGATATACTTGAGACAAAGAGCGACGAAGGAGGCGCATACGATGCAGACAAGGATTGCAATCATGGAGGGCGACATCACACAGGTCGCGGCCGACGCCATTGTCAACGCGGCCAACACCAGCCTTTTGGGCGGGGGCGGCGTGGACGGCGCCATCCACCGGGCGGCTGGGCCGCAGCTTTTGGACGAGTGCCGGAAGTTTGGCGGCTGCCCGACGGGAGAGGCCAGGATCACGGGCGGTTACCGCCTGCCCGCGTGCTATGTCATCCACACGCCGGGGCCCATCTGGCGCGGCGGCGGCCAGGACGAGGACGCGCTTTTGGCCCGATGCTATCAGAACTGCCTGGCGCTGGCCGCGGCGCACGGCTGCCGCACGGTGGCCTTCCCGTCCATCAGCACGGGCGTCTATCATTTCCCGCTGGACCGCGCTGCGGCCATCGCTATCCGGGAGATCGCGGGCTTCCTGGCCGGGCACACCCTGCCCGAGCGGGTCACGATGGTCTGTTTTGACCCGCGCTCGGCGCGGGCCTACCGCGCGGCGCTCGCGGCCTATTCGGCCGGGGCGTAGCGGGTAGGAAAACGGAAGATCCCCCATCCGGCATGCGGACGGGGGATCTTTTGTGCATGAAATAGGGTGGCGGCTGTACTTTTTGGCCTTATGCGTCCTCGCCGCAGTACTTGTGCAGCGTCTGGCGGACGGCGCCCGGGCCGGCGATCAGCTCACAGAAATATTCGGTGATCTTCTCGGCCACGCCCACTTCGTACAGGTTGACGCCGAAGATGGGCTTGGAAGACAGGATGGGGTAAAGCTGGTCGTCCGAGATCTTGGCGGTGCCCAGCGTAATGCCCTTGAGGTGGCCGCACAGCATATCCAGGTTGGGGTCGGGGCTGAGTTCAAACGGCTCGCCGTTGTCGTCCACGCCCAGCAGATAGCGCAGCCAGCCGGCCAGCGCCAGCGGCAGGTACTTGAGCTTGCTGACGCGGTACTTGGGCAGGGTGGAGTCATAGTAGCCCTCGAGCGTCACGCCAAAGCGGGTGGCCAGCTTTTGCGAGGTGTCGGTCGCGATACGCTGCGGGGTATCGGGCATGAAGGGGTTGGGATAGCGCACGGCCAGGGCTTCGTGCAGGTATTCGTGCGGGTCCAGGACACCGGGGTCAGAGACCATGGGCATGGCCTCGATCTCGCTCATGCGGGTGATGAGGTTGACGAGGTCCTTGTCCTGCATCTCGTCGCTGATCTTCTTGTAGCCCAGCAGGCAGCCGTAGACGGCAAGCGTGGTGTCGTTCGGGTTGAGGCAGGTGCAGGCCTTCATCATCGCAGTCTTGAGCACGATGTCACTGCGGGTAAAGATGATGCCGAGCTGCTCAAGCGGCGGATGGCCGACCGGGAAGTTGTCCTCGATGAGCAGGTACTGGGGCTGTTCGGTGTTGACGTAGGGGGCGGCGAAGGTGCCCTTTTCGGTCTCAAACGGCATCATGCCTTCCAGGCCGTCGGCCATGAGCTGTTTGGCGATGGCCGCATCGGGATGGGGCGTGATCTTGTCGATCATGGTGATGGGGAAGGTGACCTGCTCGGACAGGTAGGCGAGGTCAGCGTCTTCGATGAGGCCGGCCGACTTCCAGGCGTAGGCGATCTCCATCATGGACCAGCGCAGGCGCATGCTGTTGTTCTGGCAGTTGTCCATCGACACGAGCGCGATCGGCTTGCCGCAGGTGTGCAGGCGGTGCAGGCACAGCGACAGGATGCGGCCGATGAGGCTCGTGGTGTGCGCCGGGCCGTTCTTCATGTCGGCTGTGACGTCGGGATAGAGGTTCTTGTCGTTGTCGCGCAGCGGATAGGCCTTCTCGGTGATGGTGAAGGAAACCATCTGCAAGGAGGGCGCGGCGAAGATCTCCGCAACGCGGTCATAGTCCGCCGAGAGGCCCAGGGCCTCGGCGACCGAGCCGACAACCTCTTTTTTGAGGCGGCCGTCCGCGTAGAGCGTGACGGCGACGGACAGGTTGTCATAGGCCTTGTAGCAGCGGTCGATGAGTTCCTCGTCGTAGGGCTCGCAGCAGATGACGCCGGTGTCGGTCAGGCCGGCGGTCAGCATGCGCTGGGCCAGGACGGCCGGGAAGGCGCGGAAGACGTTGCCTGCGCCAAAGTGCAGCCAGGTCGGGGCGGCCTTGGTGCGCTCGCGCATCTTGGCGATGTCGTACTGCGGCATGCGGTAGGTCTCCCAGGCCAGCTTATTGTCCAGACTCTCCAGATTCAATTTCATGTATTTTCACCATTCCTTTTCGCACATAATTGCCATGGTACATCTATTATAGCAAATATCCCTTGCGTTCGCTAGAGGGGTTTGTGCATTTTGGCAAAAAAATCCGTGCCCGCCGCGGACGGCCCGCCCGCGCGCGCTGGACGGCCCGGGCGGCGTATGATACAATAGGCGTGCACGGAAAGGAGTTTTAGAATGCTTTTAGCAGCCGAACATCTGGAAAAGAATTATGGGATGAAGCGTCTCATCCAGGACGCTTCGCTCTATCTCGATACCGGGGACAAGGTGGGCATCATCGGCGTCAACGGCACGGGCAAATCCACGCTTCTGCGCGTGCTGGCCCGGGCCGAGGAGCCGGACAGCGGCACCGTGCACGTCTTCCCGGACGTGCAGGTATCCTATCTGCCCCAAAACCCGGACATGGACCCGGACGCCACCGTCCTTGAGCAGGTCTTCCGCGACCTGCCGGACACCTACCGCGCCGTGGCCGAGTACGAGGCCCGCACCATGCTCACCCGCCTCGGCGTGCCGGACAGCGGCCAGAAGATCGGCACGCTCTCGGGCGGCCAGCGCAAGCGTGTGGCCCTGGCCACCGCCCTCATCCATCCGGCCGACCTGCTCATCCTGGACGAGCCGACCAACCATCTGGACATGGACATGGCCGCCTGGCTGGAGGACTATCTCATCCGCTTTTCGGGCGGCATCCTGCTCATCACCCACGACCGCTACTTCCTCGACCGGGTCACGAACCGCATCGTCGAGCTGGAAAACGGCCGGCTTTACAGCTATGTGGGTGGCTACGCCGACTATCTCGTGCACAAGGCCGAGCGGCTCGAGGCCGAGCAGGCCGGCGAGCGCAAGCGGCAGGCCACCCTGCGGCGCGAATACCAGTGGATCATGCGCGGCGCGCGCGCCCGCGGTACCAAGAGCCGCGACCGCATCGAGCGGTACGAGGCCCTGCGCGACCAGGAAGCGCCGGCCGCGCGCGAGCGGGTGCAGATCAGCGCCCTGTCCGGGCGGCTTGGGCGCAAGACCATCGAGCTTGCGCACGTCAGCAAGTCGTACGGGGACAAGACGGTCATCCGCGACTTTTCCTATACCCTGACGCGCGACGACCGCATCGGCGTCGTGGGCGTCAACGGCGCGGGCAAGACCACCCTGCTCCGCCTCATCGCCGGGCGCATCCAGCCGGACGCCGGCACGGTCGAGACCGGCCAGACCGTGCGCCTCGGCGTGTTCTCCCAGGAGGGGCGTGAACTTGACCCGGACGCGCGCGTCCTCGACTACATCCACGACATCTCGAACCGCATCGAGACGCCCGAGGGCACCTTCTCGGCCTCCCAGATGCTGGAAAAGTTCCTGTTTTCGGGCGATTTGCAGCATCAGTTCATCGGCAAGCTGTCGGGCGGGGAGAAACGGCGTCTGTATCTGCTGTCGGTGCTCATGCAGGCGCCTAATGTCCTGCTGCTTGATGAGCCGACAAATGACCTCGATGTCGAGACGCTGACCATCCTGGAAGATTACCTGGCATCCTTCCCGGGCATCGTCATCGCGGTCTCGCATGACCGCTACTTCCTGGACAAGGTTGCGCACACGATCTTTGAGGTCTGCCCGGGCGGCGCGGTGCGCCAGTATACCGGCAATTTCTCCGACTACCTGGAAAAGCGCGTCCCGGCGGACAAGCCCGCGCAGGCCAAGGCCGGCAAGGCGGACAAGCCGCAGAAGCCGGGCAACCGGCCGCAAAAGCTCAAGTTCTCGTTCAACGAGCAGCGCGAGTTCGACCACATCGACGAGGAGCTTGAGGCGCTCGCCCAAAAGCTCGCGGCCTGCGAGGCCGACATCGCCGCCGCCGGCAACGACTACGTCAAGCTGCAGGAGCTGCTCGCGCGCAAGGAGGAACTCGAGCGCGAACAGGAGCACAAAATGGAGCGCTGGGTCTACCTAAACGAGCTGGCCGAGAAGATCGCGGCGCAGAACGGAGGATGACAGCGGCATAGAAAAACCACCAGCCTGCGGGCTGGTGGCTTTTTTTGTCTGCCCGCAGGATGCCGGGCTCAGCGCCTGCGGGATATGCGATAGGTCTTCCGGTTCAAGCGGGCGTGGCGCAGGCAGAGCGCGCGAACGTAGCAGTCCTCGGCCGTGCGCTGGCTCTCGATGAGGGTGATACGGGCCTTCCAGGGGTCGCCGGATTCCAGCTGTTCGATTGCAGTTGAGATATCGTTGAACATGCGGAAATACATCCGTATATAGTTGGGCCGAGCTGTCATCCAATTACCTCCTAAAGATATATTATTTATAATATAATACTTAAAAATAGAATAGTCAACAAGATATATCACAGATAATATATCCATAGGTGATGTTATGAACGAGCGTTCAATTCTGATTACACAGGACTATGGAAAAATTGTATTGCGTCTGAGAGAAGTACTGGAAGCCCGTGGTATGAACCGCAATCAGTTGGCAAGCGCAATCCATGTAAACTTTGCAGTGGTAGATAGGTGGTACCAAGGAAACATTGAGAAGCTGGACCTGGATATCCTGGCGCGTATCTGCTATGTGCTGGGGTGCGAGGTGTCGGACCTCTTGGAGTATCGCCCCAATCCCAAGTAAGTGCATTGCGGGCGCTTTTCCCCCTTGACAAGCGCCCGCAGTCGTGTATAATATCACCGTATACCTAAAAATATTGTCTAAAATCCGTCGTGGACTTTTCCGGACAGCCATCCTGTCATCTTTTTGCCACACATTGCGCCCTGCCGCGATGTGTGGTTTTTTCGGCCTGTCCGGCGGCCCCCCGGCGGGAAAAGGGGAGAGGTCAATGCAAGAAAACTTTATGAAGGAGCGCAAGGTCCTGCCGCTCCTGCTGTCCATGTCGCTGCCCATGGTCATTTCCATGCTGGTCAACTCGCTCTATAATATCGTGGACAGCTTCTTTGTCGCGCAGATCAGTGAGGACGCCATGACCGCGCTCTCGCTCGTCTACCCGGTGCAGAATTTCATCAACGCCGTGGCCATCGGCTTTGGCGTAGGCATGAACGCGGTCATCGCCTATCACCTGGGCGCGGGGGAGCCGGACAAGGCCGACGCCGCAGCCTCCAAGGGCATGGCCCTGGCCTTTGTGCACACCGTCGTGCTGACCGTCGCGTCCATCGCGGCCATTCCGGCCTTCCTGCGCATGTTCACGAGCGATCAGGCGGTCATCGACCTGGGCGTGCGCTATGGGCGCATCGCGTTCGCGTTCACCTTCGCTATCGTCATCGGGCTTGCGTTTGAAAAGATCTATCAGGCGGTCGGCCGCATGAAGGTCACGATGGCCAGCCTGCTGGCCGGCTGCGTGGCCAATATCGTCCTGGACCCGCTTTTGATCTTTGGCATCGGCCCCTTCCCGGAGCTTGGCATTGCGGGCGCGGCGCTCGCGACCGGCCTCGGGCAGGTGCTGACGCTCGTCATCTACCTGGTCCTCTACCGCCTGCAGCCCATGGGCGTGCGCGTGCGGCGGCAGGTCATGATGCCCGACCGGCGGATGGCCGCCCGGCTGTACGCCATCGGCATCCCGGCCATCCTAAACCTCGCGCTGCCCTCGCTGCTCATCTCGGCGCTCAACGGCATCCTGAGCGTATACGGGCAGATCTATGTCGTCATCCTGGGCATCTACTATAAACTCCAGACCTTCATCTATCTGCCCGCAAGCGGCATCGTCCAGGGCATGCGCCCCATCATCGGCTACAATGCCGGCGCGGGCGAGCACCGCCGGGTGCGGCAGATCTATGTCTCGGCGCTCGTCTGCAACGCCATCATCATGGCCTGCGGCACGGCCATCTGCCTGGCCGTACCGGGGCAGCTCATGGCGCTCTTTGCCGAGAACGGGCAGACCGTTGCGGCCGGCCAGGCCGCGCTGCGCATCATCAGCGCGGGCTTCCTGATCTCGGCCGTGTCGGTCACGTCGTGCGGCGCGCTCGAGGGGCTGGGCAAGGGCATGCCCTCGCTCGTCATCTCGCTGCTGCGCTACCTGGTCGTCATCGTCCCGGCGGCCTTTGTGCTCAGCCGCCTGTGGGGCGCCACGGGCGTGTGGAACGCCTTCTGGATCACCGAGGCCGTCACCGCGGTCTGCGCATTTTTTATCTATCGCCGCGCGGCCAGCTCCGGTCAGACGTTGTGAGCGCTGCGGCAGGCGCCAAAAAAGGCTAGGCAACCCACAGGGGCTGCCTAGCCTTTCTTTCTGCCGTTTATTTGTGATAGAGCTTCTTGGTCTGGTGGACGGGTTCGCAGGTCAGGTTCATGCCGAGCTTTTTGAACACGTTGTCGTCCACCTGCGCGAGGATGACGGTCGAGTGCACCTCGCAGCCGCGCAGGCCGCTCAGGTGGTCGAGGGCCAGCTTTGCGACGGGATTCGTGGTCGCCGAGATGGACAGGGCGATGAGCACCTCGTCGGTGTGCAGGCGCGGGTTGTGGTTGCCGAGGCCCTGGGTCTTGAGCCGCTGGATGGGCTCAATGATGAGGGCGGGCAGCAGCGGCAGGTTGTCCGGGATATGGGCGAGTTTTTTGAGCGCATTGATAAGCGCGGCCGAAGACGCGCCCAAAAGGGAGGACGTCTTGCCCGTGACGATGGTGCCGTCGGGCAGCTCAATGGCGGCGGCCGGGTTGCCTTCGGTCTCCTCCGAGCGCTTGAGCGCCGCGGCCACGACCGGGCGGTCGTCCGGCGAGACCTTGGCCTGCTGCATGAGCAGTTCCAGCTTGTGGATGGCGGTCTCGTCGCCGCGGCCGTCGCGCTTGTCGCACAGGGCCTGGTAGTAGCGGCGGATGATCTCCTGGCAGGACGCCTCGCGGCAGGCCTCGTCGTCGATGATGCAGTTGCCCGCCATGTTGACGCCCATGTCGGTCGGGGAGTGGTAGGGGCTTTGGCCGGCGATCTTTTCAAAGATGGCGTTAACGACCGGGAAGATCTCGACATCGCGGTTGTAGTTGACCGTGGTCTCGCCGTAGGTCTCGAGGTGGAAGGGGTCGATCATGTTGACGTCATTGAGGTCGGCCGTGGCCGCCTCATAGGCCAGGTTGACCGGGTGCTTGAGCGGCAGGTTCCAGATGGGGAAGGTCTCAAACTTGGCGTAGCCCGCCGCAACGCCGCGCTTGTACTCGTGGTAGAGCTGGGACAGGCAGGTCGCCATCTTGCCCGAGCCCGGGCCCGGGGCGGTGACGACGACGAGCGGGCGGGAGGTCTCGATGTACTCGTTCTTGCCGTAGCCCTCGTCGGAGACGATGAGCGGGACGTTGCTCGGATAGCCGGCGATGGGGTAGTGGGTGTAGACCTTGACGCCCAGGGCGATCAGGCGGCGCTTGAAAGCGTCGGCCGCGGCCTGGCCGGCGTACTGGGTGATGACGACCGAGCCGACGTACAGGCCGATGCCGCGGAAGGCGTCGATGAGGCGCAGCACGTCCACGTCGTAGGTGATGCCGAGGTCGGAGCGCACCTTGTTCTTCTCGATGTCGCCCGCCGAGATGGCGATGACGATCTCGGCCTGGTCGGCCATCTGCGCGAGCATGCGCACCTTGCTGTCGGGCGCAAAGCCGGGCAGCACGCGCGAAGCGTGGAAGTCGTCGAACAGCTTGCCGCCGAACTCCAGATACAGCTTGCCGCCGAACTGCGCGATGCGCTTTTTGATGTGCTCGGACTGCATGGACAGATATTTGTCGTTGTCAAAGCCGATTTTGTTCATAAATTTGATAACCCTTCCTTTTTTCAAACGGTACAGATCCGGTAAATTTACATACATTACAAATTATAAAGAGTTTGCCCGGCTTTTACAACGGCTTCCCGGCAAATTTACATGGAAAAATTCAGCCGGAAAAACGGTGCAAAAATCGTGATTGTGCCCGCAGGATGGGCGGCGACGGATACAGTTTCTAGAACTAATTTCGTAAATATAAACAAAAAAACAATCGAGAAAAAAATAAACAAAAAGCAAGTTA
>DWWZ01000078.1 GCA_019119435.1 Candidatus Butyricicoccus avicola
AGCCCTCGCCTATCTGCGCCCCGTCCAAGGCGGTCACGCGGTAGACCGTGTGGCCGTCCAGGATGGCGCGGGCGAGCGCCTGATAGCTGTGTTCCTGCATAAAAAAGCGCACCTCGCTCTCAGATGGTCAGGTGATGGATGTCCTGCGGCGCGACACCGATGCGGTCAAACAGCGCGCGCAGGGCATCCTCGGCCTCGGGCGGTGCGCTCCACGCCAGACCGCAGCCCGCTGTGATCTCGCGCGGCACCGGGATGAGCCGCCCAGGCACAGCCTGGCTGCGGGCGGCCTGCTCGGTCTGCATCGCCGCCGTCGTTGTGCGGAAGGTGGCCACCACGCGGGGCTCTTTTTTTCTCAGCATCGTCTTTTCCTCCTCATGTGCCAGCCAGCGCACGCAGGGCCTGCACGGCGGTGTCGACCTCATCCTCGGTGTTGAAGTATGAGAACGAAAAGCGTACAATGCCCTGCCCGACCGTGCCGAGCGCCTCATGCATGCGCGGGGCGCAGTGCGCGCCGGCACGCGTGCAGATGCCGTAGTCCTCGGCCAGGGCGTCGGCGACCGCGCCTGCGTCCTCGCCTGCCAAGTTCATCGCAACGACCGCCGTGCGCAGGGGGGCATCCATGTCACCATAGATGACGACACCGGGCAGGCTGCGGATGCCCAGATAAAATCGCCTTGCCAGGGCGTCCTCGCGCGCGCGGATAGCGGCAAGGCCGGTCTGCTCGATGAAGTCCAGCCCGGCGGACAGTCCGGCGATGCCGGTGGCATTGAGCGTGCCGGCTTCCAACCGCTCGGGATAGTCGCCCGGATGGTGCCGGTCAAAGCTGTGCACGCCGCTGCCGCCCACTCTGCGCGGACGGATGTCCACGCCTGGCGCCACGCACAGGCCGCCTGTGCCCTGCGGGCCGAACAGGCCCTTGTGGCCGGTGAAACACAGGGCCGCGATGTTCTGTGCCTGCATATCGATGTCCAGCACACCTGCCGACTGAGACGCATCCACCACAAACAGCAGGCCGTTTTCCCGGCAGAACGCGCCGATACGCGCGAGGTCCAAACCATTGCCGGTGACGTTCGATGCGTGCGTGCACACGACGGCGCGCGTATTCCTCCGCAGGGCGGCCGGCAAATCCTCATACGAGATGCGGCCCTTGCGGTCTGCTGGCAGCACGGTCAGCCCCATGCCCTGGTCCTCGAGCGCGTAGAGCGGCCGCAGGACCGAGTTATGTTCCAGGGCGGTCGTGATGACATGGTCCGCGGGCGAAAATAGGCCGAAGATGGCCGTCGAGAGCGCGTCGGTCGCGTTATAGGCAAAGCACACGCGGGCAGGGTCTGCCAGGCCGAACAGCGCCGCGAGCTGCGCACGGCAGCGAAAGACCGCACGCCCGGCCGCGAGCGAGAGCGGATGGCCGCCGCGCCCGGGCGAGCCCAGCGTGTCAAATGCCTGCAAGACCGCCTCTTTGACCGCGGGCGGCTTTAAAAAAGAGGTTGCAGCTGCGTCAAAGTAAATCAAAATAGCATGACCTCCCGTTCTCTTGCCAAATGCAGGATGGCCTCGAGCACTCCGCCTGCGATACATCGCGCCTTGTCCGAAATGGTATCACAGTTGTTCTGCTGCTCCAGGCGCGGGTCGATGTCCGCGATCTTGAGGCCCTCTGTGACCGGATAGCCCGGCCGTATGAGGCCGCGCAGCACGCCCGTGAGCGTGGCATAGACCGGCGTCCCGCCCACGCGGGCGATGACCTGGCCCGCCTCCACCACGCTGCCGATGCCGACCGCCTGCCCGGCGGCGTCCTGCACACAGGTGAGCGCGCCGTCTGCCGGTGCGTGGATGACGCGCTCCCCCGTATAGCCGCCGATATTGCCGGGCACGCCGGTGTTGGGCAGGGCCGCGCCCCGGTAGAAGATGCGGCCCAGGTTGTGCCCGCGCATGGTCTCGATGACCGCGTCCACGTCGCGCCCGGCGGCAAAGCCTGGGCCGAGGGCCACGGTGATGGGCGTCATATCGCGGCGAGTGCCCAGGTTGCGCTTGGCCAGGATGGCGTCCACGACCACCGCCGGGCGCAGCGCGCGGATGCTGTCGCCGGCCTCGTCCACAAAGAGCGGCACCTGGCCGGCCTGCCAGGCGTCCGTCAGGTCGGCCTCACTGTCCATGCGGCGGCAGACCACGCCCTCGACCTCGGCGGTCCCGTCATAGACCGCCTCGGACAGGGCAGCCCGGCGGCGGATGGCCGAGGGCCGGGCGCACTCGGTGACGGCCACGTGCAGGCCGCAGTTGGCCAGCCGCACGATGGTCCCGGTCGCAAGGTCGCCCGCGCCGCGCACAATCACAAGGCCGGTCATGGGCGGATCACCTTGCCCGCGCCCGCCAGCGCCTCGGCGATGGCGTACATGTTGGTCACCTGTCCGACGGCCAGCTTGTCGGTCAGGCCGTAATGGTTCAGGCAGGTGCCGCAGGTCAGGATCTCGGCGCCGTTGCGCTCGAGCACCTTGAGGTCATCCACGGTGTCCGCGCCCGCGCAGGACAGCTTTGCGCCGCCGTTATAGAGCAGGACGGTGTCCGGGGCGGCGTCGAGCTGGGTCAGCGCATAGACGAAGCCCTTCATGAGCGCCGCGCCCAGCGTGTCGTCGCCCGTACCCATGCAGGACGAGGACAGCACGACGACGGTCGGGCCGGCCGGTGCCGCCGGGACAGCCGGGCAGCAGGGCGCCGGCTCGAGGTCGGGCAGCACATTTGTGAGCGCGTCGCCCATGTCGTTCATAACAGCCGACAGCACGTCCGAGCTGACCGGCTGGATGAGGATACGCCAGCCACCGTCGATCTGGCTGGATTCGGCTGCAAGGCCCATCTGGTGGGCCATCTTCTCGACGTTCTGGCGGGCGATGTCGTTGTCCACCATGGTGATGACCGGGGTGCCCTGCTCCCGGATGGCGTTCTTGGTCTCAATGACCGGCTGCGGGCAGGCCTTGCCGCGTGCGTCTACAATCGTTGCCATAACTTCTTGTCTCCTTTATCCATTTTGATCGGGTTTCTTTCTGTCTTTTTTACAAAATCTCTTGTCCCATGGCAGGCACAGCAGCGCGAAGATCACGGCCGCGCCCGGCCAAAAGATGCCATTGACCCAGCGCTGCACGCCGCTTCCTTCGGTCTCGCCAAAATCGTGCCTGCCGTCTCGAACGAGGTAGGCCAGAGAGAAGGTACCGTCCGCGCGCCGCTGCACAGGCTTCCCGCTCTGCGCAAGCCACTGGGCAAAGGCGTCCGGGTCGTCTGCCGTGAGGGATACAGTGGTCTCGGCCTCACCGGGCATCTGCCGAAGATAGATCGCCGTGATCGCCGTACCGTCCGGCAGGTCTGCAAACATGGGGTCGGTCTTGGCAAGCTCGGCACAGGTCTGCTCCGTGATATCTGCGACATGGACAAAGCCACGGTCACCGAAATGGTCCTCGCACGCAATGGACAGCGCAAACCAGAGCGGGAGCGCCGCAAGCAGCCACAGGACAACTGCGCCGATGCGCACCCTGCGCACCCATCTGCCCGCACTCATGGCTCTGCGATGACCGCCGCGTCCATGCGCGGTAAAAGCTGCCCGATCTTGCCGCAAGGTAGGCCGAGCGCGGCGATCTCGCGCACAAAGTCGTCT
>DWWZ01000079.1 GCA_019119435.1 Candidatus Butyricicoccus avicola
CCGGGCCGCCGCCGGGCAGGAGCGCCCCTACCAGCAGCGCCGTCATCAGGCCGGCTGCCAGCGCCCGCTTTGTGAATGTTGATGGCATAAAGTCCCTCTTATACGTCCATAAACCGGCGGATCGTCAGGGACGAACCACATACGCCGACAATCACGCCAGCGCCGCCAAAGACGCCCATTACATAGAACATGAGTTCCTGGAAGCGCGCCATGGTAAACTGCGGCAGATTGCCCAAGATGAAATCCGAAAGCTGGTCATAAAGCGCCCATTCCAGCCCGAACGCGATGCCGCCGGCCACAAGGCCGAGCACCAGGCCCTCAATGACAAAGGGCCAGCGGATAAACCAGTTGGTCGCGCCGACCATCTTCTGGATAGAAATCTCGCGGCGGCGGGCCAGCATGGCCAGCTTAACCGTGTTGGCGATGATAAAGATAGAGATGAGGCCGAGCGCAACGATCAGCGTCACCGAGATGGCATGGAACATGCGCTGGATCTGGATGAGCCGGGCGACAACCTCCTCGTTGGCGACCGCATTGCCGATGCCCTCCACGCTCTCCAGGGCGGCCTTGGTCGCCGTGACCTTGGACGGGTCCTTCATCGTGATGTGGAATGCGTCGCGCAGCGGGTTGTTGTTCTCGTCAAAGCCATCGAGCAGGTCGGCCTGGTCGCCGAGCTCCTCGCGGTATTCTTCAAGCGCCTGGTTCTTATCCTCAAATTCGGCCGTCGCCACATTGTCGACTTGCAGGATGGTGTCCTCCATATCCCGGGCTTCCTCAGTCGTGTAGGTGTCCTCAATGTAAACGATGATCTCACTCTCATTCTGCAGCTTTACAATGTTCAGGTTGATGTCATAGGAGATCAGCGCGGTCGTTCCCGTGATGATCAGGCAGACGACAATGACGCTGACCGCCGCAAAGCTCATAAAGCCGTGCAGGAATATGTTTCGGAAGCCCTCTTTGAGGAAATATCCGATACTACTCTTCTTCATATGTGTAATACCCACCTGTCTGGTCGCTGGCAACCTCGCCCTTGTTAATCATGATAACGCGCTTGCCGAACTGGTCGACAAGCTCCTTTGCATGGGTGACGATGAGGACGGTTGTGCCGAGCTCGTTGATCTTTTCAAACAGGACCATGAGTTCGAGCGAGCGCTCGGGGTCCAGGTTGCCGGTCGGCTCATCCGCGATGATGACGCGGGGATTGTTGACCAGGGCGCGGGCAATCGCCACACGCTGCTGTTCGCCGCCCGACAGCTCGACCGGACGGCAGTCTTCCTTGCCGATCAGGCCGACCAGTTCCAGCACATAAGGCACGCGGTTTTTGATGGCCTTGCTGGATGCGCCGATGGCGCGCATGGCAAACGCGACGTTCTCATAGACCGTCTTGTTCTCAATCAAGCGAAAATCCTGATAGACGACGCCGAGCGTGCGGCGCAGATAGGGGATCTCCCGCTTTTTGATCTTGCCAATGTTAAAATTATTGACGAGGACACGGCCCTCTACCGGGCGCACCTCGGCGGTCAGCATCTTGATGATCGTGGATTTGCCCGAGCCCGACGCGCCGACCAGAAAGACAAACTCGCCTTCCTCGATGCGGAACGTGATCTTGTTGAGCGCGCGGCAGCCATTGTCATACACCATGCTGGCCTCTTTTACGCTAATCACTTGGTTCCCTCCCTTTTGGCATAGCTCCGCCTTTCTTATAGACGGAATCCGCCCGGGATTTGTTCCCAAGTCCCAGGCGAAATAGAATTTTTTCTAAAGTTTAGAAGTTTCCTTCCTCACGGCTGGCCAGATATTTGCGCACCATCAGGGCGACTTTGAACACGATCGCGTGGTCAAATTCGCGCAGGTCCAGGCCGGTCAATTTCTTGATCTTTTCCAGGCGGTAGACCAGCGTGTTGCGGTGCACAAACAGCTTGCGTGAGGTCTCAGAGACGTTCAGGTTGTTCTCGAAGAACTTCTGGATGGTGAAAAGCGTCTCCTGGTCAAGCGAATCGATGGAGCCGCGCTTGAACACCTCGGTCAAGAACATCTCGCACAGGGTAGTCGGCAGCTGATAGATCAGGCGGCCGATGCCCAGGTTTTCAAAGCTGACGATGGATTTTTCGGTGTCAAAGACGCCGCCGACTTCGATGGCGATCTGCGCCTCCTTGAAGGACTTTGCAATGTCCTTCATCTGCGAGGAGATCGAGCCGATGCCGATGATGCACTTGATGAGCAGCTCGGAGGACAGGGCCTCCTCGATCTGCTTGGCAAGCTTGATGAGATCCTTGGTCTCGCTGTTTGCCTTGACCTCCTTGACCACGACAATGTCCGTCTCGCTGATATGCAGGACGAAATCGTGCTGCTTGTCCGGGAACAGGCCGGAGATGACATCGATGGCAGCGACATCCACCCGCTCGAGCTGGCGCACGAGAAAGACGACGCGCGGCACGTCATTGCCAAAGTGCAGTTCACGTGACTTGATGTAAATATCGCCGGGCAGAATGTTGTCGAGAATGATATTCTTGACAAACGTTGCCTTGTCATGCTTTTCGTCATACAGCGTCTTGATGTTGTTGATCGCGACCGCAGCCAGCGCACACACCGAGCGCGCCAGCTCATCCTCGCCCTGTACGAACACCGCGTACTCAAAGCGGGTCGAGCGGTCGGCAACCGAGCGGTACGTATATCCGCCAAAGCGGATCATATCCCCCGCATAGCCCAGCTCGGTCACTGCATCCTCGCGCATCTCACCGATGCGCGGCAGGTCGGTGCAGGCCACGACCGCGCCGGTCGCGTCCACGATACCAATTGTGCGGTCCACCGTATCCTTCATCTGCAGAATAATCGACTGGAACAATCTGGAAGCCATATCCATCACCTTTCCCTTTTTGAAAAATCAAACGATTCCACCCATAACCTGTGTGCCATGTCGGACGCCGCGGCATTTGGCATCCTTCACAACAAAAATTTTCCTATTCTATCCATTTTAAGAAATTATATCACAGATCCGGATATTTTTACACAAAATTTTTCATAATTCTTTGTATATTTTTACAGCTCGATACAAAACCTCCCATTTTTCCACTATTCCGGGCCAGAAACTGCCCGAAAAAGTTCGGAAATTTCATCTTCGGTCAGCGCGCGGTACTGCCCACGCGCCAACTTTCCATCCAGGCGCAGCGGCCCCATCGACAGCCGTTCCAGGACTTCGACGTGTCCGCCAACCGCCGCGATCATGCGCTTGACCTGATGATAGCGACCCTCCTGCAGCGTCACCAGGACTTCTGTCAGGCCATCCTCCCGGCATTCGCCGATCGTGAGCCCCGCCGGCCGGCAAACCGTGCCGTCGGCCAGCTTGAGACCGGCGGCGAAGCGCGCTGGGGCCTCGGCATCCAGATGGCCGGAAACCAGCGCCCGGTACTGCTTGTCCACATGCCTGCGCGGCGAGGTCAGCGCATGGTTGAGCGCCCCGTCGTCGGTCAGCAGCATTAGGCCGACCGTGTCCTTGTCCAGCCGTCCGACCGGGGCCAGCCCGCAGCGCTCGGCCTCGGGCAGCAGGGATAGGACGGTCTGCTGTTTCGCGTCCTCGGTCGCCGAGATCACGCCGGCCGGCTTATTCATCATGAAATACCGCTCGCGCCGCGTGCGTAGGGCGATCCCGTCCACGCAGATTTGGTCGCTGTCTGGGTCGACCTTGCAGGCCGGGTCACGGCAGGGCGCGCCGTTGACGGTCACAAGTCCTGCCCGAATGCGTGCAGCCGCCTCCCGGCGTGTACCCGCTCCGCGGCCGGCCAGCATCTTATCCAGTCGTTCCCGCGCCATGCATATCCCTTCCTTTCCTCAGATAAACATAGCGTACCACTTTTTTGCATTTTGCACAATAGTCTCAGCAAAAAAAACCGAATTTTTTCCGCTGCTCTTGTCAATTTTTTACAACAGAATCTTTTTATTTCTGATAACCTGCACAAAATTGATGGAGATATTTTTTGCAATCTGCTACTACCCTTTTATACCGTAAAATAGACACAGCCGGGCCCTCCATGCCGCGGCCCGGCTGCAGTCCAGATACCTTTATTCCGCGCTCTGTGCCCCTTCTGCTCCCGGTGTCTGCGTGTCAAGCGGCCGGTCCGGAATGGCCCGCACAAAGCCATCTGCATCCTCCGAGCAGATGTCGGCTGCGATCAGCCGCCCGCGGTACAGGACAAGGTTTGCGGTCACGCCTTCCTCGCCGCTCGGGTCATTGCGCACCTGATAGACATAGAGCTGGCACTTGCGCCCCTGATAGCGTGTGAGGTCCAGGCCCTGGGTCTTTTGCAGGGCGTTGTAGCTCTCGTACGCTGCGTCAAAGGTATCTGGAATGCGTACATCCTGTTCCGCGATCGGGTTTGCGTCGACCTCCCAGCCGTAGCTGCGCAAAAAATCCACCCGTTCCTCGTTGGTCTTGAGCTTGCAGGAGATGCTGGTCTCGGCGGCCGCGCTGGCAGCCGGCTCCTGCCCACCCCACAGCCAGCAGCCCGCGCCCACGACCACCGCGCAGAGGGCCAGCAGGCCAATCACCAGCTTGCGCCGGGTCAGTTTCGTCGCGTACATTATCATAAAATTCCTACGCCTCCCATCACATATCCTTACTGCTAAAGATATGGACGTGCAGGCCGTTTTAGAACGCAAAAAGAGAGACATCCAAAAAGGATGCCTCTCTTGCAAATCCCGTGCAGGCCGTGCGCTGCCCGCACGGAATCCAGGGGGGACAATTTTCTTGCTGCTGCCTTAGTCGCCCAGCGCCTCCATACGGGCCTTGTTCTCGGCGATGACCTTCTCCTGGACCGGAGCCGGCGCCTCGTCGTAACGGATGAACTCGGACTCAAACGAGCCGCGGCCCTGCGTCATCGAGCGCAGCGTAATCGCATAGTCTGTCAGCTCGGCCATCGGAGCCTCCGCCAGGATCTCCTGCTGGCCGCCTTCTACCGGGTTCATGCCCATGATGCGGCCACGGCGCTTGTTGAGGTCGCCGATGACGTCGCCCATGTAGGAGTCTGGGATCAGAACCTTGAGCGAGCAGATGGGCTCGAGCAGCACAGGCGATGCCTGCGGAATACCCGCCTTATAAGCCAGGCGCGCCGCCATCTTAAAGGACAGCTCATTGGAGTCTACATCATGATACGAGCCGTCGGTCAACGTCGCCTTCAGGCCGACCAGCGGATAGCCTGCCAGCACGCCGTGTTCCATAGCCTCGCGGATGCCCTTCTCAACGGCCGGCCAGAAATTCTTGGGGACAGAGCCGCCGAAGATGCTCTCTGCAAAGACAAAATCCTGATCGTTGCACGGTTCAAAGTCCATCTTGACGTGGCCGTACTGACCGTGACCGCCCGACTGTTTCTTGTGCTTGCCCTCGACCGATACCTTTTTGCGGATCTTCTCGCGATAGGGCACGATGGGTTTCGACAGTTCAACCTCTACGCCGAACTTGCTCTTGAGCTTGGAGCAAATGACATCCAGATGGATATCGCCCATACCCGAAATCAGCATCTGCTTGGTCTCGGAGTTGTACTCTGTGGTGAAGGAGGGGTCCTCGTCGTGCAGGCGTGCCAGGCCGGTCGCCAGCTTTTCCTCGCTGCCCTTGGTCTTTGGCGCGATGCCCTGCGAGTAGCACGGCTTCTGCAGCGGAACCGGCTCGAGCATAACGCGGCGCACGGACATGGACAGCGTATCGCCGGTCTTAGTCGTCACGAGCTTGGAGACCGCACCGATATCACCGCAGCCGATCTCGGTGACTTCGGTCGTCTTCTTGCCGCAGATCTCATAGATATGGGCCATCTTCTCGTTGGCATCCGCGCGGCGGTTGACCAGCGTCATATCCTGCTTGACCGTGCCGGAGAATACCTTGAAGTAAGAGAACCGTCCATACTGGTCGGCAACCGTCTTAAAGATCATGGCCACGGTCGAGCCGTTGGGCGTGCAGTTGATCTCAATGAGCTCGCCCTTCTCGTCCTCGCAGACCTCAGCGGGTGCCTCGTCGGGGGACGGCATATAGTCGGCAATGCCCTTGAGCAGCGCATAGGAGCCGATACCGGTCGCCGCGGTGCCACAGAATACGGGCGCGATCACGCGGTCACGCACGCCCTGACGGATGCCCGCGATCAGCTCTTCATCAGAGAACTCCTCGCCGGCAAAATAGCGCTCCATGAGCTCCTCAGACAGCTCCGCAACGTTCTCGCACAGGGCGGCGCGGTGCTGGTTGATGCGGTCGACCATATTCTCCGGGATCGGGATCTCGACGCGCTTGACGCCGTCCATGCGGTATGCCTTGCGGATAACACAATCGACGACACCGACCGTATCGCGGTTGCCCTCAAAAATCGGGACGACGATCGGGCAGACCGAGACGCCGAACTGCTTTTGCAGCTTATGCAGCGAGGTATAGTAATCGGAGTTTTCCTCGTCAATCTTCGAGATGTAGAACATGCGCGGCATCTTGCGCTCCTCGGCACGCTTCCACGCCTTCTCGGTGCCGACGCCGGGGCCGGACTTGCCGGTCGCGACAATCAGGGCGGACTCTGCCACGCGCATTGCCTGGTTGACTTCGTTTTCAAAATCAAAGAAACCCGGTGTATCCAGCAGATTGATCTTGCAGTCGTTCCATACGACCGGCGCAACGGCGGTCGAGATCGAGAACTGACGCTTGACCTCTTCGGGATCGAAATCGCATACGGTATTGCCTTCGGGCACCTTGCCGACGCGGTCAATCACGCCCGCGGTGAACAGCAGGCTCTCGACGAGCGAGGTCTTGCCGTCGCCTCCGTGGCCCATAATGCATACGTTGCGGATTCTGTTTACCGGAAATGTCGCCATAATTACACACACTCCTGCCTTTTTGTTCTTTCAGCTTGCGCACATTGGAGTCGATTACTCCTTGTTCGTAATTATAAACCATATCTGTCCGGATTGCAAACTATTTTTTATGCAGTATGCACATTCTTTGCGGGGTAAAAAAAGCACCGCCCTTTCAGACGGTGCTTTTTTGCACAATTTTTGTCTTTTAAAGTCCCTTTCTGGTATGAAAAGTGACAAAAAACGAGGGAACATACCACAAAATCAAATAAAGCAGCACATTTCGCGGGGTAACCGCCTCAGGATGTCCGGTAAACGCCAGATAGAACATGAGCAGCAGCCCACATACGCCGCCGACCGCGCCCAAAATCAGGTTGGATCGCATCGCGCCGGACAGCTTGTCCGCCGACTGATGCACCTGGGCAAACGGCACAATGCCGTCACGGGACAGGAGTGCGCACACGCGATCCCCCATGGTGTAGGCCGAGGAGGTCACGGCGGCAACACGGTCGGCTGCGATCTCGCCTACCCGGCCGCGGCGGGTCTCGAACATTTTCTGCACCATCTCGGGCGAAATGTTGAAATCACGGGTGGCCAGCTCGGGCGTCACCTTGAGCCGCAGCAGCGCCTGCAGCGCGCTGAAGGTCTGCGCATTCGAGTGGTATGTGAGCTGGATGACGCCGGCGGGCTGGCCGTTGATGACCACATAGATGCCCGTCTCGACGTCACGGCCCTTCTTGGGCGCCTGTACCGGCATGCCCATGCGGGCCATGTAGGCGGCCGTGCCGACCAACACAGTATCCGCGCCAATCTCGCCCGACAGGCCGCCCATGTCATAGACCTTAATGTTGGTCGCGCGGGCCGGGCGGCCATAC
>DWWZ01000080.1 GCA_019119435.1 Candidatus Butyricicoccus avicola
ATCTCCGAGATCCCCGTGGACCTGCGTCCCTACATTCCCAGCGTAACCACCCGCTATTTCATCTGCTTCCTGGATCTGCCGTACGAGGCGTCCTATGATGCGCTGCCTGTGGACGAGGTATGCCGCCGCACCAAGGCGTTCCTCAAAGAGCAGATGGAGCCCGAGCGCCTGCTCTACCGCGCAAAACGCGCAAGCGACGTCTGCCGCGAACTACATGAGCGCGATATGCCGCTCGAGAAGAAGGTGGTCGAGGCCGCGAATGTGGCCAAAAACTTCGTGCTGGAGGACAGCTTCCTCATCACGAACGTGGGTGAGTTCCATCTGCCCGATTCGATGAAACCCTATGTCATCGACTACGGTGCGGTCCTGCCCTGCGCCTGCCAGCCGTGCGCCATGCTGGTCTCCTCCTACAACGGCAAGATGAAGATCTCCATCGCCCAGCGCGACCACGACCTGGACCTTGCGACCATGTTCAGCAACAACCTCATCGAACTCGGCGTGGACTGTATGCTGAATAGCTATCCCTTCCGCGTCACCTGGTATGACGGCATGACAGCCGCCAAGGCCTACAGCCTGTAAGCCGCCCGATCCAAACAGAAAAGCCCTGCATCCGGCTGGATGCAGGGCTTTTTTACTTGGCCAAGTGCTTGCCGTCATAGCGCGTGACGTGGAACTCATAGCGCTTGGTGCGCGCCGGGAATCCGAGCTCGCCCAGCACATCGACCAGGTGATTCATCATGTCCGGACGTGCATCGCGCTGGGACAGCGAAATTTTCAAAGTGTCGCGGTAAGAGCTGACCAGCACGCCGAAGGGCTGATGGGCGCAGGGCAGGATGGCGCCATAATCCTCGATATAAGGCTCCATGCTGACCGGCACACGAAATGGGCCGATGTTCGTGAGGATGAAGCTGTCCCGGCGGATGTAGGCCCGCGCCTGCTCACGCATCATCCGCTCTTTCTCGTCAATCGGCATATCTGCCTGGTGTCCGTTCTGCACGCGCGCCGCATTCTTGAGCGCCCAGAAGGCAGCGTGCGGCAGAGCACGCTGGGTGTCAAAGTATTCGCTCATCTTTTGTGCCGCCTCGACGATGGGCAGGCTGAAATATTCATAATGGAAGGGCAGGTCGAGCAGCGCGACAAAGAAGCGTACGGTAGGAGATTTGATATAGGTGCGCAGATCCATTGGCACCTCGGCCACGATCGCGTCCTTGCGGTCGGTGCCCACATAGTAAGTACGGTAGACCGCGTGGCAGATGGCTGCCATGAGCAGGGTCAGGGGCGAAATCTCATTGGCCTTGACAAACTTATGTAGGCGCGGGAACGGAATGGTGATCTCGGCCGTCCACTCATTGCTGTCCTCCATGCCGTCAAACTCGGGCAGATGGAGGGCTGGCACATCGGGATAGTGATTGTCGGCCGACTGGCGCGCCTTACGCAGCTTGATGAAGCCGTCCTCATTTTCCTCCTGCTGGTAGTCGGTCTCCAGCGTGCGGATGGAACCGTCGTTCTCGACCGGCTTGCCGCACAGCTTCAGGTAATAATAGAGCACGCACTTGATAAACTCATTCCACCCGCGCCCGTCCGAGGTACAATGCTGATATTCCAGATAGATCGTGTTCCCCTTGTAACCGCAAGTAAACAGATAGCCATTGGTGTCGTCCGAGCCGATATAATAGGGCGAGATATCCTCAAACGGGAGCACGACGGGCGGCTTGTCGAGCAGGCGGTAACGGTACTGCTTCTCGCCGCGCACCAGGCCCAGGCCCATCTGCGGGAAACGCAGCAAGGCGATCTTGAGCGCCTCGCGCAGTTCCTCCGGCCGCACGGGCTCACTCATGCGGATGATGTGACGCGGCGCCGTGGTCAGGTCACAGTGGGTGGCATACATAAAGATACAACCGTAACTGTCCACATCGAGCAGGTGGTTGATCGCATGGTTGCGCATATACAGATTCATAAACGAACTCCTCTTAAACATCCGAAACTTGGATATATCTTTCCGCTGCCTTGCTGGGGTCTCGATTGGAATGCAGTGTTCATAATGATGCCGGTGTATTTCTGAAATCATATGGATACCGGATACTTTAATTATAGCTCTGCTTTCCAGTTTTCGCCACCGTCAGCAGAAGAAAAAATATGAGGTTTCGTCTGGCTCTTTTTGTTCTATTTGTCAGACCATTTTTCCAAAAATACACAAAACCAGCCAAAAATTGGCTGGCTTTGTTTTTTCTTGTCGCTTTTTTGGTGATTTTCCCGGGTGACCTATCAATCCGCCACGGCCTGCGCAATGACGCTGTAGGCCTGGATGAGGCGTTCCTTGGACCAGGCGGCGTTTGCCGGGCTGGTCGAGGGCAGGCAGACGGCCTCGATGCCGGTCTGCGGCTGGCACAGCTTTTTGTAGTACTTGTACGAGGTCGCGCCGGTGCAGAAGACCGCGCGCACTCGGGTCTGGGCGATGAGCCAGGGCAAATCGTTCGCCACAGGGTTGCGGATGGAAGTGTCGCTCGCGCCGCGGATGTCACAGGCGGCCAGGGTGTCCCACATGGCGATGCGGTGCCGGAGCGCCAGGCTGCGCTTGTCCTCGATGGTCTGCGGCGCCGGCTCGCCAAATACGGCCGCCAGGACCGGCCAGAAGCGGTTTTGCGGGTGGCCATAGAAAAACGCCTGCTCACGCGATTTGGGGCTCGGGATGGAACCCAAGATGAGCGCGCGCGAATCGGGCGCAAAGAGCGGCGGAAAGTTGTGTGTGACATGGGTATATTCCATCACGTTTCCTCCTCAATGACCTGCAAAAATGCACGGAAGGCCGAAGGCAGGGCGTAATCGCCGCGCAGTGCTGACGGCGTGACCCAGGTCAATCCGTTTGCTGGGCTGGCAAGCTCCACGTAGTACCCTGTCATGTGCCATTCGACATGGGTGAAGATATGCTTGGCCGGGCGCAGGGAGAGCAGCCGCTCGACCTGCCAGCCGGCCGCGGCCAGCTTTTCGCGCAGCGCCGCCGGCGTGAGCGCCTCCTCGTAGGCGGGCAGCTCCCACATGCGGGCGAGCAGCCCGGTATCTGGGCGCTTTCGGATGCCGACCAGGCCGCCGCAGCG
>DWWZ01000081.1 GCA_019119435.1 Candidatus Butyricicoccus avicola
GGACACGGAGAGAAATCGGTCTTTCTCATTGAGCGTTTCATGAAGCTCAAGAATGAGGAGGCCGTCGCCATCCGCTGGCACATGGGCGGCTTTGACGACGCGGCGCGTGCCGGCTCGTTCGCCATCGCAAACGCCTACGAGCGGTATCCGCTGGCGGTCAAGCTGCATCTTTCTGACCTGGAGGCTACCTATCTGCGCGAGACGCGCAGTCAATCATGATGAGGAGGGATTTTTATGAAAACCCAAGCATTCACCCTACATACCGACCGGCAAGGCTATTACAACATCACGGCCGCAGTCAAAAAATGCGTCAGCGACGCGAGCGTGCGCTCGGGCCTGTGTGTGGTCTTCTGCCCGCACACGACCGCAGCCATCACGATCAACGAGAACGCCGACCCGGATGTGCGCCACGACCTGGTGCTGGGCATGGATGGGGCCTTCCCGATCCGCAGCGGCTTCCTGCACGGCGAGGGCAACTCCGATGCGCACCTCAAATGCATGAATGTGGGCGCGAGCGAGACCATCCTCATCGAGGAGGGCAGGCTGTTGCTTGGTACTTGGCAGGCCGTGTACTTTGCCGAGTTCGACGGGCCGCGTACCCGCAAATACTATGTCAAGGTCATCGCGGATGACTGATCACATGGCGCAGCGTTCCCCGGTGCACGGGGGAAATCCCTGAAAAGTTGCTGGAAGGCCGGGAAATCCGTGGGGATTTCCCGGCCTTTCTGCGCCATTCTGCCAGCAGCGCCGGAAGTTCCCATTGCCAGGGGGGAAGGGGGTCCCGTATGATAGAGAGGCCGGAAGGCGAAAAACTACATCTACGGAGGAACACACCATGAACAAAAAACGGCTTTGGGCTTCGGCGGCGCTCGTGTGCGCGCTGATGACCCCGGCAGCACAGGCGGCGTCCCTGCCGCAGAGGACGTCGGTCCCGGCGCACTTTGAGACGGCTTGGGAGCAGCTGCTCGAACAGTTTGGAATCCAAAAACCGGCGGGCGGGACAACGTCCAAGCCGGATAGCAATGGCGGCAATACGAATGGCGGCGGCGTCAACGGCGGCACCAATCAGGAGGGCAGCGGAAACGGGGACAGCAACGCGACCACCTCGGCCGCGCAGGCGATCCTGTCCCGCGTCAACACGGCGCGGGCACAAAATGGGCTGTCTCCGCTGACACTGGACAGCGCCATGACCCGTGCGGCCAATGTGCGCGCCGCCGAACTGGCCAAGCGCTTTTCCCACACCCGCCCGAACGGGGCTCGCGGCCTGACGGCGCTGGCCGAGGCCGGCGTCTCCTACCGCGCGGCTGGGGAGAATATCGCGGCCGGCCAGCAGACGGCGCAGGCCGTCATGGCGGCCTGGATGAACTCGAGCGGGCACCGCGCCAATATCCTGTCGGCAAAGTATAGCCGCCTGGGCGTTGGACAGGCTGTCGTCGGCGGGCGCACCTATTGGGTCCAGCTGTTCGCAGACTAAAAGACGTCTCCAAAACGGCGGTGCTCCGGCAAGCAAGCGAACCCGAGAAAATAGAAGAAAAACCATGCGCTGCGCATGAAATCGGGAGATATCACAATGCCCTGTCGGAAAGTCAAAAAAGACCGCGGAAAAACTTGTTTTTTCGCGGTTTTTATTGACTTTTGGTGCAAATGATTATATTATGAAAGTTACGAGTAATCGTGTATTTCAGACAGGGGGTATTGCGGTTGAGCAAGCACTTGATCGACCTGGTAGATATTAAAAAGGAATTTGACGGGGAACCGATTCTCCGGGGGATCAATCTCTATATCCGGGATAAGGAGTTTGTCACGCTGCTCGGCCCGTCGGGATGCGGCAAGACGACCACGCTGCGCATCCTGGGCGGGTTTGAGACGCCGACGTCGGGCGACGTCCTGTTCGAGGGCAAGCGCATCAACGACGTGCCGCCGTATAAGCGGGAGATCAATACGGTGTTCCAGCGCTATGCGCTGTTCCCGCACCTGAACGTTGCAGAAAACATAGCCTTTGGCCTGCATATCCGCAAGCTGCCCGCAAGCGAGATCGAGCAGAAGGTCTCGCGCATGCTGGCCCTGGTGGGGCTGAAGGGGTTTGAGATGCGGGACGTGACCTCGCTGTCGGGCGGCCAGCAGCAGCGCGTTGCCATTGCGCGCGCTTTGGTCATGGAGCCGCGCGTGCTGCTGCTCGACGAGCCGCTCGGCGCGTTGGACCTCAAGCTGCGCAAGGAGATGCAGATCGAGCTCAAGCGCATCCAGCAGTCCACCGGCATCACCTTTATTTACGTCACCCATGACCAGGAGGAGGCGCTGACCATGTCGGACACCATCGTGGTCATGAACCGTGGTGACATCCAGCAGATCGGCACGCCGACAGATATCTATAATGAGCCGGTCAATGCGTTCGTAGCCGATTTCATCGGCGAATCCAACATCCTGCCCGGCATCATGCGCCGCGACCGCCTGGTACATTTCTGCGGGCACGATTTTGCGTGCGTGGACGAGGGGTTCGGCGAGGATACGCCGGTCGATGTCGTTATCCGGCCCGAGGACCTCAAGATCACACCGGACAGCGAGGCCCAGCTGATCGGCACTGTAGAATCCATCGTGTTCAAGGGCGTGCACTATGAGATGATGGTGCGCACCGAACACTTCACGTTTACGGTGCACTCGACGCTGTGCGAGCCAGCCGGCAAGACGGTCGGTCTGTCGGTCATCCCCTATGACATCCATATTATGCACAAATCCGTGCCCACGGCACAAAAGATGGAGGCGGCAAATTGAAAAAGAATCTGGCATATCCTTACGGCGTATGGATGGTCATTTTTATCATTTGCCCCATCCTGCTCATCGTGCTTTATGCGTTCTCGAACGGCGCGGGCGGATTTACGCTGGCAAATTTCAGCGAGATCGTGACCTATTGGCCTATTTTTGTGCGATCGTTCGTCCTGGCGTTCATCTCGACCATCATCTGCCTGGCGCTTGGATACCCGCTGGCGTATCTCATGTCGCGCCAGCCGCCCCAACGGCAGCAGCTCTATATGACGCTCATCATGCTGCCTATGTGGATGAACTTCCTGCTGCGCACCTATGCCTGGATGTCTATCCTGGAGAACAAGGGCTTTCTCAACCAATTTTTCAACCAGATCGGCCTGATTGCGTTCCTGCAAAACCACTTTGGCTATACGCTCGACTATATCCCACTCATCAATACGTCAGGGGCGGTCGTTTTGGGCATGGTCTACAACTTTCTGCCGTTTATGGTCCTGCCCATCTACACCGTGCTCATCAAGCTCGACCCCAAGATCATTGAGGCAGCACAGGACCTGGGCGCACCCATGCGGACGGTGTTCCGCCGGGTCATTTTCCCGCTGTCGCTGCCGGGCGTGATCTCTGGCCTGACC
Source organism: Candidatus Butyricicoccus avicola (assembly GCA_019119435.1). GTDB lineage: Bacteria > Bacillota > Clostridia > Oscillospirales > Butyricicoccaceae > Butyricicoccus > Butyricicoccus avicola. Next base: position 3,393 of record DWWZ01000081.1, read on the forward strand.
ATGGTATTTGTGCCGTCGGTCTCCACCTTTGTCATCTCCAAGCTGCTCGGCGGCGGCAAGCACATGCTGGTCGGCGACCTGATTGACCTGGAATTCATGGGCAATGCCTATAACCCGCAGCTCGGCTCGGCCATCGCGCTGGTCATGATGCTGCTGATCTTCCTGTGCATGTGGGTCATGAACAAGTTTGATGACGGCTCCTCCGAGGAAGGGGGGCTGATGCTCTGATGAAAAAGTTTATCCAGAATTTTTATCTGGCCATCGTATTCCTGCTCCTGTACGCGCCCATCTTTGTGCTCATGCTGTTCTCCTTCAATGACAGCAAGAGCCGCGTGGCCTGGCACGGCTTTACGCTGGACTGGTATGTGCAGATGTTCCAGGACGAGCGCATCCTGCACTCGCTTTATGTGACCCTGTTCGTCGCGGTCATCTCGGCTATTTTTGCCACCGTCCTGGGCACCGCCGCCGCCATCGGTATCCAGAAGATGGGCCGCCGGAGCCGGGGCGTTTACCTGACGGTCAACAACATCCCCATGTCATCCTCGGACACCATCATGGGCGTATCCTTCATGCTGCTGTTTGGCTTCCTGGCGTTCGAGAAGGGATATCTGACGCTGATTCTGGCGCATGTGACCTTCTGTATCCCCTATGTGGTGCTCAACGTCATGCCAAAACTGCGCCAGTTGGATAAGAATGCCTATGAGGCGGCTCTGGACCTTGGCGCGACGCCGCGCCAGGCCTTCTGGAAGGTCATTATCCCAGAGATCATGCCCGGCATCGTCACGGGCGCCATCATGGCGTTTACCATCTCGATCGATGACTTCGTTGTCTCTTACTTTACGGCGGGCAATACCAGCCAGCCGCTTTCGGTCGTCATCTACTCGATGGTGCGCCGCCGCATCAGCCCAAAGATCAATGCGGTGTCCACCATCCTGTTCGTGTGCATCCTCATCCTGCTTCTGGTCATCAACATCCGGCAGACCCACGCCATGGACTCCAAGCGGCGTGCAGCTGCGGTCTATAAAAAGCGCAGCCGCCCGATCGGCAAATGCGTCCTGGCCGGGGTGCTGTGCCTGTTCTTGGTTGGCGGGCCGCTCTGGGGCTTGCTGCGCGGCGGCGCGTCCGAGGAGCAGGTCGTGAACGTGTATAACTGGGGCGAGTACATGGATGAGTCCCTGTTAGAGCAATTCGAGGCTGAGACCGGCTATCAGGTCGTCTATACGACTTTTGACTCCAATGAGAGCATGTATGCCCGGCTCAAGACCGAAAGCTATGACGTCGTGATCCCATCGGACTATATGGTCGCCCGCCTGATCGATGAGGACATGCTCCAGCCGCTCAACTATGATAATATCCTGAACTTTTCCCTCATCGATGAGCAGTACACGCATTTGGCCTTTGACCCGGAGCAGCAGTATTCGGTGCCGTATACCTGGGGCGTTGTAGGCATGATCTACAACACGAAATATGTAGATGCCGCAGATATCGGCTCATGGGATCTGCTGTGGAACGAGAAGTATGCCGGACAGGTGGCCATGTTTGACAATCCGCGGGATGCCTTCGGCATTGCGCTCAAGTACCTCGGATACAGCCAGAACACCGAGAATGCGGATGAATTGCGGCAGGCAGCCGAGCTCATCCGGCAGGGCAAGAACACCACCTTCCAGGGACTATTCATGGATCAGATCCTGGAAAAGCTGCCCAATGAAGAACTGTATGCCGCCCCGTACTACAACGGTGACGCGGTGACCATGATGGAGGAAAACCCAGATCTGGCATTTTACGTACCCAAGGAGGGCACGAACCTGTTTGTGGACGCGATGTGCATTCCCAAGAACGCCAAGAACGTCGAGGGCGCGGAAGCCTTCATCGACTTTATGTGCTCGACCGATGCCGCGGCGGCAAACGCCGAATATATCGGATATTCCAGCCCGCAGCGCGAGGTCTATGAGATGCAGCCCGAGGAGATCCGCAACGACCCCATCCACTATCCGAGCGGAGATACCCTGCAAAATGCTGAGACCTTCCTCAATTTGTCCGAACAGACGAATATGCTCTATACCGAACTTTGGGCAGAACTGCTCAAGTAACGCAAAAAAATACGGCCTTTCCCAGTCTGGGAAAGGCCGCGTTTTTTTGCGCGTTTATCGCAGAGAAGCCGGTTTATTCTGCGCGATATCTGCCCAGAACTCCTGAAAAGCTGCGTCGTGGAGACGCCGGAACAGCTTAGGCGCCCGGCCGCCGACCGGCTGGCCGTCGAGCTCCAGTGCCCGCATGCAGCACTCGCCGGACGAGGAGACGATCACCTCGTCGGCCTGCCGCAGGTCTTCCAGTGTGAAGGCCTGCTCGCAGACGGGAATCCCCAGGGCATCGCATATCCGCAGCAGATGTGCGCGGGCGATGCCGGGCAGGATGTGGCAGTCGGCGGGATGGGTGCAGAAGACGCCATCCTTTAGAATGTGGATATTCGAATGTGCGCATTCGGTAACAATGCCATCCCGGTGGAAGACCGCTTCGTCGCAGCCATGCTGCGCCGCCTTCTGGGCGGCCAGGACCGAGGGGATGAGATTGAGCGTCTTGATATGGCAGTGCTGATACCGGGTATCCGGCACCGAAACCAGGCGGTAGGTTTGGCCGGCGTCAGCCGGTGCTTCCGGGCGCAGCTGCACCCATAAATTTGCCGGTCCGGCGGGAAAGGCGTGCCGCCGCGGCGCTGTGCCGCGCGTGACCTGCCAGTAGACGAACTGATCGGGGCTGTCCAGCCGCAGTACCAGATCCCGCAGCAGGGCGCATAGGTCGTTTTTGGCGCAGGGGATTACAATACCCAAGGCCGCAGCCGAGCGATAGAAGCGGTCTACATGCTCCTCGAGGAAGTTAATGGCATAGCCCACGCACACGGTCGCGTCGTATACGCCGTCGCCAAAATAGTTTGCCCGGTCATTCATGGGGACGGTCATGTCCTCGATTTCCCCGATTTCTCCGTTATAATATCCAAGTGTCTTCATGGCTTGTCCTCAAATTCATCGGCGCGGAGGCGTTTCTTCCGCTTGCGCACGGCTTCGGTCAGCAAAAACTCGATCTGGCCGTTGATCGAGCGGAAGTCGTCCTCGGCCCACTGTGCGATTTCGCGATACAGGGCAGCGGACAGACGCAGCGGCACCTGTTTCTTTGCTTTTTCCTTGTCCGCCAAACCGCCACCTCCTTTATTTCATAGATTCCATGATAGCAGACCCGGGGGGACGGGTCAAGTGGTTTCCCGGGGACGCAGAGCGGCCGCCCTGCGGACGGCCGTTCGGTGAAAGGGTTAATATAGGGTGCCGCTGTTGACCACCGGCTGGGCGTCCTTGCTGCTGCACAGCACGACCATGAGGTTGGACACCATCTGGGCCTTGCGCTCCTCGTCGAGCTCGACGATCTGGTTTTCGCTGAGCTTTTCCAGGGCCATCTCGACCATGCCGACTGCGCCCTCCACGATCATCTTGCGCGCGTCAATGACGGCTGAAGCCTGCTGGCGCTGCAGCATGACGGCTGCGATCTCCGGGGCATAGGCCAGATGGGTGATGCGTGCCTCCAGAATTTCCAGGCCGGCCGGGGCGACGCGGGAAGCGATCTCTTGCTTGAGGTTCTCGGAGATCTCCTGCGAGGAGCCGCGCAGGCTGCGCTCGTCGCTGCCCTCCTCGGCCGTGTCGTAGGGATAGAGGCGGACGATGTTGCGCAGGGCGGAGTCACATTGTATGGACAGGAATTCGCGGTAGTTGTCCACCTGGAAAACCGCCTTGGCCGTGTCAGACACCCGCCAGATGACCGCAATGCCGATGATGATGGGGTTGCCGAGCAGGTCGTTGATTTTCTGCTTTTCGTTGTTGAGCGTCATGGTCTTGAGCGAGATCTTCTTGCTCATGCGCGTGGAATGCAGGACCACTTTGCCCTTGGCTGCGGCCTCGGTTTCGGCTTTTCCGAGCTCGCTGTTGACGGCCTCGGCCGTGGGGTTGACCGCCGTGCAGAAAGGATTGACAAAGTAGATGCCCTCGCTTTTGAGCGTGCCAACATAGCGCCCGAACAGGGTCAAGACCAGCGCCTCGTTTGGCTTGAGCACCTTGATGCCGCACAGCAGGACCCAGCTCGGCAAGGCCAGCCAGATTATGCCGCAGGCGAGCAGGACCGCGCCGACAGCCGGGCCGCGCGTGGCGGCCTGGCCGCCCAGCGCGATGGCGCCCAGCACGATGGCCGCAATGGCGGCGAGGCTCAGAATAAGATCGAGCAGCAGGACGGCAAAGCCATTTGCCGCATGCAGCAGCTTTTCCTGGCTGGGAGATTCTGTATCCAGCGGCTTGTTTTCGGTCATGGAAGATCACTCCGTTTCTTGATATCAATTTGATATCATAATCATACAGCGTGCGCCTTGCCTTGTCAAGGTGAATTTTGCTTTACAGGGGGCGCCGCGGGGGCGTATAATGGACACAAGAGAGAAGGCAGTCCGAGCTGCTAGTCTATCGGAAAGGAAGCGATCCCATGGCAGAAAAAAAGGTGTTTCATATCGGCGACCGCGCCTCGTTCTCCAAGACCATTTCGGAGAGCGATGTCTATGCGTTCGCGGGCATTACGGGTGATTTCAACGGCCTGCACGTCAACGAAGAATTTGCGCGGCGCACGCGGTATGGCAAGCGCATCGTGCATGGAAATATTCCGGCCAGCTTTATCTCGACCGCGATGGGCATGAGCCTGCCGGGGCCTGGGGCGATTTTTGTTGACCAGAGCACCAAGTTTTTAAAGCCGGTCTACTATAACGACACCATTACCGCCAACATTGAGCTGATCGAGGCGCGGGAGAAGGGACGGTTTTACGTCTGTACGATCAAGGGCGAATGCCGCAACCAGCACGGGGAAGTGGTCATTGTCAGCGTGTGCCATGAGATGATCTCGATGGACGAGGTTGAAATTCGCGGGGAAGACGAAGCCTGATCGCTGCTGCGGTGCACGCGCGGCAAGAAAACAGGAAATCAAAAAGAGGGTAGACCGAGATGTCTACCCTCTTTTTGTGCTGTATCGGCTGCCGGGCCTATTCGGGCCGGTCGGGCAGCACGGCGAATTCTTCCTTGATGGTTTTGAGGACGAAATGGGTTTTTGTGGCCGAGACGCCGGGCACGCTCTTGATGGTGCGATGGATCTGCTCGAGGCTGGCCGAGGAGTCGGTAATGATCTTGAGCAGGAAGTCAAACTCGCCGGTCAAATAGTGGCACTCCGCCACATTCGGATGCTGACGGATCATTTCGACCAGCCCATCATAATATTTGGGGTGCTCCAGGCTGACCTCCATGAGCGCGGTCAGGTCGTTGCCCACCTGCTTGGGATCCAGGATGACCGTGTATTGGCGGATGATGCCCGCGGCCTCCATGCGGTGGATGCGCTCGATGACCGCGGAGACTGACAGATTGACTTTATGGCTGATTTCAGAGGCCTTGCAGCGCGCGTTCTCGCGCAGGCAGCGCAGGATATCCAGGTTAATACGGTCGATCATAGGCTGTTCTCATGCCTCCTTCTTTTTCTGAGGACGTTTTTTTGATTATAGCATAGCGGGAGGCCGGATTCAATTGCAGATATCTGCATCAAAAAAAGCCGGCGGGCAGGCAGAGATCGCCGGCTGGGACCTTGGACCAGGAAAACTCTGGGATGAGTTCCCGGGGCGTGACCGGCTCGGGCCGGTCGATGAGGCCGGCGGCATGGGCGAGCGCGCCGGTCAGCTGGGCTGGGGAAAAGCGTGTGCGTAGCACGCCAAGGTCGAGGTCAGCATCGCGCTTGGACAGGCGGCGGCCGTCGGCATCGTTCAGCAGCGGGATATGGACAAAGTCCGGCGGGGCAAAGCCCAGCTGCCGGTGCAGCCAGATCTGCCGCGCGGTCGAGCCGAGCAGGTCGCGGCCGCGCACGACTTCGGTCACGCCCTCAAGCGCATCGTCCACCACGACGGCCAGTTGATAGGCAAATACGCCGTCCGAGCGGCGGATGATGAAGTCGCCGCATTCGGTGGGCAGGGATTCGGTGCAGGGGCCTTGCAGGCCGTCGGTGAAGGCAATGGTCTCGTCCGGCACGCGCAGGCGCATGGCCGGGCGCCGGACCCTGCACTTTTCTGCCACCTGCGCGGCGGTCAGGCCGCGGCAGGTGCCCGGATAGACCACGCGGCCGTCGGACAGGTGTGGCGCGGAGGCCGCATGCAAGGCCGCACGCGAACAGAAGCAGGGATAGACCAGCCCCTCCTGCTGGAGCCGGTCAAAATAGTGCTGATAGATGGCCGTGCGCGCACTCTGATAATAGGAGCCGTCCGGCCCGCCCTTGGAGCCGCCGGCATCCCAGGTCAGCCCCAGCCAGGCCAGGTCGTCCTCGATTAGGTCGGCATAGCGGCGCGGGCAGCGGTCCGGGTCCAGGTCCTCGATGCGCAGGATAAAGCTCCCGTTCTGGCTGCGCGCGGACAGCCAGGCAAGCAGGGCGCACAGTACGTTGCCCAGATGCATCCGCCCGCTAGGCGAAGGGGCAAAGCGCCCGACGGTTTGTTTCATAAGTAAACTCCTTTGAAAAAATTCCGCATCTATTATAACATACTTGCCTGGATGTGGTATAATTAAATTCTAAACTCATACGAATCAAAAGGAGGAGACAACGACATGAAACGGAAGTCCGCCCTGTTGTGTGCGCTGCTATTAGCTGCCGTCAGCATATTTGCGTTTGTGTTTGTGTTTCCTGCGGCGAGCCCCACCATGCCGTCCGGGGAGAACGCTTCGGAGCAGGCGCCGCTGGCGTCCCAACCCGAGCAGACGGCTCCACAGACCGAGCAGACGGCGGAGCCGGCGCCACCGGATGCGTCCGATACCCTGGGGACGCATCCAATGGATACGTTCCTGCAAGACATGGCGCTGGAAGAAAAGGTAGCGCAGATGTTCTGGGTGCGCTGCCCGGAGAGCGGCACCGCTGAATTTGTCCGGCAGAGCAGCCCGGCGGGCCTGGTGCTCTTTGCCCGCGATTTTGAGAACAAGACACAGGATGAAGTCGCGCAGACGGTTGCATCCTATCAGGCGGCGACAGAGATCCCGCTCCTCATTGGCACCGATGAGGAGGGCGGGACGGTCGTGCGCGCCAGCCGATACAAGTCCCTGCGCAGCTGGCCCTTTGAGTCGCCGCAGGAGGTTTACGCTGCGGGCGGGATGGAGGCCATCGAGTCTGATACCGCCGAGAAGGACCGCTTCCTGCAGGCGCTGGGGGTCAATGTCAACCTGGCCCCGGTCGCCGATGTCTCGACCGATCCGGCAGACTTCATGTACGCCCGAACGTTTGGAAAAGATGCGTCCGAGACGGCAAGCTATGTCGGCGTGGTAGTGCGCACCATGCAGCAGGATGGCATGGGCAGCGTACTCAAACACTTTCCGGGTTATGGCCCGAATGGCGACACGCACACGGCGCTTGTGACCGATGCCCGGCCGGAGAATTCCTTCCGGGAAAGCGATTTCCTACCCTTTGCCGCAGGCATCCGGCAGGGGGCGGACGCTATCCTGGTCAGCCATAACATCGTGCAGGCGTTTGACGCGCACAATCCGGCATCGCTGAGCCGCAACATCCATCAGCTCCTGCGGGATGAACTAGACTTTGACGGCGTGATCTTGACCGATGACCTCGCCATGGATGCCATCGTGCAGTTCGCCTCCAGCGGGGAGGCCGCCGTGCTGGCGGTTCAGGCGGGGAACGACCTGCTGCTCTCCTCCGATTTTGCCACGCAGTATCAGGCTGTGCTGGACGCGGTCCAGGCCGGGAAGATCGACGAGCAGACGATCAACGATGCGGTGCGGCGGGTGCTGCAGTGGAAGGCCAATCTGGGCCTGATCGCTCCGGAGGAGGGACAGGAATGACACGGCAGCAAACTGTACAGGCGCTTCTCGCGGCACAGGATACGGCCTATCAGGCATTCCAGAGCAAGCTGGTGCCCGGCCAGGATAACATCCTGGGCGTGCGCATGCCGGCCGTGCGCCGCATTGCAGGACAGATCGCGCGGGCAGATTTCCGCGCCTGGCTGGATGACCCAGCGCCCGACCGGTGGTATGAGGAGACCATGCTCCGCGGCATCGTGATCGCGACGGCTCCCATGGTGCTGGAGGAGCGCTTTGCGCGCACGGCAGAGTTTGTGCCGCAGATCGATAATTGGGCCGTGTGCGACTGTGTGTGCGGCTCATTTGACCTGACAGACCGTGTGGCCTGGTGGGGATTTATACAGCCGTATCTGCACACGGAAGATGAGTTTGCCGCGCGCTTTGGCGCGGTTATGTTGCTGCATCTGTTTGCAGGCGCAGACGATCTCACGCGCACGCTGTCCGCCCTGTGCGGCATCCCGGCCAAGGGGTACAACGCGCGCATGGGCGTGGCCTGGGCATTGTCCGTGTGCGGGGTACGCTTCCCGGCCGAGACGCTCGCGTTCCTGTCGCAGGCGGGGTTGGACGACTGGACCCACAACAAGACCCTGCAAAAAATGCTGGAATCGCGCAGGCTGGCGGAGACATGGCGACCGCATGTCAAGGCCTGCAAGCGAAGGAGGGAGAACCACCATGGAACTATTGGTACATGATTTGCCGGAGACGCCGGCAGCCTGGGAGACGATGCCCGAGCGCACGATCCTGAGCCCACAGAAGCCGATCCACCGCTGTGTTGGCTGCTTTGGCTGCTGGGTTAAGACGCCGGGCTGCTGCGTCATCCCTGATGCGTATCAGGACCTGGGCCCGGTGCTCGGGCACTGTGACCACCTTATCTTGATCAGCCGGTGCGTCTATGGCACGTTCAGCCCCTTTGTCAAGAATGTGATTGACAGGAGCCTGGCCTATATGCACCCATATTTCAGTGTCCGAAACGCCCAGATGCACCATCAGAGGCGATACCAGAATGAGATGCGCCTGTCGGTCTACTTTTACGGTGACTGCACGCCGGAAGAAATGGCCACGGCGCGGTGCACGGTGACGGCGATTGCGACCAACCTGGACCTGCATCAGTTTGGGATACAGTTTGTGCAGGATACCGAGACGTGGGAGGTGATCTTATAATGCAGGATATCTTACTGCTTTACGGCAGCCCCAAGCGGACCGACAGTGCAACGCACATGCTGCTGGAGGCGCTTGCCGGGCAGCTTGCGGGCGAGAAAGTGCACTGGTTTGACCTAGTCATGCAGGGGAAGGAAGCGGCCGCCGCCTTGCGGACAGCGCAGGCGGCCGTGCTGGCTTTCCCCCTCTACTTTGACAGTATCCCCTCACATGTCCTGGCCTGGATGCGGGCGGCCGAGGCGGGCGCGTCCGCTGGTTCTGGTTGCCACGTCTATGCGGTCATCAACTGTGGGTTTTATGAGGGCAGCCAGTGCCAGTGGGCTGCCCAGTCTGTCCAGCATTGGAGCGCACACTGCGGCTTGGATTGGGGACAGGCTTTGGGCATTGGCGGCGGGCCGATGCTGCTGGAGACCGCCAAGTCTGGTCTGTCATCGGTGCTGACCGAGAACCTGCGCGCGCTTGCCGGACAGATTCGCTGCGGCGGCGCGGGGGAAGATATATTCCTCTCGCCCCGGATTTCACGCACGGCATATAAGCTGCTCGGGGAATGGCACTGGCGCAAGCTGGCCCGCCAAAATGGGCTCAAATCGCGGGACTTATACCGCAAATGGTGACTGCACGCCCACAAAAGCGGCGTGCAGCGCAAAAAAAGAGCGAAGCAATAGCCTCGCTCTTTCGTTTTGTGCTGGGTTTTCAGGGATAGGAATTAGTATGCGATGCCCTGCCACAGCATTGCGTCACAGACCTTCTCAAAGCCCGCGATGTTGGCGCCGGCAACCAGGTTGCCCTCCATGCCGTAGCGCGCAGCAGCGTCCTTGCAGGACTTGTAGATGTTGACCATGATGTCATGCAGCTTGGCATCGACCTCTTCGAAGGTCCAGGACAGGCGCTGGCTGTTCTGGCTCATCTCCAGGCCAGAGGTCGCAACGCCGCCAGCGTTTGCAGCCTTGGCCGGGCCAAACTTGACGCCGGCTGCCTGGAATGCCTCGACGGCCTCCGGGGTGCAGGGCATGTTCGCGCCCTCGGCGATCGCCTTGACGCCGTTTGCAATCAGAGCCTTTGCCTCGTCGCCGTTGAGCTCGTTCTGGGTTGCGCAGGGCAGCGCGATGTCGCAAGCAACAGACCAGATGCCGCGGCAGCCCTCAACATACTTGGCAGAGGGGACGTAGTCCAGGTAAGTCTTGATGCGGGCGCGCTTGACTTCCTTGATCTCCTGCATGACCTTGTAATCGATACCGTTCTCATCCACGATATAACCGTTGGAGTCGCTCATCGCGATGACCTTGCCGCCAAGCTGGGTTGCCTTCTGGCAAGCGTAGATGGCAACATTGCCCGAACCGGAGATGACGACCTTCTTACCCTCGAAGGATTCGCCCATGTCAGCCAGCATTTCCTTCATATAGTAGCATACGCCGTAGCCGGTTGCCTCGGTACGCGCCAGCGAGCCGCCAAAGGACAGGCCCTTGCCGGTCAGTACGCCGGTGAACTCATTGCGCAGGCGCTTGTACTGGCCGAACATATAGCCGATCTCGCGTGCGCCGGTGCCGATATCGCCAGCCGGAACGTCGGTGTCCGGGCCGATGTGGCGGAACAGTTCGGTCATAAAGGACTGGCAGAAGCGCATGATCTCGCCGTCGCTCTTGCCCTTGGGGTCGAAGTCAGAGCCGCCCTTGCCGCCGCCCATGGGCAGGCCGGTCAGGCTGTTCTTGAAGATCTGCTCAAAGCCCAGGAACTTGATGATGGACTGATTGACAGAGGGATGCAGGCGCAGGCCACCCTTGTAGGGGCCAATGGCGGAGTTAAACTGGATGCGCCAGCCGCGGTTGACCTGGACCTTGCCAGCGTCGTCTACCCACGATACGCGGAAGTTTACGATGCGCTCGGGCTCAACGATGCGCTCCATGATGCCGTTCTTCTCGATCTCGGGGCGGGCGGCAACGACCGGCTCCAGGGACTCGAAGACCTCGCGGACGGCCTGCAGGAACTCAGGCTCGTGCGCATTGCGGGCAGCCAGGCCCTCGTAAACGCGATTGAGATATTCGCTCTTGAACATAACTTTCGACCTCCATAGATTGGCTTTTTGGATGCGGCCTCCGCATCCGAACAGGTTCTCTCGAATGCCTTTATTTTATCACGCGGGACGGATAGAATCAATTTCTTTTGCGTGATAAAATGGTGAAATATGCAATAAAATCATAGGGGAAAGCGCCCGGAGAATCGGACAAATTGCATAAAAAACTTTTTATATGCAGGAAATCCTGCATTTATTTGCCGCAGAAAGCGGGAGTGATGCAGGAAATTATGAATATTTTGCCAGATGACCGAATAGATAACCAGGGGCAAGAAAAGCGCGCCGGCAGGATACTGGCGGCGCGGAGGATGGGAGCAGGCAGATTGGGAGGCGCGCTCATGCCTCGGGATGGCGCCTGCGATACCAGACATAGCTCATAACGACGGGGAGGATTACGGCGATCAGCAGCGGCACGAAAAAGAGTACCGCCATGGCGATTTCGTTCGGCAGGAAGGCCGAGACAATACCAAGTAGTCCGGCTGCAAAGAATAACCGGCCGGCCAGCCGGTGGGTGCGTACCCACACGGTTTCATCTGCATAGGTCCAAGGCGTTTTGATGCCGCAGAAGTAGTTTTGTCGAAACTTGGGCATCATATTGCCGAGTACGGCAAACAGGATCCCCAAAAACAGACAGACGGTTCGCCCGACGCTGACCGTACCTGGATGCAGGCTCTCGATAAGTACGATACCGACCATCAAGCAGATAAACAGGATGAGCATCAGCTGAAACATCAAATAGGACGGGGCAAACCGGTCGTAGTTCTTACGCCGGGGATCAATCTTGGGCAGGACGGGGAAGAGCACGGCAAAGAGCGGGCTGAGCGCTGCGACGAGAAAGAGATGCCACTTGGGCTCATAGCCGACCTTGCCGCCGAAGTCCCACTGCATGGGGATGGAAGCGGGAAGATGGGGATAAAATACCAGAGCCAGCAGGACGGGCACGGCGGCCAAAACCCACACGGCGACCTGCAATTTTGGGATGCGTTTCATTTCGGTTCGTCTCCTTTCAAAGAGGACAGCCAGCCGAGGATTTCGTCCACGACCGAGAGGTTGAGTTCATAGTAGATGAATTTTCCGCGCTTG
>DWWZ01000011.1 GCA_019119435.1 Candidatus Butyricicoccus avicola
CAGGACGCCCTGTGGCAGGCGCTGGAGAACGGCGAGATCGATATCCTGTCGACCGACCACTGCTCCTTTAATTTCAAGGGACAGAAGGAGATGGGACAGGATAACTTTACCAAGATCCCGAACGGCATGCCTGGCATTGAGCACCGCCCGACTGTTATGTACACGGCGGCGGTGGCCACGGGCCGCATCCAGGCGTCCGACCTTATTCGCATGCTGGCCGAGAATCCGGCCAAGATGTTCGGCGTTTGGGACCGCAAGGGCAGCCTGACACCGGGTAAGGACGCCGACGTTGTCATCTATGACCCCAAGGCCGACTTCACAATCTCGGCTGCAAACCAGCATCACAATTGCGACTATACCCCGTTCGAGGGCTTCCGGACGGCAGGTTCGGTGCGCGACGTGTTCCTGCGCGGCATCCACGCCGTACAGGGCGGGGCGTTGCGCCGGACCGGGTGCGGACAGTACATTGCGCGAAAGAAAATGAGGTGAATCCCATCATGTATACCCTGACGATCAACGGCGTACCCTACGCCTCGGAGACCGACAAGCGCCTGATGAACGTGCTCCGGCATGAGCTGGGGCTCAAGTCGGTCAAGGACGGCTGCTCGGAGGGCGCCTGCGGCACCTGCACGGTGCTGGTCGACGGCAAGCCAACCAAGTGCTGCGTGCAAAAGCTGTCGCGCGTGGACGGCAAGACCGTGCAGACGGTCGAGGGCCTGGCCGACGACGAGAAGGAGCTCTATGTCTATGCCTTCGGCCAGGCCGGCGCCGTGCAGTGCGGCTTCTGCATCCCGGGCATGGTGCTGTGCGCCAAGGCACTTTTGGACCAAAACCTGAATCCGACCCGCGACGAGATCGCCTTTGCCCTGCGCAACAACTATTGCCGCTGCACGGGCTACAAGAAGATCATCGACGCGGTCGAGATCGCGGCCGAGATCAAGCGGAGCGGCGGCAAGATCCCCGACGTCCCGCCTATCACCGGCGTGGGCGGCCAGCATGTGCACCGCATCGACGTGCGCGAGAAGGTGCTGGGCACCGGCGTGTACGCCGACGACATTGACCTGCCCGGCATGCTCTACGGCTCGGCTGTCCGGGCTGCCTACCCGCGCGCGGTCGTGCGCGCCATCGACACGAGCGCGGCCGAAAAGGTGCCGGGCATCGTGCGCGTGGTGACGGCGGCCGACATCCCGGGCGAAAACAAGGTCGGCCACGTCAAGCATGACTGGGACACCCTGATCCCGATTTTCGGCTACACCCACTACCTGGGCGACGCCATCGCCCTCGTGTGCGGCGAGAGCCTGGAGGCCGTCGAGCAGGCCAAAAAGCTCGTCCGGGTGGAGTATGACGTCAAGACGCCGGTCTTTGACCCGCATACGGCCATGCAGGAGGGCGCGCCGCTTGTCCACCGCGGCGGCAATATCCTGGCCCACGAGCGCCTGAAGCGCGGCGACCCGGACGGCGCGATCGCGGGGGCCAAGTACGTGGTCACCAAGCACTATGAGACGCCCTTCACCGAGCACGCCTTCATGGAGCCCGAGTGCGCGGTCGCCGATTTTGACCACAACGAGAATGTCGTGACCATCTGGTCGTCTGACCAGGGCGTGTACACCACCCAGCACGAGTGCGCTATGATGCTCGGCCTGCCCGAAGAGCAGGTGCACGTCATCAATGCGCTGGTCGGCGGCGGCTTTGGAGGCAAAGAGGACATGTCGGTGCAGCACCACGCGGCCCTCCTGGCCTATCTGACTGGCCGCCCGGTCAAGGTCAAGCTGACCCGTGCCGAGTCTATTCTGGTCCATCCCAAGCGCCACCCGATGTCCATCGACTGCACCACCGCCTGCGACGAGAACGGCATCCTGGTCGGCACGCGCGTGCGCGTCGTGGCAGATACCGGTGCCTACGCCTCGCTCGGCGGCCCGGTCTTGCAGCGCGCCTGCACCCATGCCGCCGGGCCGTACAACTACCAGAATGTGGACATCGACGGCGTGGCCGTATACACCAACAATCCGCCGGCGGGCGCCTTCCGCGGCTTCGGCGTGACCCAGACCTGCTTTGCCACCGAGTGCAACCTGAACCTTTTGGCAGAGATGGTCGGCATCTCGCCCTGGGAGATCCGCTACCGCAACGCCATCCGTCCGGGGCAGGTGCTGCCCAACGGGCAGGTTGCCTTTGCGGGCACGGCCCTGGTCGAGACGCTCGAGGCGGTCAAGGATATCTTCGAGGCCCATCCGCGCGCGGGCATCGCCTGCGCCATGAAGAACGCGGGCGTGGGCGTGGGTCTGGCCGACTGGGGCCGTTGCCGCCTGACCATCGAGGGCGGCAAGATCCACATCCGCGCGGGCGCGTCGTGCATCGGGCAGGGCCTGGGCACCGTGCTGACCCAGATCGCCTGCGAGACCACGGGCGAGCCGGCCGACCGTATGGTTTATGTGGCTGCCCAGACCAACACGGCGCCGAACTCGGGCGATACGTCGGGCTCACGCCAGACGCTGATTACTGGAGAAGCCTGCCGCCGCGCCTGCGTCAAGCTGGTCGAGGCCCGCGGCACGGGCACCCTGGACGACCTGGAGGGCCAGGAGTTTCTGGGCGAATACCTGGCCAAGACCGACCCCATGGGCGCGGACAAGCCCAACCCGGTCTCGCATGTGGCCTATGGCTATGCCACCCAGGTCGTGCTGCTGAATGAGGACGGCACCATCGAGAAGGTCGTGGCCGCCCATGATGTCGGCCGTGCCATCAACCCCAACGCCTGCGAAGGGCAGATCGAGGGCGGTGTTGTGATGAGCCTGGGCTATGCTTTGACCGAGCGATTCCCGCTCCAGGAGGGCCGCCCGACGCTGCGGTTGGGGCAGCTCGGCCTGTTCCGCGCCAACAAGACGCCCGACGTCCAGGCCATCCTGATCGAGAAGAATAAGCCCGACCTGGCCTGCGGCGCGGTCGGCATCGGTGAGATCACCTCCATTCCGACAGCGCCTGCCGTGCAGGGCGCATACTACAAGCTCGACGGCAAGTTCCGCACTTCGCTGCCGCTGGAAGGCACCCCGTATACACCCAAATAAACAGGACAGGAGAAGGCCGCTCCCATGCACGGGAGCGGCCTTCTCTCTGCCCCAATGCAGGCACGGGCACAAAAAGGTCCCGCTCTGTGCAAGCGGGACCGGGGCGCAGCTTTATTTCTTTGCCTCCTTGGGCAGGGTCAGATTGAGAATGATGGCGACAATGGTCGCGACGACGACCGGCGAGCTGCCGAACACCGTGTCGACCCAGGTCGGAAAACCGCCAAGCGAGCCCTCAACCTGGGTGATGCCGATGCCAATGGCCACGGCCAGGCCGACGAC
>DWWZ01000082.1 GCA_019119435.1 Candidatus Butyricicoccus avicola
GCGGTTGACCCGATCATCCCGCTGTTTATCGAGGCCGGCTTCGACGCCCTCAACCCGGTCCAGTGCTCTGCAGCCGGCATGGACGCCAAGCACCTCAAGGAGACCTACGGCAAGGATATCACCTTCTGGGGTGGCGGTATCGACACCCAGCAGGTCCTGCCCTTCGGCACCCCGGAGGAGGTCCGCAAGCAGGTCCTCGAGCGCCTGGAGATCTTCTCCCCCGACGGCGGCTATATCTTCAACTCCATCCACATCGTGCAGTGCGGCACCCCGGTCGAGAACATCGTCGCGATGATCGACGCCGTACACGAGTTTAACGGCGACCACTGACACAGATCACGCATCAGTTTGTGTGCAGAAAGAGCCATTGGGTTTTCCAATGGCTCTTTGTCGTGCACGCGCAAGGTCCAAGTGGACATTGGCGCGTTTTGGCTTGCAAAAATGATTACGTGTGATATAATAAGTGACCGGCAGGCATTTTTTCGTATCTCTGTGCGGCGCAAAAAAGAGAGGACATCTCTTGACAGAACCCGGACAATCTGCTTTTATATAATATAGTATAGCGGTTTCGAACGGTTACACTGCGGCGCACGCAGATCGGCCGCGCCGTACTATTTTTGTCCGCGCAGCGCGGAAGGATTGCGCGGGGGCGCGGTAGGACGGATTGCGAAGAAAGCTTGTGAAGAAAGCTTGCCAAGTTAAAAAATCTCAAAAGCCTGCATGCTGACGGACAGCGCGCAGGCTTTCGGCATATTGTTTCAGTTAGAGAGGCAACATGGAGTTTATACAGATTACGAGCCGGCAGAACACGACGCTCCGCCATCTGGCACGGCTGGCGCGGGAAAAGAAATACCGGCTGAAGACCGGCGAGATGGTCTGTGAGGGAGAAAAAATGTTAGATGAGGCGCTGCGCTCGGGCATCCCGGTGCGCGCCGTGCTCGTGCGGGAAGGAGCGGAGGCCGATGCAGCGCTGATCGCCCGCGCCAGCGCGCAGGGCGCAGCCCTGTATACTGCAAACGCCGCGCTGTTTGCGGCGGCGACCGATGTTGAGACGCCGCAGGGGCTGTTGTTCTCCTGCGTGCGGCCGGTCAGACAGGCCATAGATTTTGCGCAGGTTGGGCGCGCCATCCTGCTCGACGGTATTCAGGACCCAGGCAATCTGGGAACCATTTTGCGCACGGCCGATGCGTTTGCGCTCGATCTCGTGATCCTGTGCGAGGGCTGCACCGACCCGACAGCGCCCAAGGTAGTGCGCGCTACGATGGGAGCCGCGTTCCGGCAGCCGGCCTGCCAGATGCCCCTGGCGGAGGCTGTCTCCGCGCTGCACGCACGGGGGATTCCGGTCTATGCCGCAGCGCTTGAACCGGACAGTGTGCCCCTGCCGCCCGAGGGCTTGCCCAAACATTCGGCCGTCATCATCGGCAACGAAGGCAATGGGGTCACGCCGGAGGCGCTTGCCCTGTGCGATCAGAAACTGATCATTCCCATGGCGGGCCGAGCCGAGTCGCTCAACGCGGGCGTTGCGGCCGCAATTCTGATCTGGGAGATGACAAAAAAAGGAGGATAAACCATGTCAAAGCGCGTATACTGGCTGTGGCTGGCAAGCCGGGACGATTTGGGAGCGGGCACCATCCGCAGGCTGACAGAGTCCTTCGGCACGCCGGAGTTTTTGTACGGGGCCGACCGCACGCAGCTCATCCGGGCGGGGCTAAACAAGCGGCAGACCGACGCGCTGTGCGACAAGGATTTATCGGGCGCACAGGCCATCCTGCGCGCCTGCGAAGAGAAGAAGATCCAGATTATCACCATAGAAGACAGCGCGTACCCCGACCGGCTGCGCGAGATCGATGATCCGCCGCCGGTATTGTACGTGCGGGGGAGGCTGCCCGATTTTGACCGCATGCCTGGGATCACGATTGTCGGGACACGGTCGTGCTC
Organism: Candidatus Butyricicoccus avicola; assembly: GCA_019119435.1. Classification (GTDB taxonomy): domain Bacteria; phylum Bacillota; class Clostridia; order Oscillospirales; family Butyricicoccaceae; genus Butyricicoccus; species Butyricicoccus avicola. The sequence goes on from DWWZ01000082.1 coordinate 1,939, forward strand.
TGCCTATGGCCTGCGCATGGCTGAGCGGTTCAGCGCAGCGCTGGCCAAGGCTGGTTTTACCATCATTTCGGGTATGGCGCGCGGCATTGACAGCGCGGCGCATCGCGGCTGCCTCAAGGCGGATGGCGCGACGGTCGCCGTGCTTGCAGGCGGGGTAGACCTGTGCTATCCGCCGGAAAACCGTTACCTCATGGGCGATATCATGTTAGCCGGCGCAGTGATTAGCGAAAATCCGCCGGGCACACCCCATGAAGGGTTCCGCTTTCCAATCCGCAACCGTATTTTGAGCGGCCTGTCGGCCGCAACGCTGATCGTCGAGGCGCCGGCGCGCTCGGGCGCGATGATTTCGGCCCGCCGGGCGTTTGACCAGGGGCGGGAAGTGTTTGCCGTGCCGGGGCCGCTCGACGTGCCGGGTTCTGTGGGCTGCAACCAGCTTATCCGGGATGAGATCGCGCGCATTGCGACAAGCCCGATGGACATTGTCCATGAGCTCGCCCCTATGCTCGGGGAGCCGCCGCAGGAGGCGCTCATCCGCAAAGTCTGGCTGCGAGAGCTGGGCGGCTATGGCAGCCTGCCCGCGCCGGAGCCTGAAGAGCGGCGGGTACAGCCGATCCGCGTGGAGCGCCGCGGTGCACCAGATCCGGCGCCGGCGCCCAAGGCAAAACCGGAAGTGCGCCAGGAGCCGGCGAAACCGGACACAGCCCACGCGCTGCCCGATTACCTGGACGGCAGTGAGCGGCAGGTAGCGGAGGCGTTGGCCGCAGGCGCGGACACCGTGGACGCACTCAGCGAGGCGACCGGATTGCCGGCCGCAGAGGTCGCGGCGGCCTTGGTGCTGCTCGAACTGGAGGGCATCGCAGAACAAAAGGCAGGGCACTGCCGTTTTATTTGAATTCATCGTTCCGGGGCCCGGCCCCGTTTGTGATAGAACACATGAGTGGAGGAATACTATGTCAAAACTGGTAATCGTGGAGTCCCCTGCCAAGGCCAAGACCATTGGCAAGTATCTGGGTAGCGACTATGTGGTCAAAGCCTCGATGGGGCATCTGCGTGACCTGCCGAGAAAGACCATGGGCGTCGATCTTGAGCACGATTTTAAGCCTGAATACGGCCCGATTGAGGGCAAGGACAAGATTATTGCCGACCTGCGCAAAGCGGCCAAGGAGGCCGACTTTGTCTATCTCGCGACCGACCCTGACCGCGAGGGTGAGGCGATCTCCTGGCATCTCAAGACCCTCCTGGGACTCAAGGAGGGCGAGTACAAGCGTGTGACCTTCAATGAGATCACCAAAAAGGCCGTCCGATACGGCATTGAGCACCCACGGGACATTGATTTGGATCTGGTAGACGCACAGCAGGCGCGCCGCATCTTGGACCGCATCGTGGGCTACCGCCTGTCGCCCTTCCTGTGGCGCAAGGTCAAGCGCGGCCTGTCCGCAGGCCGGGTGCAGTCGGTCGCAACCCGCTTGGTCGTAGACCGGGAAAACGAGATCCGCGCTTTCCAGCCCGAGGAGTACTGGTCGATCGAGGCCGCGCTGCGCACGCAGTCGGGCGGCGTGTTCACGGCGCGCTATTATGGCGAGCCGGACGGCAAGGTTGAGCTTAAAAATGAAGAGCAGACCCGCAAGATTGTAGACGACGTCACCGGGAAATCTTTCCTAGTCGCGGCCATCAAAAAGGGCAAGAAAAAGAAGTCGGCGGCGCCCCCGTTTACCACCTCCACCTTGCAACAGGAAGCATCCCGCAAGCTGAATATGGTGCCAAGGCGCACCATGAGCGTGGCGCAGGAACTCTATGAAGGCGTGGACCTCGGCGGCGAGTATGGCCTGACCGGTCTGATCACCTACATGCGAACCGACTCGCTGCGCCTGTCCGACGAGGCGACCGCTGCGGCAGCAGACTACATCAAGAACCGCTATGGAGAGGCGTTTTATCCCGGCAAGCCGCGTGTATTTAAGACCAAAGGCGGCGCACAGGATGCGCACGAAGCCATTCGACCGTCTAATGTGCAGATTGCTCCGGAATCGGTCCAGGATCAGCTCTCGCCCGACCAGTATAAACTCTATAAACTGATCTGGTCGCGCTTTGTCGCCTGCCAGATGGCGGACGCCATCTTGGATACCATCTCGGCGGATATCACGTGCGAGGGGCATGTTTTCCGCGCTTCCGGCCATACGGTCGCCTTTCCGGGCTTCACCGCGGTCTACGAGGAGAGCACCGACGATGACAAGCAGGGCGAGAAGGCCGACAAGAACGAATCGGGTAAGCCGCTGCCGGCTTTTGCCGAGGGCGACCCGCTCACGGCCGACAAGATCGAGCCGGCCCAGCACTTCACCCAGCCGCCCGCGCGCTACACCGAGGCATCGCTGATCCGCGCGATGGAGGAAAAGGGCATCGGCCGCCCGTCGACCTATGCGCCGACCATTGCTACCATCCTGGACCGCGACTATGTCAACAAGGAGAACCGCAGCCTGCGCCCGACGCCGCTCGGCGAGGGCGTGACCGGCCTGCTGGTAGATAAGTTTAAATCGGTTGCGGACTATGAGTTCACAGCCAACATGGAGCACGAGCTGGATGAGGTCGAAGCCGGTAAGGTGCCCTATGTCCAGCTGCTGCACAGCTTCTACGATGGCTTTGCCGGCGCACTCGAGCAGGCGGAAAAGGACCTCGACAAGACGCGCATCAAGATCCCGGATGAGGAGACCGACATCGTCTGCGAGAAGTGCGGCCGAAAAATGGTCATTAAGTCCGGGCGTTTCGGCAAGTTCCTTGCCTGCCCGGGCTATCCTGAGTGCACCAATACCAAGCCGCTGTCCGAGGATACCGGTGCGGCCTGCCCGGTCTGCGGCGCGAAGGTCGTCAAGAAAAAGTCGGCGCGCGGCTACGTCTATTACTCGTGCGAGACCTACCCGACCTGTCAGTTTATCACCTGGGATAAGCCGCTCAAGACCAAGTGCCCGGTCTGTGACAGCTCGCTGTTCCGCCATACCGACCGCGACTCCAAGGAGGTCACTGACGTGTGCCTGCGCGAGGGCTGCACCTATAAGGAACTGGTCAAGGAGGGTGTGTCGCCCGAGGAGGCCGAGAAGAACCGGCAGCGCCGCGAGGCGCGCGCAGCCAAGGCGGCCGAGCGAGCTGCCGCTAAGGCGGCGGAAGAGGCCGAGAAGAAGGCGGCAAAGAAAAAGACCACCCGCAAGAAAAAGGACGAGACGGCGGACGGCGAGGAAACCGAAAAGAAAAAAACCACACGCAAGACCAATAAGAAGGCCGCGGCCCAGACGGACGCGGAGGAGACGCCCAAGAAGAAGACCACGCGCCGCACGACCAAGAAGAGCGACGAGGCCGCCGGCGAGGAGACGCCAAAAAAACGCGCGGCACGCAAAACAGCCAAAAAGACCGAGACGGAGGAAGTATGAGTAGAGTAACAGTGATTGGCGCGGGGCTCGCCGGCTGTGAGGCAGCCTGGCAGCTTGCCGAGCGCGGCATCCAGGTCGCGCTGCACGAGATGAAGCCCGAGCGGATGACACCCGCCCACCACTCGCCCGATTTTGCCGAGCTGGTCTGCTCGAATTCGCTGCGCTCGAACGAGCTGACCAATGCGTCCGGCTTGCTCAAGGAGGAGCTGCGCCGCTTGGGCGGCCTGGTCGTGCGCTGTGCTGACGAGACCCAGGTCGAGGCCGGCGGTGCACTTGCGGTGGACCGTGAGGCCTTTGCGCGCCGTGTCACCGAGCAGATTCGCAGTCATCCGAATATCACGGTCGTGCCGGGTGAAGTGACCGAACTGCCCGCCCAAGGCGAGGTGATCGTTGCCACCGGTCCGCTGACCTCGGACGCCCTGTTTGAGGCCATCCATGCCCGCGTCGGCGGGGAGTTCCTGCATTTCTTTGACGCGGCTGCCCCGATTGTGACCTTCGAGTCTATTGACATGGAGCACGCCTATTTTGCCTCGCGCTATGACAAAGGTACGCCAGACTATATCAACTGCCCGTTCACCCGGGAGGAATTTGACGCCTTCTGGGAGGCGCTGACCACGGCCGAGGAAGCTGAGGTACATGGCTTTGAGGATAAGCTGGTCTTTGAGGGCTGTATGCCGATCGAGGTCAATGCCCGGCGCGGGCACGATACCCTGCTGTTTGGCATTTTAAAGCCGATTGGCCTGCCCGATCCCAAGACCGGCCGCGATCCGTACGCAGTCTTGCAGCTGCGCCGCGACAACGCGCAGGGCAGCCTGTATAATCTGGTCGGCTGCCAGACCCACCTCAAGTGGGGCGAGCAAAAGCGCATCTTTTCTATGATCCCAGCGCTCAGAAATGCGGAGTTTGTGCGCTATGGTGTGATGCACCGCAATACCTTTCTGGATTCGCCGCGCCTGCTGGATCATAATTTTGCGCTGCGTGCGGAGCCGCGCATCCGCTTTGCCGGGCAGATGACCGGTGTTGAGGGATATATGGAGTCCAACGCTTCGGGCTTTTTGGCCGGGCTTGCGACCGCGCACAAGATCTTAGGCAAGGCCGCACCTGACTTCCCCTCCACGACGGCGATTGGCGCGCTGGGACGCTATATCTCGAACGAGACCGTGGCAAAGTTCCAGCCGATGAATATCAACTTTGGCATTATCGATCCGCTGGGCTATAAGATCCGCGGCAAGCGGGAAAAGAACGCCAAGATCTCCGAGCGGGCACTTGACGTCATCGACACCATAAAGAAGGAGCTGGAGCTGTCATGAAAATAGCAGTAGATGCGATGGGCGGGGACAACGCCCCGGAAGCGGTCGTCTGCGGCGCAATCCGCGCGGCGCAGGCCTATCATGAGGAGATCATCCTCGTTGGCCAGGAGGACAAGATCCGTGCGGTGCTCCAGGCAAAAAATGCAGAGAATACACCGGGGATCACCGTCCTGCATGCACCCGATCTGGTGGATATGCACGATGATCCGGCGACCGTGCTGCGCGCCAAACCGCAGTCCTCGATGGCGATGGCGCTGAGTCTGGTCAAAAAGGGAGAGGCTGACGCCATCGTCAGCGCAGGCTCGACCGGCGCGCTGCTCGCGGGTGCGACGCTGTTCTGTAAGCGCATCAAGGGAGTGCGGCGCGGTGCGCTGGCCCCGGTGATGCCGTGCAAGGATGGCCAGGTGCTGCTCATCGACGCGGGCGCGAACACCGAGTGCACGGCCGAGTACCTGCTGCAGTTTGGCATGATGGGTTCGCTGTACATGCAGAAGATCCAGGGGATTGCAAGCCCGCGCGTGGGCCTTGTGAACAACGGCTCGGAGGACTCCAAGGGCGATCCGCTGAGAAAAGAAGCATACGCCCTGCTCAAGGCTGCGGGCGACGCTGGGCATATCAACTTTATCGGCAACGTGGAAGGCCGAGACGTGCCGCTCGGCGCGTGCGACGTGGCGGTGTGCGACGGCTTTGCGGGCAACGTGATGCTCAAGACCATTGAGGGCGTGGCCAAATTTATGGGCGGCGCGATCAAGGAGGTCTTTCTGCAGAACCTGGGCACCAAGCTGGCGTATCTGGCCTGCAAGAAGGGGATGGACCGCTTTGCCGGGCAGTTTAACCAGGATGCAATCGGTGGCGCGCCGTTTATCGGCATCTCGCGGCCGGTCATCAAGGCGCATGGATCGTCCAATGAGACGGCCTTTATGAACGCGATCCGGCAGGCCATTGAATACAAGAAAAGCGGCATGATCGAGGCCATTGAGCAGAGCGTGCAGCACATGACGGCAGAATGATGCTGCCGGTCATAGGAATTTCTGAAAAGGGCTTGACAAGCGGCAAAAACCTCACTATTATCAAACTATCTTGATAGAGGAGGAGGCGAAAACCGATATGGTATTTGAAAGGCTGGCGGAACTGCTCAGCGAGCAGTTCGGCGTAGAACCGGAGACGATCACGCTGGAAACTTCCTTTGAAGAAGATCTCGGTGCGGACTCTCTCGATCTGGTCGAGATGATGATGGCACTGGAAGAAGAATTTGATGTGGGCGAGATCGGGGAGGAGACCGCAAGATCCCTCAAGACCGTGGGCGATGTGGTGGACCTGATCGGCGCACAGGAAGACGAATAACAAAAATGAGTGCTGGCAGGGGCCGGCCTATGGCTGCCCCCTGCCGTTTGATTGATACGATAGAAACCAAAACCTAAGAAAGGAAAACTCTATGTTACAGGAACGAATCGGCTACCGGTTCCGCAACGCGGCCCTGTTCCGCAAGGCGATGACCCACTCGTCGTACGCCAATGAACAGCGCATGCGCCATCTGCAGAACAATGAACGGCTCGAGTTCCTCGGCGATTCCGTACTCGGCTTTGTCACGGCCGACTATCTCTACAACCAGTTCCCCGACCTCCCGGAGGGCCAGCTGACCAAGCTGCGCGCGGCGGTGGTGTGTGAGCATGCGCTGTATGAAATCGCCAAGGAACTTGGCATCGACAAGGAGATCTGTCTCGGCCACGGCGAGGAGCAGGGCGGCGGCAGGCAGCGCCCGTCCATCCTGGCCGATGCGGTGGAGGCCCTCCTCGGCGCAATCTACCTGGACGGCGGCATCGAGCCCGCGCGCGCCTTTGTGCTGAGCTTCATCCCGCGCAAGGCAGAGGAGGCCCGCCAGGGCGGCGCCTTTACCGACTATAAGACCCAACTGCAAGAGATCGTCCAGAAGAACCGGCAGGAGACGCTGGAATATCGCCTGGCAGGCGAGAGCGGCCCCGACCATGCCAAAGTGTTTACGATGGAATTGCTGCTAAACAGCAACGTCTTTGCCCAGGGCACCGGCCGGAGCAAAAAAGAAGCCGAGCAGATGGCGGCCAAGCAGGCGCTTGAGCTGATGGGCGTGCGCAAACCGTAAAATTCAATCGATAGAAAAAAAGACGAACCGAGAGGTTCGTCTTTTTATTTTTCAATTTTATATAGATACAGGAAAAGCATCAGAAAACAGAGCAAAGCGGCTCTGCAATCGGGTGCTTTATAAAGTCATTGCAATCTCTTGAATGAATTTACGGATGATTTCCAACTGTTTTCCGTGGCACTG
>DWWZ01000083.1 GCA_019119435.1 Candidatus Butyricicoccus avicola
CGTAGAAAAATATGCCAGCGGCATGTTTTTTAGGCCGTGGGATTGGCTCGCTGTCGAAAAATACAGAAATGTAGATTTCGCGCACCAGTTCTGTGAAGGAGATCGTCAGACCAGATGTGGCCCGTTGGTCAAGCGGTCAAGACGGCGGCCTCTCACGCCGCAAACGGGAGTTCGATTCTCCCACGGGTCACCATTTAAGTCTTGACAAACAGATGCCGATATGGTATCATAAACAAGTTCGGAAAGTTAAGAAGGCAAAAGCGTTATACGGCGCGAAGCGAGATCGTTTTTCTTTTGCTTACTTTTCATTTCCGAAAAAGAAAAGTAAGTGCGTGTCAATGGTGATGAGGGTACACCTGTTCCCATTCCGAACACAGTAGTTAAGCTCATTTACGGTGACAATACTTGGCTGGCGACGGCCTGGGAAGATAACTCGACGCGCACACGAAAGAGCAGTTTTGAAAGAGACTGCTCTTTGTTTTATGCGGGAACAATCGGAAGCTGATGATGGAAGGACCGGCACTTTGGGCAAAAAGCGTTCTACGTTAGGGACTTGGCCGGGCAAGCCGGCCACAGCCTTGCCGGAAAACAGTCCACCGGACTGTTTTCTAAATCGGCAAAGGTGGCTGGCGACGGCCCGGGAAGATAACTCGACGCGCACACGAAAGAGCAGTTTCGAAAGAGACTGCTTATTGTTTTATGCGGGGAAAATTGAGAGCTGCTCCGTGCTTATTTGGCTAGAGTTCCATATGACATGAATGCAGTCGACAACGAAGGACGCGCAAAAAGCCATTTGCTATTTTGCCATAAACGGTGTACAATAATACCCAAATGGTTTTGCATGAGGAGTTTTCAAAATGTCGGATTCGGTACAATTTGACGTACGATATATTGACTGCGCAGACACGCAGATTGCATATTACACATGGGGAACAGGGAAGCCGCTGGTCCTGCTGCACGGAAACGGTGAAGATAGCCGTTACTTTACCGCCTGCATTCCCTATTTATCTCATTTTTATCGCGTTATCGCGGTGGACAGCCGGGGACATGGAAAGTCCGGGCGCGGCAATGGAAAGCTGAACTTTGACCGCATGGCAGAAGACCTGCGAACGGTGCTGGACGCTCTGGGTGTAGATCAGGCACATATTTTGGGATTTAGTGACGGGGGAAACCTTGCCATTAAATTCGCGCTGCTCTATCCCCAGCGCGTGGATAAATTGATCCTCAACGGAGCGAATGTATCCATGCTACGCGGCGTTGTGCCGTGGGTACAGCTTCCAGTGTATCCGGCTGTCGCCCTGCTGACCGCGCTGTCGCCGTTGGGGGCAGAGTTCAAAAACAAGCGGGATGTGCTCGCGCTCATGGCGCATGGTTACGGTGTGGGCCTGCGAGACCTGCAGCTGATCGATCAGGATACCCTGGTGATTGTTGGCGACCATGATATGATCTATGCGCGGCATACCCAGGACATGGTGCGTCAGCTTCCGCATGCACAATTAGCCGTGCTGCAGGGCAGCCACTTCATCGCGGCCGAGTCCCCAGCGCGGTTTTGCCTGAACTGCCTGCGCTTCCTGCAAGGCGGAGGCGTGCCCGATGCAGTTCCGGTCAATTGGATGGTACACGACGAAAAGCCAAATCGCTGAGTCCGATGCTGGGCAGGCTGCTAGGCGTTTGCAATCGCACAGAAAAGAAAAAGCACACCAAATGGTGTGCTTTTCCTTGAAAAAGAGAAAGAGAAGGTAGAGAAAAGGGTAGTAGCAATGTGTAACGCGCCCTACAAGAGAGCGCACGCCCCGATTGAGGGCAAAACCGGCAAACGCCGGAAGGAAATTACTTCGTCGTACGCGAACGATAGCGATCGTAGATCGAAACGCCAGGAGCGTAGAACGTAAGCTCTGCCTGTGCAAGGCCGGTCATAAATCTAGAGAATTTCATCATTTACGCATCCTTTCTATGCTTTTTTTACTGTCCATATCATACACCTATGGACATGAAAATGCAACGATTGACTTGTACCAAATACATAAAAACCAGAACAAAATTTTATGCACATTTTACAAAAGCCTTACATACGCAAAGATTCTGCAAAACAGGAGGAGACTTCTTGACAGATTCTTTACAACAGCCCGTATTAAGGCGGGGAGAGGAGAACGATATGGAGCGGGATCAGATAACATCTTTGCTGCACACGCGCTTTGCCAAGCGGCTGAGGGACCCATTCTACAAAGCCATACAGGAATACCGCCTGGTTGCCCCAGGGGATCGGATCGCCGTCTGCATTTCCGGCGGCAAAGATTCGGCCTTGCTGGCACTGCTGCTGCGCGATTACCAGCGGTACAGCGGGATCGCCTTTGACATGATCTGCCTGGCGATGGACCCGGGCTATACGCCACAGAACCGCCGGCAGATCGAGCAGAACATGGCACAGCTGGGCCTGCCGCTGGAGGTGTTTGAGACCAATGTGCTGCGCGTTGCCGGTCGGCATGCGGCAGACAATCCCTGCTTTCTATGTGCCAAGATGCGCCGGGGGCATTTGTATGCGCAGGCGCAAAGGCGTGGATGCAATAAGATCGCGCTCGGCCACCACTATGATGATGCGATTGAGACCGTGCTGATGGGTTTGATCTATGGCGGGCAGGTCCAGGCAATGCTGCCGCGGCTGCGAAGCGCCAACTATGATGGGATGGAACTCATTCGGCCGCTCTATCATGTGCGTGAGCGCGACGTAGCAGGCTGGGTCCGGGAGAGCGGGTTAACTTTCCTGCCATGTGCCTGCCCGGCGCATACGCGGGGAGCTGATACCAAGCGGGCTGAGATGAAGAAGCTGATCGCCGCGCTTGCAGCCGAAAACCCACAGATCGAGGCAAACCTGCTCAATGCCGTAAAAAATGTAGACACCCGTAAAGTCCTGGGCTGGCGCGACGCCGCCGGCCGGCACAGCTTTCTCGACCGGCTGGACTGAAGCGGTGTTTTTGTGATGATTTTGTGTACGCCGTTGTTTTTTTGTGTGAGAAATGTTATAATAAAAAAAGCTGACGATTGGAGGACAACCGCTCGGCGATCAAAAAAGAGCCGGTTTTAGCCTGCGGGGCGGCCGGTGAGACAAGGGAGTTTACAGGAATGATCAAGACATTTGGCAAGCGGATCTTGGCCATGGTTGTCGCCACGGCGGTCGTTGCCGGTATTACCGTGACCTATGGCATCCCGAACGTCAAGTTCAAGGAGCTGGATTCTTCGGAGCCAGTCGTGATGACTGTCAACGGGGAAGAGATCCATGCAGACGAGCTGCGCGCATATCTGAAATATAACAAGATGTCCATGGAAAGCATGCTCAGCTATTATGGCATGGACGACTCGATCTGGAGCGATGCGTCCATGGGCCCCATGATGGTGCAGCAGCTGTTTGACCTGGCCACCCAGCAGGCGATCGAGCTGCGTGTGGTCAATCAGGAGTTCCAGAACCTGGGCCTTAAGCTGACTCGCGAGGAGAAGGATGAGGCCGAGCAGAAGAAGCGCGACGACATAGAGCAGATCGGCGGCGAGACCGCCTTCCAGAGCTGGCTGGCGAGCATCGGCTACACCGAGGATATCTACGACAATTCGATTGCAATCTCGGCCTATGCGGACGCGTTGCAGGACGCATATTATGGAGACAACGGCACCAAGACCAACACCCAGGCCATTTTGGACCAGTTCAATGATTCCTACCTGTGCGCCAAGCATATCCTGGTACAGTCCATCGACGACTCGGGCAATGCCCTGACCGGGGATGCGCTTGCGCAGGCACAGAGCAAGGCAAACGAGGCGCTGGAGAAGGTCAAGGCCGGAGAGGACTTTGACGCGCTTATCGCACAGTACAACGAAGACCCGGGCATGGAAATGTACCCGGACGGCTATGTGTTCACCGAGGGCGATATGGTGGATGAGTTCTACCAGGCGGCCAAGGCACTTGAGCCCGGCCAGACCTCGGATAGCCTGGTCGAGAGCGGGTATGGCTGGCACATTATCCAGCGCGAACCGCTGACCGAGGACCAGCTCACCGATGACATTCGTGACCAGCTCATCCAGCAGATCACGGGCAAGGCGTTCGTCGAGGAGATCACCGACCTGATGGACCAGGCCGATGTGCAGTACACCGATGCGTACGGCGAGGCGACGTATGAGAACCTGATGAAGCTCTTAGGCGAATCCACGGAGGATACCGGGGCTGCGGCGGCAGATGACGCGGCCGCACAGGCCGAGACGCAGTCCACAGATGCTGCGGCGGAATGACAGCAGAAAAAGCAAAGATGAGAGGGACCGGTATATGCCGGTCCCTCTTTTTGCGTGTTTGCAGCGCGGCACGCCCATGGTATCCTAGAGATAGTAAGGAAGAAAGGAGAAGGCCAGATGAAAAAGGTAAAAATCACCGTACGCAAGACCACCCTAGACACAGAACTTGCCGCAGAATATGGAGTTCCCGGCCTGACCGCCTGCCCAATGCTTCAGGCGGGACAGGTATTTTATGCCGATTACGCCAAGCCGGACGGGCTATGCGACGAGGCATGGAAGGCGATCTATCAGTACGTTTTTGCCCTAGCGCATGGCGCGGGCAAGGAGACCTTTTATTACGGCGACTGGATCCGCACGCCCGGCGTCGCCATTTGCAGCTGCAACGACGGCCTGCGGCCAGTCATCTTTAAGCTGGAGGCGACCGATGAGCCGTCGGAGATCGATTATACGCCGGTGCGGTAAAAAATGCAGACAATATAAAAAGTGCCATCCTTTTGTGGATGGCACTTTTTGATAGGGCACGTTCTGTCACAGCTTTTCGGCCCAGTCGGCTTCCTTGAAGCCGACCAGCACGGTATCGCCGTCCACGGCGATCGGCCGTTTGACCAGCATGCCGTCCGACGCGAGCAGGGCAAACTGCTCATCCTCGGACATACCGGGCAGGCGGTCTTTGAGGTGCAGTTCCTTGTACAGATTGCCGCTCGTGTTAAAGAATTTTTTGAGCGGCAGGCCGCTCTTCTCGTGCCACTGGCGCAGCTCGGATTCGGTCGGGTTGTCGGCCTTGATATCGCGGACGGTAAAATCTTTGCCCTGGCCTTCCAGCCATTTCCGGGCCTTCTGGCAGGTCGAGCACTTGGGATAGCAGACAAATAACATGATGTTCACTCCTGTTCTAAGGCATAGCGCACGGCCCAGATCTGCTGGGGCACGTACAGTTTAGAGAGTTCGGCCAGCGGCAGCCAGAGGAAAGTATGGTCGGGCTCGGTCGGCTCCTGGACCTTGCTGCCGATGGCGCCGCGGTAATAATACTGAATGGGATGGAAAGGCCCCAGGCGGTGGTGCATGCAGTAGGTGTCGGCCGCGCACAGCGGCGCGCCGATCGTGACCGTGCGCCCGGTCTCTTCCAGGCACTCACGGCGGATGCAGTCTTCCCGGCTTTCGCCGGCCTCAATGCCGCCGCCGGGCAGCAGGTAGCCCAGATGCATGTGCACACAGGCCAGCCGTCCGTCCGTGATGTCGATGAGATAAGCGCCGGGCCGGTCGCGGTAGGTCAGGCGCGGGTCACGAATGCCAAACGTCTTATCCATAGCAGCCTCCTCACGATGCCGCCTGCGCGGTCTCTGCGTACTTGTGCACGAGCGTCTGTGCCATCGCAAGCGGCGTCTCGCCCGGTTTGAGCCGGAGAGACAGATAGGGCTGGCTGCCCGCATTGAGGAGCAGGCGGCCGGAGAACGCCTTGTCCCCGCACAGGACAGACAGCCGGCGGAAATCAGCCTGGGCAAAGGTCAGATACAGCCGGCCAGCGTCCTGCTTGATCTCGGTCACACCCTGGTCGCCGGCCTCGGCGCGCAGCAGCGCGATATCCAGCAGGGCAACTGCCTCGGCCGGCGGTTCGCCATAGCGGTCGATGAGCTCGTCGAGCAGGTCGCTGCGGCCCTCCTCCGAGCGGATGAGCGCGATGCGGCGGTAGAGATCGACGCGCTGGCCTGGGTCGGGCACATAGTCTGCTGGCAGGTTGGCCGACAGCGTGAGGTCGGCGGCGCACTCGACGCGCTGCTTGGGCGTTTCACCCTTCTCCTCGAGTACAGCCTCCTCGAGCAGCTTGAGATACAGGTCGTAGCCCACGCTCATCATGTGGCCGGACTGCTCCGGGCCGAGCACGTTGCCCGCGCCGCGGATCTCCAGGTCGCGCATGGCGATTTTGAAGCCCGATCCGAACTCGGCAAACTCCCGGATGGCCGACAGGCGCTTTTGGGAGATCTCGGACAGTACCTTGCCGCGGCGGAAGGTCAAGTAGGCGAAGGCCCGGCGGCTGGAGCGGCCGACGCGGCCGCGGATCTGGTGCAGCTGGGCCAGGCCCATGCGGTCGGCGTCCTCGATGATGAGGGTGTTGGCATTCGGGATGTCGATGCCGGTCTCGATGATGGTGGTGCAGACCAGGATATCCAAGGCGCCGTCGCTCATGTCGTTCATGACATTTGACAGCTCACGCATGTGCATTTTGCCGTGCGCAACGCCGATGCGCGCGTCCGGGAACTGCTTTTGCAGGCGCATGGCCGTGCGCTCGATGGTTTCGACGTAGTTGTGCAGATAGTAGACCTGCCCGCCGCGCGCAAGCTCCCGGCGGATGGCATCGCCGACGATGGCGTCGTTGTACTCCATGACGTAGGTCTGCACCGGCCAGCGGTCCTGCGGCGGCTCCTCGATGGCCGACATGTCACGAATGCCGGATAGGGCCATGTTGAGCGTGCGCGGAATGGGGGTTGCGGACAGGGTCAAGACGTCCACCTGCTTGGAGAGCTCCTTGAGCGTCTCCTTGTGGCTGACGCCAAAGCGCTGCTCCTCATCGATGACCAAAAGGCCAAGATCATGGAACTTGATCTTTTTGTTAAAGAGCTTGTGCGTGCCGATAATCAGGTCGATCATACCGCTTTGCAGCTGGTCGATGATCTTTTTCTGCTCGGACGCGGTCTTGTAGCGCGAGATTAGCTCGATCTTGACCGGATAGCCGGCAAAGCGCTGCACGGCGGTCAAGTAGTGCTGCCGCGCCAGCACGGTCGTGGGTACGAGGATGGCCGCCTGCTTGCCCGCAAGGACACATTTCATGACCGCGCGCAGGGCGACTTCGGTCTTGCCAAAGCCAACGTCGCCGCACAGCAGGCGGTCCATCGGGCGGGAGGACTCCATATCGTGTTTGATCTCCTCGATGCAGCGCAGCTGGTCGTCGGTCTCGTCGTAGGGGAAGGCCTGCTCAAATTCGCGCTGCCAGATATCGTCAGGCGGAAAGGCGAAGCCCTTGAGCCGTGCGCGCTCTGCGTAGAGCTGGATGAGCCCGGCGGCCAGCTCCTTGGCCGCCGCCTTGGCGCGCGTGCGCGCCCGCTGCCAGTCGGCGCCGCCCAGCTTGTTGAGGCGGACCTTCTCAGGCTCGCCGCCGCCGATGTACTTGGAGATCAGGTCGAGCGAGGTCGCGGGGACGTACAGGAAGTCGGTGCCCGCAAAGGCGATCTTGATGAAGTCGCGCTCGGCCCCGTCCACCTTCATGCGCTCCATGCCGATGTAGCGGCCGATGCCGTGGTGCTCGTGCACGACCAGATCGCCCGGCGTCAGGTCGGTGTAGCTCTTGACCCGGTCGCGGTTAGACTTTTTTGTACGGCTGGATTTCTTGCGCGCTGGGGCGTGGCCTTCGGTCAGGAGGATGAGGCCCAGGCCGGGATATTCTAGGCCGGACGACAGAGCGCCCTCCAGGATGTGTACCCGGCCGGGCGCCGGCAGGCGGTTGGAGATCGTGGCCGAGATCCCGTGCGCTTCGAGCGCCTCGCGCATGTTTTTGCAGCGCAGCTCTGAGCTGCACACCACACAGACCGCCCGCTTTTGCTGGACAAAGCCTGCAATGTCGGCGGCCGCCATATCAAAGGAGCCGCCAAAGGCATTCATCTGGTTGACCGTAAAGCTGACAAGCGTCTGGGGGGCGAGTTCGGGGACCGTATTGAGGAAAGTATCCAGCCGTACGAGCGGGCGCTGGGCCAGCGCGCGGCACAGCGCAGAGAAGTCCAGGGCAAAGCTGTCCGGCTGCTGGGGCAGCTCGCCGCGCTCGGCCAGGGCGGTCAGATCGCCGGCCAGGCGCAGGATGTAGCCGCCCACCGCCTCGCGCAGGCGCGGCGCGTCGTCGATGAGGAAGATGGTGTCTGCGGGCAGGTAGTCGAGCGGGGTGGCAGCTTCGGGGTAGATGAGCGGCAGATACTTGTCTGCCGAGGGCAGGGCCTGCGTCTCGGCCAGGCGTTCGGCGTCGCGCTCTAAATTGCGCACGAGGTCTGGGTGCTGCTTTTTGCGGCGGCTGTGCCCGGCCTGCGCCAGCGCCTTGCACAGGCCGGCGACCCCACCGGGCGCGCAGGCCGGCAGGGTTTCCATGCAGGGCAGGCAGACCAGGGCGTCCAGGTTTGCGCCGCGCCGCTGGGAACCGACGTCAAAGGCGGCCATGGAGTCGATTTCATCGCCCCAGAACTCGATGCGCACGGGGGCATCTGCCCGCGGCGGGAACACGTCCAGGATGCCACCGCGCACCGAGAACTGGCCTGGGCCTTCGACCTGCGCACAGCGCTGATAGCCCGCCGTGACCAGCCGGGCGGTTAAATCGGCCAGCGGGGTGAGGTCGCCCGGCCGCAGGGTCAGTGTCGAGGCGCGCAAGGTATCCGGCGGCATGGTCTTTTGCACCAGCGCCGCGGCGGACAGTGTCACGAGCGGCGCATCCGCAAGCTGTGACAGGGCGGCGATGCGCGCCTGCTCATACTGGCGGGACATGCCCTCCATGCCCGCCATGGTCAGCTCGCGTGCCGGGATGTGGAGCACGGGAAGCTCCGAGAAGGCTTCCAGGTCGCGGGCCAAACGCAGCGCGGCGTTGTCCTCGTCGGTCAGGATACAGACCGGGCGCGAGGTCATGAGCCGCAGGGCCGCCGCAAACTGGGCCTTGGCCACCGGCGGCAGACCGACAGCCAGCACCGGCGTTTGCCCTTTCTTGAGTGCGTTGTATATCTCTTGGTATTCTTTTGAATCTGTAATACTTAAAGTAATATTTTGCATAGCAGACTCCTGTCGAAAAATGGAAGGAAAGAGGCAGACGGCAAAAGGGCAGATTTTGCAACCTGCCCTAATGGTCTAGGGGAACCCAGTCCCCCTAGATACAAAAAGGTTCCTGCGAGCGCTCGAAACCTTTTTGATACCCCCGGAATCATCCGCGCCGGACTGCGGCGCGGGGTCGGGGTAAAAACCCGAGGCACAGCCCCGGGTTTTTGAAATTCAAATTTTTATTCGTGGCCGTGGCAGGCCGCGCAGTCGCCCGAGCAGCCCAGGATGGCTTCGGGGTCCTTGCCCTGCTTGCGGTAGTAGTCTGCGATGGCCGAGCGCAGCGCCTCCTCGGCCAGCACCGAGCAGTGCATCTTGACCGGGGGCAGGCCGTCCAGCGCCTCTGCGACTGCCTGGTTGGTCAGCTTGAGCGCCTCCTCGATGGACTTGCCCTTGACCATCTCGGTGGCCATGGACGAGGTCGCGATGGCCGCGCCGCAGCCAAAGGTCTTGAACTTGACATCCTCGATGATGCCGTCGTCCGAGATCTTGAGATAGATCTTCATGATGTCGCCGCACTTGGCGTTGCCGACCTCGCCGACACCACTCGGATTTTCGATTTCGCCGACGTTGCGCGGGTTGGTGAAGTGATCGAATACCTTCTCGCTGTATTCCATAAGAATAAAACTCCTTCTGTCTATAGTTTCCGATTAGTGATGGTGCGGGTCATGCAGGCCGGCCGCGGCGGTCAGGTCGGGCTTGCCGTTTACCCAGACCGGGCTCATCGCGCGCAGGCCCTCGACCACCTTGGCGACGTTCTCGATGAGGTAATCGACGTCCTCCTCGGTGTTCTGCTCGCCCAGGGTCAGACGCAGCGAGCCGTGCGCGATCTCGTGGGGCAGGCCGATGGCCATGAGCACGTGCGAGGGGTCGAGCGAACCGGTCGAGCAGGCCGAGCCGGTCGAGCCGCAGATGCCAGCATGATCCAGGCGCAGGATAAGGCCCTCGCCCTCGATGGCCTCAAAGACGAAGGAGGCCGTGCCGGGCAGGCGGTTGACCGGGTCGCCGGTGTAGTGGGTGTAGGGGATTGTATCCATGATCCCCTTGACCAGGCGGTCGGTCAGCTTCTTGACATAGCCCATCTTTTCGTCGAGGTGCGCGCCGGTGGCGTCCTCGATGGCCTGCCCAAGGCCGACCATGCCGGCAACGTTCTCGGTGCCCGAGGCCAGGCCGCGCTCCTGGCCGCCGCCGTAGACCAGCGGCTCGAGCGCGATGCCGCGGCGCACGTACAGCGCGCCGATCCCCTTGGGGCCGCGGAACTTGTGCGCGGACAGGGACAGCATGTCAATGCCCATCTCCTGTACGTCGATGTGCATGTGGCCGATGGCCTGCACCGCGTCGGTGTGGAAGACCGCACCATGCGCATGCGCGATTTCAGAGATTGCCTTGAGGTCTTGGATGGTGCCGATCTCATTGTTGGCCGCCATGATGGTGACAAGCGCGGTCTGGTCGGTGATGACTGACTTGAGCTGTTCCAGGTCGACGTGGCCCTGTGCGTCCACGTCCAGGTAGGTGACCGGATAGCCCTCCTTTTCGAGTGCCTCACAGGTGTAGAGCACGGCATGATGCTCGATCTTGGACGTGATGATATGCTTTTTGCCGCGGGCCGAGCGGCCCTTGACATAGCCGCGGATGGCCAGGTTGTCCGCCTGCGAACCGCCGCCGGTGAAAACGATCTCGGACGGGTCCTTGGCGTTCAGCGCCCGCGCGACCTTCATGCGGGCCTCGGTCATGGCGCGGCGCGCCTCGCGGCCAATGCGGTAGAGCGAGGACGGGTTGCCGTA
>DWWZ01000084.1 GCA_019119435.1 Candidatus Butyricicoccus avicola
GTCGTACTGAACGCCGGTTTTCTGGTATCCAGTGTGCTGGATATTATGCATAACGGCATGGATATCGCGATCCTGGATGCTTCTGCTGCCTGCCATATGCCCGATGTGCTGGAGATGCCTTACCGGCCCCCTGTGCTGGGCAGCGGCGAGGCCGGCGAAAAGACGCACACCTACCGTCTAGGCGGCCCGACCTGCCTGGCAGGTGATGTGATTGGGGATTATTCCTTCGATCATCCGCTGCACATCGGCGATCCGGTCGTCTTTGGCGATATGGCGCTCTATACGATGGTCAAAACCAACACCTTTAACGGTATGGGCCTGCCATCCATCGTTTGGCGCGATATGTCCGGCCAAGAACATCTCATCAGGTCTTTTGGCTACGAAGACTTTAAAAATCGTCTGTCTTGACGGCGAAAGGGTGAATATGCCACGTGGCATATTCACCCTTTCTCTGTTCCGGGGCTCTGGAACCAGCCAGATGCTCCGGTTATTCAGATTTTAGATTAGCTCAGCCGCGGGAAGCCAGGTTCTGCTCATAGGCCTCGATCATCTTCTTGACCATCTGGCCGCCGACCGAACCAGCCTGGCGGGAGGTCAGCTCACCGTTGTAGCCTTCCTTCAGGTTGACGCCAACCTCGGCGGCAGCTTCCATCTTAAAGCGATCCATTGCGGCGCGTGCTTCCGGAACGACCATCTGGTTCGAACTGTTCTTATTGCTAGCCATAATTCATTTCTCCTTTTCGTTTTGTGTTTTGGGGTGTTGCTGTTAGTATTGTGACCCGGGCCATCTGCAAATATAACGGCCAATTTCTTCCGATTGCGCCATTTTGCGCGCAAAAAGTCCAATCTACAGCAAAACGATCGGGGATTCTATTGACAAAGGGGATGCACCATGATAAGGTGATAAAAGGTTTGCTGCCTGAGGGCGCAGCCAAAAAGAGGACGCTGCGCTTTGTCCGGACCGAATGCCGGGTATCGCGCAACTCCTGCAAATTATCTTTTGCAAAGGACTCACGAAGGGGTGTCATATTCATCATGTCCAACACACATGCGGGGGGATCCCGCGATGCCTGGCGGAGCAAATGGGGCTTTATCCTGGCCTGCATTGGCTCGGCCGTCGGCATGGGAAACATCTGGCTCTTCCCAAGCCGTGTCGCCACATACGGCGGCGCGTTTTTGGTTGCCTACCTATTTTTTGATATTCTAATCGGCTTTTCCGGCGTGATCGGCGAGATGTGCTTTGGCCGCGCTGCGCGTACCGGCCCGGTCGGTGCGTTCGAGCAGGCCTGTGCCACGCGCGGCCACAAGCGGCTCGGCACCGGCCTCGGACTGCTGCCCATGCTCGGTGCGTTGTCCATGGCGATCGGCTATTCGGTTGTCGTCAGTTGGATCTTCAAGTATTTGTTCGGCGCTTTGACCGGTTCCACGGTGTTTTCCGGCGCCGACGCCACGGTACTTGCAGACTACGAACAGGTCTTCAGCCAGACAGCGTCTGCTTTCGGCAACAATCTCTGGCTCTTGGTCGCGTTGCTCGTCACTTTCGTCATTATGGCGCTCGGCATTGGCGGCGGCATCGAGCAGGCCAATAAAATTATGATCCCGCTCTTCTATGTGCTCTTTATCGGCCTGGCCATCTATGTCGGCTGCCAAGAGGGCGCCGCAAATGGCTACCGCTGGATGTTTACGGTCGATCCGACTGTGCTCAAGAATCCGGAGGTCTGGGTCTATGCGTTGGGCCAATCCTTCTTCTCCCTGTCGCTGGCGGGCAATGGCACGATTATCTATGGCTCCTACTTGTCCGATAAACAGGACATCGTGAGCTCTGCCTGGAAAGTCGCACTGTTCGATACCCTGGCCGCCATGCTTGCCGCGCTTGTCATCGTCCCGGCGATGGCTGCGGCCGGACAGACTGCATTTTCCGGCGGACCGGGGCTCATGTTCATCTATCTGCCCAACCTGTTCTCTGCCATGCCCGGCGGGCGGGCTGTCATGTTCGTGTTCTTTGTCGCCGCCCTGCTGGCGGGCCTGACCTCCCTGGTCAATCTATTCGAAGCGCCGGTCGCCACTTTACAGGACCATCTGCATTTTGGCCGGGCAGGCGCCGTTGGCGTCATTGCTGTTATCGGCACGCTTGTCGCGCTGTGCATCCAGGGCATCGTGTCCGACTGGATGGACTTTGTGTCCATCTATGTCTGCCCGCTGGGAGCTGGCTTGGCTGGCATCCTGTTCGCCTGGGTCTGGGGCCGGGAAAAGGTGGAAAGTGCGGTTTCCCTTGGACGGCGCAGGCCGGTCGGGCGATGGTACTATCCGCTTTACAAATATGTGTTCTGCGGCTTGACCATTGCAGTACTGCTCTTGGGCATTGCCTATGGCGGGATCGGATAAATATAAAAAAGCGAGGCAAATTCGCCTCGCTTTTTTTGTTGGTCTGCCAGCCGCAAAGGGGATGTCGTCTATAGTCTGCCCCACAGCATCCCCGGCTATACGCCCATCACAGCTGCTGCAAGTATTCCTCGACAAACTTGGATGCTGTCGCGCCATCCGCAGCTGCGGTAATGATCTGACGCATCGGCTTGGTGCGCGCGTCACCCACAGCAAAGACGCCAGGGACGCTGGTGCGGGTGGTCTCGTCAGCGATCATGTACCCTTCTGCGTCCAAGTCGACCTGTCCGCGCACCAAATCCGTATCTGGCACGCGCCCCACGGCCACAAACAGGCCATCCACCGGCAAAGTAGAGCGCTCCCCGGTCACGCGGTCGGTCATCGAGATTCCAGTGAGCTGCCCGTCCGTCGCCTGTAGCCCATCAATCTGCTTGTTCCATACAAACTCCAAGTTCTCGGCCTTTTCAAGGGGCCCCAGGTAGCTCTTGGTGGCGCGCAGCGTATCGCGGCGGTGTACGAGATAGACTTTCTTACAGATCTTGGACAAAACCAGTGCATCCTCTGCCGCCGAGTTGCCGCCGCCCGCCACGGCGACGGTCTTCCCGCGGAAAAACATGCCGTCACATGCCGCACAGTAGGACACGCCGCGGCCACGCATCGCGGCTTCCTCCGGCACGCCCAACATACGCGGAGATGCGCCGGTTGCCAGGATCACCGCGCGTCCCTGCACTTCGCCGGCACTGGTCGTAATGCGCTTCGGCACGGCCTTCAGGTCAAGCGCCGTCACCTCAGCGTATTCGGTCACAGCGCCAAAGCGCTCGGCGCCGCGCTGCATTTTTTCTGCCAGCTCAAAGCCGTCAATGCCCTCATCAAAGCCCGGATAGTTATCAACCTGGGTGGTCGTTGCCATCTGGCCGCCAGCCGAAAGCTTTTCCAGGACCAGGGTATCCAGGCCCGCGCGCACACAGTAGAGCGCCGCCGCATAACCGCCCGGTCCGCCGCCAATGATTACAACGTCATAGATGTCTTTCATGTGCTTCTCCTCCTGTCAACCGCGCTGTGTGCGAATCCATTCCTCAATCTGTGCCTGCGAACCCGGTGCGATCAGGCGGTCGCCATGCTGCCCCTGCTGGAAGAGCAGGAAAGTCGGGATCACTTCAACCTGGAACTGGGCTGCCAGCTCGGGCTGCTCATCGATATTGATCTTTGCGATTTTGACTTCAGATGCCTGGTCCATGCGGTCAAGTGCCGGCGAAATGCGGCGGCAATAAACGCACCACGGTGCCCAGAACTCGACCAGGACGGGCTGCTCAGACTGCAGAACTTCCTGTGCAAAATTTTCTCGATTCAGTGTCAACATAGGTATAACCTCCATCTATCCGGTGCGGACCGCCCGGCGGCCGCGTTTACATTCTGAATTGATGGTATTAGTATACGCGATCACATCGAATTTTACCGTGACCCCGTCACATAAGGCGTTCTTTTTTTTCAAACAGGTTTTGCGCAGCCTGGCGGTCAAAAAGAATGATCCGGATCCAGGGCAAACGCCTGAATCCGGATCACCTGCGCAGGATCAGGATTAATAGTAGCGCGGCCGGTTGTTCCAGCGGTCGCCCCGGTTTTGGCGGCGGGAGCTGATCGCGGCGGCCAGCGCGCAGGCGCCGTCAACCATCAGGCTGATGCCAAAAAAGCGGATGACCAGGCTTGTGACGCCGAAGGGATTGATCAGCATAACCAGGCCGAGCACCAGCGGGAGGACAGTCGAGGCCAGCAGCGGCCCGCGGGCGGGCAGACGCATCTGGAATGCATCGATCGCAAGCGGCAGCTTGGTCAGGCCATCGAGCAGCAAGATAACACCAAGCGTCAGCGGCAGGAAAGACAGGATAATCCGCCAGCCCAGGAGACAGAACAGGCCGATCAGCAAAAACAGGATGCCCGTAAATTTGTCTCCCCCGTCTCTCCAGCCCTGCCGTCTGCCGCGGGCATAGCGGATGAGCCGCGCCGCCCCATAGACAAATGCGCCGAGCGCGAGCACCAGGCAAAAGATCCGGCCGGTCATCCCCGGAAAAAGGATGAGTGGAATGCCAAGTATGAGCGACAAAATCGGGATCAGGATGGAATCCGGACGGCGGCCGCCGCCGGAAAATGATACGAACATAAGTATATGTCTCCTTTCAACAGGCAATGATGCACACCGCATCGATACGATATGAAAAACTGCTTTCCCCTGCCGGGACAGCTATACCGCAGCCCGGCATAACCCTGCGTTTATTATAGCACAGCGCGCTCTGAATTGCCACATCATCTAACGCAAGAAGCCGGATACGTGTGCAAAAGATACGGTGAAACAGGATATCTTCGTGTCATTTTTTGGCGAAATGATGATTTTATCCGGCAAGCCAGAAATGACCCTGTCAATAGTTGACGACGCAACAAATGCGTCGTAGAATATATATTGTAAAAACTGTTCTTGGCTTTTGGGAGGTGTTTTATGCGCCGGCAATCTGTTACGTTTCTCAAATATATCTCAATGATCCAGCGCAATACCGGAAGATATTTTGACCTCTGCCTAGGGGCCGACCAAATCGGCAGCGGCCAGCAATTTTTCCTGCTGCGCATTGCGGAAAACGAGGGCATCACGATGTATGACCTTGCGCAATTGGGCCAATTCGATAAGGGAACGGTCACAAAAGCCGTGCAGAAGCTGTCGCAGCTTGGCTATGTCCGTATGACTGTTGACCAGTCGGACAAGCGCGTACGCCATCTGTACACCACCGATAAGGCCCAAGCTGTCATTGAGCGCGTCTATGATCTGCGGGATGCATGGAACATGCAGATCACCGATACCCTGACGCCCGAGGAGCGAGAGCAGGTTCTTTTTCTGCTGGAACGCATGGCAAAGCGTTCCTGTGAGACCATTGGCCATATCAGCCGCACAAAAAAGGGAGGAATTTAGGATTCTATGAAGGAACAGACTGCCACTCCAGGCCAGAAAATCGAAAACCCGCTGGGCACCCAGCCCATTGGCAAGCTTCTGGTCACGTTTTCGGTCCCGGCTATCATCTCCTGCCTGATCAACTCGCTCTACAATATTGTAGACCAGGTCTTTATCGGACAGGGTGTTGGCTATCTGGGCAATGCCGCAACCACCGTTGCGTTCCCGCTCATGACCATCCTGCTTGCATTCGGCACGCTGATCGGCGCCGGCAGCTCGGCCCATGCCGCCATCCGTCTGGGCGAAAAGAATGAGCAGGAGGCCCGCCAGGCACTGAACAATGCGTTCAGCTTCACCATTGTACTGAGCATTATCATCATGGTCTTAGGGTTAATTTTCCTGCGGCCTATCTTGACGCTGTTCGGTGCAACTGAGAATATTATGCCTTACGCAATCGATTACACCGGCATCATTCTCCTGGGTACGCCCTTTAACCTCGTCAGCATCGTGCTGTCCAACCTAGCGCGTACGGACGGCCATCCGCGTATGTCCATGTATGGCATGCTCATTGGCGCCGCACTCAATACCGTGCTCGACCCGATCTACATCTTTGTTTTCCACTGGGGCGTAAAGGGCGCCGCCATTGCGACCATCACCTCGCAGCTCATTTCGGCCGTCCTTCTGACCGTGTACTTTATCCGTCCGGCCAAGACCCCGCTGCACATGCGACTGGACCGCAAGCTGATGCGTCCAAACTTCCCGCTGATCGGACATTTTCTGCTGCTCGGCATCTCCTCGGGCATTACGCAGTCGGTTGCCTGCATCATGCAGGTTGTCATGAACAAGTCGCTCGTCTATTACGGTGATCTCAGCCCCATTACCGGCGACGTTGCGCTCAGCGCTATGGGCGTCGTGTCCAAGATCGCCATGATCATGGCGGCATTCGGCGTCGGCGTCGGTATCGGTGCACAGCCGATCATGGGCTACAACCGCGGCGCCCGCAAGTTTGACCGCATCCGGCGCACCTACCTCATTGCCGTGACGTTGGCTACAGTGCTCATCTTCCTGTGTTGGATCGTCTGCCAGCTCATGCCTGAAACGATCATCAGTATCTTTGGCGATGACAACGCAAGCTTCAGCGACTTTGCCGTAAAATGCCTGCGCATTTATCTGTTCTGCATCTTCTGTGCCGGATTCCAGATCGTCTCGACCAACTATTTCCAGGCAACCGGCCAGCCGCTCAAGGCCTCTGTCCTGTCCATGCTGCGTCAGCTTCTGCTGCTCATTCCGCTGATCCTGATCCTGCCGCTGTTTATGGGCCTCGACGGCATCCTGTTTGCCGCACCGATCGCTGACTTCTTGTCCGCTGTCATCGTTGCAGTCTTTATCATCCCCGAAATGCACAAGCTAAACCGTGCTGTGCACGAACAAAAGGCCCACACAACCGCATAACCACATAAATGAAAAAAGCAGCCCCAGCGTGTAGCAATACGCCAACCGGGGCTGTTTTTCTGTCATCCCAGCATTTCCTGCTCTTTTGGCAGCAGCAAAGTCTCATAATTTTCGATCTTTTCATTGAGCCGGTCCAGTGAACGCTGCATCTCTTCCATGCGTTGGATGAGTTGTTCGCGCTGTTCTACCAGAATTGCCTTGCGGGCAGGCGCCGTCTCTGGGCCCTGCTGGAACAAGGCGACATATTCGATCAATGCCTCAATTTGTACGCCCGCGCCGCGCATACATTTCATCAGCTCCACCCAGCTGCAAGACGCCTCATCGTAATCACGGATGCCGCTCTTGCTGCGCGGGACTGGCGGGATCAGCCCAATACGCTCATAATAGCGCAGCGTATCGGCCGAGATGTCATATTTTTTGCTGACCTCTGCAATCGTCACATCCATCGCTCCTGTCTGTCGGTTTTCTCTAGTATACCTCTTGGAGCACGCTCCAAGTCAAGCGAAATTTAATGCTTTGGCCAGTTACCGCAGGGACGTTATCCAGGCGTGAATGGCCGGCCCAGCCTGCGCCGCCTGGGCGCCGCGCACCGCAAGGCCCGCCTTTACTGTAGCCCCTGGGCACAGCCGCCGGATATCCTCCTCGCTGTGTCCCATCCCACTGCCCTCGTGGGTGCAAAGCGGACAGATCGTCTTGCCCGTAAAATCATAGTGTTCCAAAAATGTAAAGACCGGCATGGGCATCGTGCCGCAATAATTGGGATAGGCCAGGTAGACGGTGTCATACTTCTCCATGCTCTGCGGGTATGCGGCGAGCGCAGGGCGCGCATCGCGCTGCATCTCCTCCCGCGCCTGCGCGACACATTCCCGATAGAGATCAGAATACGGCGTCTTGGGTTCTAACCGGAAGATCTCGCCTTGGGTCTCCTGCTGCAGCAGCCGCGCTGCGATCTCTGTATTGCCGGTCTCCAGGCGCTGGATCGATCCGCCGACATAGTTTTCTCCCGCGCGGGAAAAATAAATGATGATAGAAGGCATAAATTCTCTCTCCTTATGATTTCGTTGCAGGCTTGCCCGTTCCAGCCCACGGAAGATGCGCTTTGCGGTCCCGCAGCGTATCCTCCGTCCAATGCGCGTGACATCAGGGACAACCTGTCCCCTTACCCTTTCCTTATGGTACAGTGCCCGGGCCCTGCATGACTATCATACTGCAAAACGGCAGATTGTCAAATGGCTCCGCGTACAAATACAACATCCGGCACAGCATTTTTAATGCCTGCCGGATGTCCCGATTTCACTATACATTTTTAGTTTTATCCTGCTGCAGCATCTGCTCTGCTTGCCGCATCACATTGCAGGCAAAGGCGCCGATAGCGCACATATCTTTGCCGCCGCCAAAACAGGTATGGCCAAAGGGGACCAAGATCCGCTGCTTGGCCTGTTCCAAAAACGCGTCGATCTCCGCCGACTGGATGCCGGCATTGTTCCCCCAAAAAATCACGTCGGCCGCGAGTGCTTGCCGGCACGGTTTTCCCATATATAGGCATACGCCGCGGGGCAGCGCGCCATACATACATTCGGCCAACCGCCTTGTATTGTCGTTGAGTGTCGTATAAACAATCGCACATCGCAACATCATCTTTTCCCTCCGTCTTATACAAGCGGCAGGACGTCCTGCCGCTCTGCATGCAAAAAAAACACGTCTGTGTTGGGCAGCTTTTGATACATCTCTCTGGAAATTTTCCAGCAGAGCGGCGAGCTGCCACCCTGGGGCTGCAAATATAGGGTGACTTCAAATGGACTCTCGGTCACCGATTGCAGGCGACAGGCAATGGTGTTCTCCCCAGGCGCCCGGACTGCACGGAGACAATGGGCCCGGATGCCAACTGCGGTGACATTCTCTGGCACCCCATACGCCGTTGTCAAAGAAACACCCCACAAGGCGGCCTTGAGCCGCTGCCCAGGCTGTCTGCTGGCCGGAGTCAGGTTATCGCATCCGGTCAGTACTGCCGCAGTCTGGGTACCCGGCGACTCGAATATCTGCCGTTTTTCACCGATCCGGTCGATCTGTCCCGCATGATAAATGGCTACGCGATCGCACAAGCGGTAGATCTCATTGCGGTCGTGCGATACCACCAAGGCCGCGCCCTCAAATGTGCGCAGCAACTGGGCTACTGTCTGCTGCATCTCCTCCCGCAGGCAGGCGTCCAGAGCAGAAAACGGTTCATCCAACATGAGGACGGCCGGTTTGGACGCCACGATGCGCGCCAGGGCGGCGCGCTGCTGCTGACCGCCTGAGAGCTGTGCCGGATAGCGATTTTCCAGCCCTTCCAGATGGAACTGCTGCACCAGTTCACCGATCCCATTTGCCCGGCCGTTTGAACGCATACCGCATCGAATATTCTGCGCAACCGTCATGTGCGGGAATAAGGCATAATTTTGGAAGAGATATCCCGTGCGGCGCCGCTGCGGCGGCAGATCAATCCCAGCGGCCGAATCAAACAGGACCCTGCCGTCCAACACGATCCGTCCAGTGTCCGGCCGGATCAGGCCGGCGATACATTTGAGCGTCATGCTCTTGCCCGAACCCGAACTCCCCAACAGGCCAAGCGTCCCATCCTCGACCGCAAATGCGGTCTCCAGCGTAAAATCCGGCAGTTTTTTCGTGATATCTACCGATAAACTCATGGATTATCTGCTCACTCCTTTTTTCCGCTTGGGGTTTTCCAACAGGTTGACGGCGAGCAAGACTACCATCGAAATCGCAAGGTTGATAAAGACCCATTTCTGCGCGCCGCTGTCGTCTCCGATCCGCCACAGCTGGTAAACCGTGGTCGAGATGGTGGCGGTCTTGCCGGGAATATAGCCGATCAGCATGCTGGTTGCACCGTACTCTCCCAGGGCGCGGGCAAACGATAGCACCATGCCAGCGCAGATGCCCGGCCGACAGACCGGCATCATGATCCGCCAAAAGATATAGCAATTTCCCAGTCCCAATGTCTGCGCGGCGCTGCGCAGGTCGGGATCAAAGGATTCAAACGCGCCGCGCGCCGTGCGGTACATCAGCGGGAATGCAATGACCGCCGAGGCCAGCACGGCGCCCGGCCACTGCATCACCAACTGACATCCAATCCGTGCCAGCCACATACCTAGCGGCCGACGTGGTCCAACCAGGCAGAGCAGAAAGTATCCGACGACTGTCGGCGGCAACACGAGCGGCAGGGTCAATAAGACATCCAAAATCCCCTTGCAGGCACGCGGCAGGCGTGAAATAAAATATGCGGCCCCTATCCCAGTAAAAAAGACCAGGATCGTGGCCAGCAGCGCAATGCGCAGCGAATTATATAAGGGATACCAGTCCAAAGCCCTTTCCTCATTCCTATTCAGTCAGCGGGTGGAACCCAACGCTCTCAAAGATTTCAGACGCCGCATCGGTCTGTAGATATTCCAAAAACGCGGTTGCCTGTTCTTTCTGTGCGCTGTGCTTCATCACTGCCGCAGGATAGATGACCTGTCCGCATAGATCTTCCGTGGCCTCATCGACGGCCATCAACCCTGCGGAAAACGCGTCAGTGGCATAGACGATCCCGCAGTCGGCCACGCCCTCTGCGACCTGGGTCGTAACTTCTTTGACGTTCGAGCCGTATGTGATCTTGCCTGCCGCGTTGAGCGCATCCCACAGCCCCAGGTTGCGCAGGATCTCCTCCGAATATTGTCCGACCGGCACATCGGAATTTCCCAGCGCAATCAGTTCCGACCGGCTGGCAATGTCGGAAAATGACTGGATATTTTTGGGATTGCCCTTGGGCACCACGAGCACAACCTGGTTTTCCAGGAGATCCACCCGGGTAGCGTCATCAACAAAATCCAGCCTGTCCGGGTTCTTGTCCGCATCCACCGCAATATCCAATTCATCCATCTGCTTCTGTGCCGCTGAGATAAAAACATCGCAATCGGCACCCTGCTCGATTTGTGTTTTGAGTGTGCCGGAGGAGTCCAAATTCAGAAGCACAGCGACACCTGGATTTTCTGCTTCATACTGATCTGCGATCTGTTCCAGCGTCTCCTGCATGGAGGCCGCCGCAAACACGTTGAGTTCACACGCCTGTGCAGCCCCGTCTGCCTGTCCGGCGGT
>DWWZ01000085.1 GCA_019119435.1 Candidatus Butyricicoccus avicola
GATAAAATTTTGCGGGTAGATTTCATTATTAACACCTCCTGTTTATATTTAGGATAGCATAAGCAATTTAGATTTCAATATAATATTTAACTAGTATTATATATAAAATTTGTATAATATAGATAATAAGACAAAAACGCTCCCGTTTGGGAGCGTTTTTGCGTTGTCTTAGAGGTAGCTCAGCAGGGCAGCCAGCGCCAGCAGGAAAACCAATCCGCAGACGTTCACAAGGGTGAACCAAGCCAGGTAGCGGCCGGTTTTGGCCTCTGGAGTATGGGTATAAAAACGGAAGGAGATGAGGCTGGCAAGCGACGCGATAGGCGTACCCAAGCCGCCGATATCTACGCCCAGGAGCAGCGCCTGCCAGTTTTCGGTAAACCCGTGCAGCAGGACCGCGGCCGGGACGTTGCTGATAATTTGGCTGGCCGCAAGCGAGGCCAGGAGCGGGGAACTGCCGACGATCTGCTGCAAACAGGAGCGCACATTGGGAAGGGAGCCGATATTGCCCGCAAACAGGAAAAAACACACAAAGGTCAGCAGTAGGCCGTAATCGATGCGGCGAAAGATATCCCGGTCAAACAGGACGAGCGCAGCACAGGTGAGCACGAGCAGCGCCACGTCGGGCAGGACATGAAAAACGGTCAGCAGGCATAAAATGAATAGGGCCGTGCACAGCATGACCCGGCGGCCGTCGGTGATATATTTGGGCTCGGCAAAGCATACGTGCAGCGTGCAGCTTTTACGGCACAGTGCGAGCGCAATGATGCCGACCAGGCTGGCCAAGGCAAAGGGCAGGACGGTGCCGAAGAACTGCCCTGCGGACAGGTCGTAACTTGCATAGAGAAACAGGTTTTGCGGGTTGCCTACCGGTGTTGCGATGCTGCCGAGGTTAGCGGACACCGTTTGCAGGACGATCACTGGGAGGAGCAGAGCCTGCTGCCCGACCAGGCCCAGCACCAAAATGGCAAACGGGACAAAGGTGATAAGCGCCACGTCGTTTGTGATGAGCATGGAGGCAAAAAAGGGGAGCAGCGTTAAGAACAGTACGATGGTGCGCAGTGCGTGCCGGCCGGACAGCAGTTTTTGTGCCAAAAGATCGAAGACGCCATACTTCTGCATGCCGGCGACAACTGCCATCAAGCAGAACAGCAGGATCAGCACCCGGGTATCGATGTATCCGAGGTAGGCCGCCGAAGGCGGGCAAAAGAACATGGAGATCACTGCACAGACAAGGGAGATCAGAAGAACGGGTTCCCTGCGCGCAAAGGCACGCAGCGTGGAAAGAAGCATAGGGGAAAACCTCCGGGATG
Source organism: Candidatus Butyricicoccus avicola (assembly GCA_019119435.1). Lineage (GTDB taxonomy): Bacteria > Bacillota > Clostridia > Oscillospirales > Butyricicoccaceae > Butyricicoccus > Butyricicoccus avicola. Next base: position 1,311 of record DWWZ01000085.1, read on the forward strand.
GTGGATGTAAACGCACAAAAAGGCGCCCCGCGTGGGAGCGCCTTTCGGTATTGCATTGGAATTGTTCAGAGGAACTTACTTCGCGTCAACCTCAGCCATGTGCTCGATGAGCATCAGCAGCTTGTTGGAGTAGCCCCACTCGTTGTCGTACCAGGAAACGACCTTGACAAAGGTGTCGGTCAGCTGGATGCCAGCCTTGGCGTCGAAGATCGAGGTGCGGGGATCGCCCAGGAAGTCGGAAGAAACGACGTCCTCGTCGGTGTAGCCCAGGATGCCCTGCAGGCCGCCCTCAGACAGCGGCTTCTCGGAAGCAGCCTTCATCGCAGCGCAGATGTCCTCGTACTTTGCGGGCTTTGCCAGGTTGCAGGTCAGGTCAACAACAGATACGTCCAGGGTCGGAACGCGCATGGACATACCGGTCAGCTTACCATTGAGCTTCGGGTAAACCTTGCCGACAGCCTTTGCAGCGCCAGTAGAAGACGGGATGATGTTGCCGCAAGCCGCACGGCCGCCGCGCCAGTCCTTCTTGGACGGGCCGTCAACAACCTTCTGGGTGCCGGTAGCGGAGTGGACGGTGGTCATCAGGCCCTCGGTGATGCCGAACGCCTCGTCCAGAACCTTAGCGATCGGAGCCAGGCAGTTGGTGGTGCAGGAAGCGTTGGAGACAAAGGTCATGTCCTTGGTGTAAGTGTCCTGGTTAACACCCATAACGAACATCGGGGTGTCATCCTTGGACGGAGCAGACATGATAACCTTCTTAGCACCGCCGTCGATGTGTGCCTGTGCCTTCTCCTTGGTCAGGAAAACGCCGGTGGACTCAACAACGTAGTCAGCGCCAACCTTGCCCCACGGAATGTTCTTGGGATCCATCTCAGCGAAGAACTGAACCTTCTTGCCGTCAACGATGATAGCGTCGTCGGTGTACTCGATGGTGCCGTCGTAACGACCATGCATGGTGTCATACTTGAGCATGTATGCCATGTAGTCCGGGGTCATGAACGGATCGTTTACCGCAACGAACTCGATGTTCGGGTTCTTCAGACCAGCGCGGAAGACCATGCGGCCGATGCGGCCAAAACCGTTGATACCTACTTTAATAGCCATTGCAATATTCCTCCTATTAACAATCCAAGTATTCAACATTGCCGAACTTATTATACAACATTTGTGTGGCTTTTCGCAATCCCTCAGATGTGAAAGATTTGTCAAAATTGGCCGCCAAATTCCAGGATATTCTTTGCAAAGTACACAGCGGACGTGTTATAATAGTATTAACGTAATCAATTTACCCAAATATTACGCAGAAAAGTGCATAAAATGCGCATTAAAAATTTGCACAAAAAACATGGCGAATTTTGTCTATTGCGCTGCGCTACAAAATCTTGGAGGAAAACTTTATATGGATATCAGAGAGTTTCTGGACGGACAGGACCGGTCCGCCTGGCAGATGCTCGACGCGCTGGAGGCCTCCGACCGCGCGTTTGTCCGGCTGGATGACGCAGGGCGCATCACGGCGCAGACCAGCCGGGCAGAGGACCTGCTGGGGCAGGCGCCGCTGCGCTCGGTGTACGAAGTGCTGGGCGAATTGGCCGCGCGGACCATCCGCATTGCCATTGCGCGGGGCGAGATCATGCGCACGCGCGATGTGATCGACGGGCGTGTGGTGACGCTGACCATCTGCCCGGGGCCGGAGGGACATCTATTGTATCTGGAGCCCGAGCGCGTGCAGGGCAGCCTGCTGCGCGACCAGCTTGTCGAGCAGCGCCTGCGGGCGGCGCTGTCCGTTTTGGCACTGGACGAGCCGCGTGCACGGCAGAAGTCGGTGCTGCGCATGTGCCGTCTGCTGCATCAGATTGAGCTGCTTGACGGCCGCCCGGCGGCGCCGCGCGCCATGCAGCGGTGTGAGCTGGGCAGCCTGTGTGCAGACGCCGTGCGCTTTGCCGCGCGCTGCACGGCTGTGCCGATTGGGACCGAAGGGCCGTATCTTGCGGTCGTGTGTGACCCTGACGGCATCCGCATGGCGCTTTATCATTTATTGACCAACGCGATCCTGGCACCGGGTGTGAGCCAGGTCACCGTCCGTTGGGGAGAGGGCCAGGGGGATGTCTGGTTTGCGGTCGCAGACGACGGTGCGGTGCTATCTGAGGAGGCGTTCCAGGCACTGTGCACGGCGAGCGCACGGGTGGGCACAGTCAGCGGCCTGCCGCCGGTCATCGAAGGGCATACGCCCGGACTCGGGCTGCCGGCTGTGTGCGAGATCGCTATGCGCCACGGCGGCGGCGTGTCCCTGACCGGCGCGCCCGAGGGCAAAGCGGTGCGCGTGACCATCGCCGGCGATCTGCCGGAGGACCCCGCCCCACTGCGCGCCCCGAAGTTCGTCGAGGACGGCTACCCGCTGGAGGAGACCGAGCTGTCTGTGCTGGGCTGAAGGTACCAAACGGGCGCGGCGGTAAGCTCTTGCCGGCGCATGACGCGGCAAAAAATAGGGATATAACCGGAGAAACCACTGTTTCCGTGCCATTCGGCACGGAACTTTTTTTGCTGTTTTGCACCGGGATTGTCCGGGAATGACAGGCAGATTTTGGATTTTTTGACCTTTTTTTCAGGTTTTTTTCGGGAAATTCCAGCGGGATGAAATGTTCGTTGTTTTTTCCAGTGTATTTTGTTGAAGTTTTTTGAGGAAAGCAGTTGATTCTTTGGGTAGATTCTTAGTATAATCTAAGTTGTGATATTTCCAGGTATCATGCATAATACGTTGTTTCCCAGCCCAAAGGGACGGCGTATCAGAAAAAATGGACGTGCGCGCCGGCGGCATTTCCGGCGCGCACGTCTGTGGCAGTACACAAAATAATTGGAGAGGTGAATCTTAAAATGGTGTACACGTTTCGTGGCGGCATTCATCCGGGCACACATTCCGACCCCGGATTCAAGGCCGCAACAAACACCAAGCCTATCGAGGCGATGCCCGCTCCCGAGCAGGTGATCCTGCCGGTATCCATGCACATCGGCGCTCCGGCAAAGCCGATTGTCAAGAAGGGCGATATCGTCGATATGGGCCAGATGATCGCGGAAGCCGGCGGCTTTGTCAGCGCGCCGGTGCATGCAACCGTTTCTGGTAAGGTCATCGCGGTTGAGCCTCGGCTGCATCCGAACGGCAGCCGCGTCATGTCCATCGTCATCGAGAACGATGGGGAGGACCGCCTGCATGAGTCGGTGCATCCGTATGACTTCGCATCCATGACGAACGACGAGCGTATCAACCACATCTGGACGGGCGGCATTGTCGGCCATGGCGGCGCGACCTTCCCGACCCACGTCAAGATCAAGGGCGCTGTCGGCGTCGCGGACACGGTCATCATCAACGCGGCCGAGTGCGAGCCCTACATTACAAGCGACCATCGCCTGCTGCTTGAGCGCCCGGAAGAAGTGGTCGGCGGCCTGAAGATGCTGTGCGACATCATCGGCGCCAAGAACGGCATCATCGGCATCGAGCTGAACAAGCAGAACGCGTTTTCCAAGATCGAGGAGCTCATCAAGGACGACCCGCGCCTGCATCTGTATCCGCTCAAGTGTAAGTACCCGCAGGGCGCAGAAAAGCAGCTTATCTATGCGTGCACCGGCCGGGAAGTCCCGTCCGGAAAGCTGCCGGCCGACGCGGGCTGTGCGGTATTCAATGTAGATACCGCCGGCGCGGTTTACCGCCGCTTTACGACCGGCATGCCGGTCGTGCGCCGTATCGTCACGGTGTCGGGCTCGGCCGTTGCGGAGCCCAAAAACCTGGAAGTGCGCATCGGCACCCCGGTCGAAAAGCTCATCGACGCCTGCGGCGGCTTTAAGGCGGCCCCGAATAAGCTGCTCATGGGCGGCCCGATGATGGGCGTTGCGCAGTTCTCGCTGGAGATCCCGATTTTCAAGGGCACGAATGCGTTCCTGGCCTTCTGCGAGGACGAGGACAAGCGTGTGGCAGACCCGCAGTGCATCCGTTGCGGCAAGTGCATCGAGGCATGCCCCATGCATCTGCTGCCCATCTATATGAATATCTACGGCAAGGCCGGCGACCTGGACGAGAGCGTCAAGTGCGGCGCGATGGACTGCATCGAGTGCGGCTCGTGCGCCTATGTCTGCCCGGCCCGCATCCCGCTTGTGGCGCAGTTCCGCCTGACCAAGAGCAAGATCCAGGCCAAGCGCGCGGCCGAGAAGGCCAAGGCGGAAGCCGAGAAGGCCAAGGCCGATCTCGAAAAGAAGTAAGGGGGTAAAAACTGATGTATGATCTGAGCAAAGTCGTTGTCACCTCCTCGCCTCATATCAAGGCGGCCGACGATACCAGAAGCCTGATGGCCGACGTCTGCCTGGCGCTGCTGCCCGCTTTGGTGGTGGCTGTCATTACGTTCGGCCCGCGTGCGCTGGTTCTGACGGTGGCAACCGTAATTTCCTGTGTATTTTTTGAGTGGCTGTACAACAAGCTGCTGCACAAGCCGACCTCGATCGGCGACCTGTCCGCGGTCGTGACCGGCATCCTGCTGGCCTTCAACGTTCCGGTCTCGGCGCCCATCTGGATGCCCGTCATCGGCGGCGCATTCTCGGTCATCATTGTCAAGATGCTGTTCGGCGGCATTGGCAAGAACTTTATGAACCCTGCCCTGGCAGGCCGCGCCTTCATGATGGCGTCCTGGCCGGCCTTTATGACCACCTGGACCCGTCCGGGCGTTGAGCTGCCGCTCTTCGGCAATGTCACGGTGACCGACGCCATGTCGACGGCCACCCCGCTGGCCCAGCTCAAGACCGGTGCGCTGCCCGACGCCAACGTCCTCGACCTGTTCCTCGGACAGACCGGCGGCGTCATCGGCGAGACCTCAGTGCTGGCGCTGCTGCTTGGCGGCGCATACCTGGTCTGGCGTAAGGTCATCACCATCAACATCCCGGTCGCTTACATCCTGACCGTTGCCGTGCTGACCTTCCTGTTCCCGCTGGGAGGCCAGGGCCACTTTGAGTGGATGATCAGCCAGGTACTGTCCGGCGGCCTGATGCTGGGCGCTATCTTCATGGCGACCGACTACGTCACCAGCCCGGTCACGCCCAAGGGCCAGGTCATCTTCGGCATCGGCTGCGGCCTGCTGACCGTATTCATCCGCTACTTCGGCGGTCTGCCGGAGGGCGTATCGTATTCCATCCTGCTGATGAACACGCTCGCCTGGGTCATCGACAAGAAGACCCATCCGCGCAAGTTCGGCTATGAACTGGACAAGAAGAAGGAGGCCAAGTAAGTCATGAGTGAAGCAAACAAGGGCGAGAGCATTGCCCGCCTGATCGTGGTGCTGGGCCTGATTACCTTCATCTGCGCGCTGCTGTTGGGCTTTGTCAACCAGATCACCGCGCCGCTGATCGAACAGAACGACATCGACACCCGAAATGCCGCGATGGAAGAGATCATCCCGGGCGCCTCGTTTGAGGACCTCGGCATTACCCTGAGCGCCGAGGACGTGGCCGCCGCAGGCGTCACGCTGCCGGCCGGCCGCACGGCCGCCGCAATCTCGGGCGTCTACAAGGCGACCGTTGACGGCCAGGACGCAGGCTACTGCGTACAGGTTAACCCCAAGGGCTTTGGCGGTGAGATGACCCTGATCGTCGGCATCAGCACGGACGGTACGGTTGCTGGCGCCAAGGTCACGGCGCACGGTGAGACCGCGGGCCTCGGCGCTAAGGCGCAGACCGACCCCGAGTGGATCACACAGTTTGCCGGCCAGCCTGCTGACGGCCAGCTGCAGGTCAACAAGGACGGCGGCACCATCAACGCCATCACCGGCTCGACCATCACCTCGCGCGCTGTCACCGACGGCGTCAACACCGCGGCGGCCTATGTCGCAACGCTGGGTTAAAAGGAGGGCGAAATTACATTATGAAACTGACTGAGCATCTGAAGACCGGTGTCCTGCTTGACAACCCGGTATTCATGCAGACTATCGGCCTGTGCCCGACGCTTGCGACCTCGACCTCGCTGTCGAACGCCATCGGCATGGGCATCGCGGCGACCGTCGTTCTGATCTGCTCGAACGTCGTGATCTCGCTTCTGCGCAAGTTCATCCCGGATAAGATCCGTATTGCGGCGTTTATCTCGATCATCGCAACCTTCGTTACGGTCATCGACCTGCTGCTGCAGGCCTATATCCCGTCGCTTGCGTCGTCGCTGGGCCTGTTCCTGCCGCTGATCGTTGTAAACTGTATCATTTTGGGCCGCGCCGAGGCATATGCTTCTAAGAACGCGGTGCTGCCCTCCGCCATGGATGGCCTGGGCATGGGCCTTGGCTTTACCTTCGCGCTTGTGCTTATGGGCATTGTCCGTGAGCTGCTGGGCGCCGGCACCATTGCCGCCGGCATCATCGGCGACAAGGGCATCCAGATCCCCGGCCTCGTCGATAACCCGGCGACCATGATGATCCTGCCGGCAGGCGGCTTCCTGGTCATGGGCTTTATCCTGGCCGCTATCCAGAAGATCATGTCCGGAAAGGAGGGCAAGTAAATGTTTGATTTACCTGCTTCCATGGGTCTGACCGACCTGCTGTCGCTGGCAATCGCCGCGATCCTGGTCAACAACTACATTATGGTCCAGTTCCTGGGCTGCTGTTCGTTCTTTGGCGTATCCAAGAAGATCGATACCGCGATCGGTATGGGTATGGCGGTCATCTTCGTTATGGCGCTGGCCTCGGCGGCGTCCTGGGCGGTACAGTATTTCATCCTGGAGCCTTTGGGGCTGGGATACATGCAGACCATTGCGTTCATCCTGGTGATCGCGACGCTCGTGCAGTTCGTTGAGATGTTCATGAAGAAGTCCATGCCGGCGCTCTATTCGGCCCTCGGCATCTTCCTCCCGCTCATTACCACCAACTGCGCGGTGCTGGGCGCTGCAATCAGCAATATTGATAATGGTTACTCCTTCATCGGCTCGGTTGTCTTCGGCGTTTCGGCCGGTATTGGCTATACGCTGGCCATCGTGCTGTTCGCGTCCGTGCGTGAGCGCCTGGCCCTGACTTCGAAGTGCCCCAAGTGCTTTGAGGGCTTCCCGATTGCGCTGGTTTCGGCTGCTCTGCTGGCCATGTCCTTTATGGGCTTCTCCGGCCTGCAGGTCTTCAAGTAAGCGAGGGAGGAATCTGTAAAAATGGATATCATGAATATTGTTTCCGCGGTGCTCGTGCTGTTCATCATGGGCGTCGTGTTCGCGCTGCTGCTCGGCATCGCGGCGAAGGTATTCGCCGTCGAGGTCGACGAGCGTGTGCCGCTCGTGCGTGAGTGCCTGCCGGGCGCAAATTGCGGTGGCTGCGGCTACGCGGGCTGTGACGCGATGGCGGCTGCCATCGTCGAGGGCACGGCGCCGGTCAACGGCTGCCCGGTCGGCGGCGCAGCCTGCGCGGCCAAGATCGCTGAGGTCCTGGGCGTTGAGGCCGAGGCGGCCGCACCCAAGGTTGCACATGTGCACTGCAACGGCGGCTGCAACGCGATTGACAAGGCCAAGTATGAGGGCCTGCAGGACTGCTCCGCAGCCATGCGCGTTGCGGGCGGCCCGAAGGAGTGCGCATTCGGCTGCATGGGCCTGGGCTCCTGTGTCAAGGAATGCGCGTTTGACGCCATCCACATTGTCGACGGCAAGGCGCTTGTCGATCCGGAAAAGTGCGTTGCCTGCGGCAAGTGTGTCGCGGCCTGCCCGAAGCACCTCATCGACCTGGTGCCCAAGGCGCAGAAGGTTCACGTCAACTGCATGAACCACGACCGCGGCGCGCAGGCCATGAAGGTGTGCTCGAACGCCTGCATCGGCTGCATGAAGTGCGAGAAGACCTGTAAGTTCGACGCCATCCACGTGGTGGACAATGTCGCGGTCATCGACTACGACAAGTGCAAGAACTGCAAGATGTGCGCAAAGGCCTGCCCGAAGGGGGCCATCGAACCCATCCCGACCAAGGAAGAGAAGGAGAAGTTCGAGGCCATGATGAAGGCACAGGCCGAGAAGGCCAAGGCTGCGGCCGAGGCCCAGGCGGCGCCGGCCGCTGCGGCAGAAGCGCCTAAGGGCGAATAAGCCAATCAAAAACGGAAATCTGCAAAGCGAGAGGGGCCTGCCATGTGGCAGGCCCCCTTTCATTTCCCCAGCCCTTTACTTTTCCCCGACGCATCGGGTATAATTGACAAAGGAATCAAAGGAGGGCAATTTGATTGAAAGACTATCTGCACGTTACCATGAATGACGCCGAGATCGGCCAGCTGTCTGCGCTCGCGCTGGCCCACATCGGCGACTGCGTCTATGAGCTTTTGACCCGGGGACGTCTGGTATCCGAGGGCCTGACCACTGCGCGGGGGCTGCACAGCCATACGGTCGCGCTCGTGCGCGCCTCGGCGCAGTATGCCGCGGCCAAGGAGCTGCTGCCGCTGCTGACCGAGGAGGAAACAGCGGTATTCCGCCGGGCGCGCAATACCAAGGTGCACGGCGTACCCAAGGCGGCCTCGCAGGCCGAGTACGCTTATGCGACTGCGCTCGAGGCGCTGTTCGGCTGGCTGTACCTCAAGGGGCGCTACGACCGCATCAACGCCCTGTACGACGTGATCGCACGGCAGCAGGCGCAGTAAGTATAAGGGCCCCGACGGTCTGCACGGATGCACACCGTTCGGGCCCTTTGTGGTCAGCCTGCCGGCTTAGCGGCAGTTCGAGGACGTCGTGCCGTTCTGATTGGTGCACGAATCCGTCTTCTTCTGGTCGGCCTGCTGGGTGGTTTTCTGGTTGGCAGCCTTCGGGTTCTTAGACATCAAAATCACCTCTTTTCGCTTGGTTCACGGCTAGTATGGGCGGCTTCTTTGCCGGTTATGCAATAATTTTTGCAAAGAACCCTTGCACAGTGCCTAAATATTTGATAAAATCCTAAAGGATAACACACAAACAAGAAAAAGGAGCGAATCGATTACTATGTCCGGACATTCCAAGTGGCATAATATTGCCAAGCGCAAGGGCGCCAACGATGCGAAGAAGGCCAAGATCTTCACCAAGATCGGCCGCGAAATGGCGATTGCCATCAAGGAAGGCGGCTCGCCCAACCCTGATGTCAACGGACGCCTGCGCGACGTCATCGCAAAGGCCAAGGCAAACAACATGCCGAACGACAACATCAAGCGCATGCTTGACAAGTACTCCGGCGCAAACGGCAATGTGGACTATGAGGCTATCAACTATGAGGGCTACGGCGTCGGCGGCGTGGCCGTCATCGTTGAGACCCTGACCGACAACCGCAACCGCACGGCGGCGGACGTGCGCCATCTGCTCGACAAGTTCGGCGCAGGCATGGGCGCGACCGGCTGCGTCGGCTGGCAGTTTGACAAGAAGGGCGTCATGATCGTGGACCGTGAGGATCTGGATAAGGATGAGGACGAGGTCATGATGCTGGCGCTGGACGCCGGCGCGGAGGACTTCCAGGCCGATGAGGCGTCCTTCACCATCTATACCACGCCCGAGGACTTTGGCGCTGTCCGTGAGGCGCTCGAGGCGCAGGGCCTGACCTTTGTCGAGGCCGAGATCGAGATGGTGCCGCAGAACTATGTCCGCCTGGAATCTGCCGAGGACATGGAAAAGATGCGCAAGCTGCTCGACAACCTCGAGGACAACGACGACGTGCAGTCTGTCTGGCACAACTGGGAAAACGAGGACGAGTACGAGGGCTAAGCCCGCGGCGTCTCCAAGCCAGCATAAAAACAGTCTCTTTTGCCCGTGCAGAAGAGACTGTTTTGTTTGAAAGAAGGGGGATTTGATCCGATGGGGATCATCAAGAAGTTTATCCGCTATTATGGGCCGTATAAGACCGTGTTCGTTCTGGATCTTGTGTGCGCCATGGTCATCAGCCTGATCGACCTAGCCTATCCGCAGATCCTGCGCACGCTGACGAACACGCTCTTTACCGGGCCGGGCGAGGCCATTTTGCGGGCGTTGCCGCCGATCGGCATCGGCCTGCTCGTCATGTATGTGGTCCAGAGCCTGTGCAAGTACTATGTCAGCTACCAGGGGCACATGATGGGCGCAAATATGGAGCGCGATATGCGCCAAAAGCTGTTTGACCACTACGAAAAGTTGTCTTTCTCCTATTATGACCAGAACAATTCCGGGCAAATGATGAGCAAGCTTGTGTCCGACCTGTTTGACATCGCCGAGTTCGCCCACCACGGCCCGGAGAACCTGTTCATCTCGCTCGTCAAGATCATCGGCTCGTTCGTGTTCCTGTTCCTCATCAACTGGCGCTTGGCCATCCCGCTGATCGTGCTGGTCCTGTGCATGCTGTTTTTCTCCATGCGGCAGAACCGGCGCATGCAGGCCACTTTCCTGGACAACCGCCGCAAGATTGGTGACGTCAACGCCAGCCTGCAAGACACATTGGCCGGCATCCGCGTCGTACAGTCCTTCGCCAACGAGGATATCGAGCGCGAGAAATTCCGCAAGAGTAACCAGGGGTTCCTGTTGTCCAAGGATGCAAATTACCGGTGCATGGGCGGCTTTATGGGGAGCAACCTGTTTTTTCAGGGGCTCATGTACCTCACGACCCTGGTTTTTGGCGGCTATCTGATTGCAGAAGGCCAGATGCAGGCGGCCGATCTTGCGATGTATGCACTCTATATCGGGATCTTCATCAGCCCGATCCAGATCCTGGTCGAGCTGGCCGAGATGATGCAGAAAGGCCTGTCCGGCTTCCAGCGGTTTACCGCGGTCATCGAGACCGAGCCAGAAATCGAGGACGCGCCGGATGCCCAGCCGCTCCCGGCCGTGCGGGGCGACGTCCGCTATGAAAATGTCTCGTTCCATTACAGCGACGACGATACGCCGGTCCTATCTAACGTCTCCTTCCACATTCCGGCAGGCCGGTCTATTGCGCTGGTCGGGCCATCAGGCAGCGGCAAGACCACCATCTGTTCACTGCTGCCGCGCTTTTATGACGTGACAGGCGGCCGGGTGACCATCGATGGGCATGATGTGCGTGGCGTGACACTGGAAAGCCTGCGCAGCCAGATCGGTATTGTGCAGCAGGACGTATACCTGTTTTGCGGCACCATCCGGGAAAATATCGCCTACGGCAAGCCCGGCGCCAGCCTGGAGGAGATTATAGACGCGGCCAAGAAGGCCAATATCCATGACTTTATCGAGAGCCTGCCGGACGGCTATGACACCTTTGTCGGGGAGCGCGGCGCGCGCCTGTCCGGCGGACAGAAACAGCGCATCTCGATCGCGCGCGTGTTCCTCAAAAACCCGCCCATCCTGATTTTGGATGAAGCCACGAGCGCGCTCGACAACGAGAGCGAGCGCTGGATCCAGCAGAGCCTGACCGAGCTGGCCAAAAACCGCACGACCATCACCATCGCCCATCGCCTGTCCACCATCCGCGGCGCGGATGAGATCCTGGTGGTGGCGGACAACGGTATCGCAGAGCGCGGCACCCATGAGGCGCTGCTCGCCCAGGGCGGCATCTACGCACATTATTACGAGATGCAGTAACCGCATCTAGGCAATAAAAAATGCCCCGGAAGGGGCATTTTTTATTGTATCAAAGGCCTTCGCCTCCAACATTTTGCTCCGGGCCGCCGTCGGGGCCGGCGGGCGTCAGGTGTACGATGGCAAGCTTGGTCTGGTGATCGCGGATATCGATGGCCTTGATGTGCATGGGGCCGATATCGAGCTCAACTTGGGTGCCGTCCCCGGGCACCGTGCCCAGCGCGCCGAAGATCAGGCCGTTGAAGGTATCGTAGTCCTCGCTCTCGATGGGGATGCCCAGGGCCTCGGAGACCTCGTCCAGCGGTGCGCTGCCGCGGATGCGCCAGGTATTGTCGCCAAGGGCCTCGATTTCCAGATGGGTGGGGTCGTCTCCCAGATCGCCCACGAGCTGCTCGATCAGGTCGCTGCGGGTGACGATGCCGGACATGCCGCTGTACTCGTCAAGCACGATGGCGAACTGGTGATGGCCGTCGCGCATGTTGCGGAACAGGACGTCAGCCTTGACGCTGTCGGGCACAAAGTAGGCCGGCTGGACCGCGTGCTGCATGACCGATTCCCGGCTGCGGTCGGTTAGGCGGAAATAGATGCTCGCGCTCAGCACGCCGCGGATGTCGTCCACGGTCTCGCCGCAGATCGGGAAGTGGACGTGATTGTTTTGGCGGATGGTTGCGTCCCAGGTATCCATGTCGTCTTCCATCCACAGAAAGATCACGTCCGTGCGGTGGGTCGAGATCTCGCCCGCGGTCAGGTCATCAAACTCAAAGACGTTCTGGATAAACTCCTTCTCCTCATGGTCGATGACGCCCTTTTCGCTGCCTGCGTCGACCATGATGCGGATGGACTCCTCGCTGACCTCGTCGTCCTCGGCATCCGGGTCGATGCCGAGAAGGCGCAGGATGGCGTTGGTGGACAGGGTCAGGAACCAGACGAGCGGCGCGAACAGCCGCGCGATGCCGCTGACCAGGCCGGACATGCCGAGCGCCAGCGCCTCGGCGTTGTGCATGGCCAAGCGCTTGGGCACCAGCTCGCCAAAGATCAGCGTGATGTAAGAGAGGATCACGGTGATGACGATGACGGCGATTGCGTCCAGGGTGGAGGCTGGGATAGGGACGCCCAGGCCGACCAGCCAGTTTACAAGCGGGTCGGAAAAGTTTTCGGCCGCAAATGCGCTGCCCAGGAAACCAGACAGCGTGATCGCGACCTGGATGGTGGCGAGAAAGCGCGCGGGCTGGCTGGTCAGCCGCGCCAGGCGCAGCGCGCGCTTGTCGCCGGCCTCGGCCAGTTTTGCCAGTTTGACATCGCTGAGCGAGAGCACAGCGATTTCGGCGCAGGCGAAGACCGCGTTGAGCGCGATCAAGACGACCTGCAAGAGAATCATAAAGAAAATAGACTGTGTCAAGGGGAAACCTCCTGTCAGATAAACCTATCAAAGTGATCCACAAAAAAACGCACAAAACCACGGCCCTTTTGGGGGAAAGGGTCGGGTTTTATGCGATTTATAGGATCATATGATAAAAGTCTACGGTAATATAGCAGGGGGTCGGACTGTCAGCGTCATCCATGGCGTTGAAAAAATCTCCTTTGCAAAATATTGGGTTTATTATAACCAGAGAAGATGACAAAGTCAAGAGCGCCGCCGGATATTTTACACAGGTTTAACAGGTCTGCCGGCGGGGAAGGCCTGGCAGAAGGCTTCAATTGCATCCTGCCCGGCAGAGACCGCCCCCTGCACAACCGCGGCCTTGCCGCCACCATGCCCGTCCAGCGCGGCGTTCAGCGCGCGGCAGACCGGGCGCACGTCCTGGGTGCGGCTGCAGATGGCGTACTGGTAGGTGCCGTCCGCCGCATGGGAGAATACAGCGGCCCAGCCGGCTTGTTCGGCCAAGATATCGGCAAACTGCCGGATCTCTACCGGGGTCAGTCCCTGGGTAAACGTCCACAGCTTGTCCTGCCCCTGTGGCAGAAGCGCGGCGCGCAGGCGGAAGATCTCGGCGTGCAGCGCGATGATCTCCTCGGCGCAGCGGTCATTGCGCGCGGCCATGCGCGCGACCGCCTGCGCGACCTCGTGGGGCTTAGCGGATAGGGTGTGGGAGATTGCGGTGACGCTCTGCTGCTTCTCGTGGTAGTCCTGCACGGCGTCCCAGCCGATGTACAGCGTCAGCCGTACGCCGCCCCGGTGCGGGGTCTGGGTACCGACCTTGATGCAGCCGACCTCGCCGCTGCGCGCGACGTGCAGGCCGCAGCAGGCGCACACGTCCCGGCCGCCGGCCTCGACGATGCGCACCGGGCCGGAGAGCGCCTTCTTGCTGCGGTAGTCCAGCGTGCGCAGGGCGTCGGCGTCCGGATAGGAGACGACGGTGGGCACGTCGGCAAAGACCGCGGCATTGCTCTGCCGCTCGACCTCGGCCAGCTGTTCCGGCGAGAGCGGCGGCGTCAGGTCGATGGTCACCCAGCCGCGACTCATGTGGAAGCCCACATTGCGGCAGCCGTACAGCGCATGGGCAATGCCCGAAAAGATGTGCTCGCCCGTGTGGCACTGCATGTGGCGAAAGCGGCGTACCCAGTCGATCTCGCCGTACACGGCCTGGCCCGGCGCCAGCGCGCCCTGGCACAGGTGCACGACCTGGCCGTCCTGCTCCTGGGTATCGGCAACGCGCACGCCGGAGAGCGTGCCGGTGTCGCCCGGTTGGCCGCCGCCCTCGGGATAGAAGGCAGTGTCCGACAGGACGACGGCAAACAGGCCGTCCGGCCGTGGCGTGCATGCGGTCACGGTGGCGTCGAATGCGCGCAGATAGGGGTCCTGGTAATAGAGGGTGTCGAACATAAGGATTCGCCTCACACAAAAGGATAGCTCCAGTATAACACAAAAGCAGGGCGCAGGCCAGCGATTGCCACCGGACGGGGAATGTGTTCGGATAAAGGCGGGAAACGCATTGCGGCATCGCAGAGGAGGAAGCCGAATAGGACAGAACGGGAAAAATGCTTGCCGGACAGCGCTATGACTGCGGAGATGAAGAACTGCTGACGCAGTGGCACAGAGCGAAAGACTTGATCCGGGATTATAACCGGATAGATTCGGCCAATGCGCAGGAGAAGGAGCGGATTTTGGGTGAGCTGCTCGGCGGGAAAGGCGAAAACCTCTGGATCACTGCACCGTTTTTCGTCGACTACGGCAACAATATTTACTTTGGCGATGACTGTGAAGTTAACATGAACTGCACGTTCTTGGATGACAATGTGATCCGCATCGGAAACCATGCCCTGATCGCGCCCAATGTGCAGATCTATACAGCATTTCATCCGACCAACGCGGCCGACCGCTTTGGTGCGCCAGGCGGGCGGTCAAATGGGGCGCGGGCGCTTGACAATGGCAGCCGGTGTGTGATAAGATTTAGTCCGGATTCGGACGAAAAAAGGAGGAGGGAAACAGATGCTGCAACAAGCGATCGCGGCGTACTATGATTTTTGGTACGGCCTGAACCATGTGTACGCCGTGTGGGCACGGCAGCACGAGATCTCGGTACACGCGCTGTTTGTGTTGGACGTGCTGCGCGACCAGGGCGACGCCTGCACCCTGCGCCGGCTGCAGGACAGGCTGGAACTGCCCAAGCAAACCATCCATACCATTTTAGACGGCCTTGTCCGGGCCGGATATCTGGAGCGGCGGCCGGCCAAAGGCGACCGGCGGACCCGGCAGCTATGCCTGACCGAGGCGGGCAGAGCCTATGCCGACAGCAAGCTCGCGCCGCTCTACGCCTGGGAAAAGGCGGCTATGGGGCGGCTGACCGCCGCCGAGCGCACGGCCATGTGCCAGTGCAATAGGAGGTTTATGCAGGCCCTGCGGGAAGGGCTGGAGGAGGAACCATGACAGACAGAGGGATGATCGGGGCATATCTGCGCAGCATGCTGCCCGCCGTGCTGGCGTTTGCCTTTTCGGGGGTCTACGCGATCGTGGACGGATTTTTTGTCGGCCGCTACATCGGGGACAGCGGCCTTGCGGGCATCAATATCGCCTATCCGATGACTGCGCTCCTGCAGGCGGTCGGTACGGGCGTCGGCATGGGCGGATCGATCCACATGTCGATCAGCTTGGGCCGGGGCGAGCGGGAGAGCCACCAGCGGCTGCTGGGCACGACGCTGGTCATGCTGCTCGGGATGAGCGTCCTCTTGACCGTCGGCCTGTGGTTTGCCCACCCGACGCTGCTGCGCCTGTTCGGCGCGACCGGTGCGGTCTATGACCGCGGCCAGGAGTACATCCAGGTCATCATCCTCGGCACCTTCTTCCAGGTGTTCTCGACCGGCCTTGCGCCAGTGTTCCGCAACCTGGGCCGCTCGCTCTTTGCCATGGCTGCGATGATGGCCGGCTTTGTGACCAACATCGTGCTGGACGCGACCATGATCGGTGTTTTGGGCTGGGGCATGTATGGCGCGGCCCTTGCGACCATCATCGGCCAGGGGGTGACTGCCGTGCTGTGCCTCGGCATGTTGGTCAAGGTGGAGCGTGGCGTCCCGCTCCGGGCGCTGCGCCCGGCACTGTGGGCGGTCCGGCGCATCTTGACGACCGGCGTGTCGCCCTTCGGGCTGACCATGTCGCCAAACCTGGTCATCATGTTCGTCAACCTGGGCGCGGTCCGCTATGGCGGGGAGCTGGCCGTCGCGGCCTATGCGGTTGTGAGCTATGTGGCGGTCGTCATACAGCTCATCCTGCAGGGCGTGGGCGACGGCAGCCAGCCGACCATGAGCCGTTTCTTTGGCGAAGGGCGGGAGGCGGATGTGCGCCTGATCTGCAAACTGGCCTACTGCATTGCGCTGGGCGCATCGGCTGCCTTCGCGCTGATCACCGTCCTGGGGCAGACCTGGTTCCCGACGATCTTCGGCGCGTCGGCCGATGCCATCGGGCTGGCCGCCCGTGTCCTGTGCCTGATCGTGGCCGGCTATCCGGGCATCGCGGTCATCCGTGTGACCATCGCGTATTTCTACTCCATCGGGTTTGACCGCTACGCCTATGTGCTGGTCTACGGTGAGCCGCTTCTGATGGTCGTGCTGCTTCTGGCGCTCCCGCTTTTGGGACTGGGCCTGGACGGCGTATGGCTGGCCATCCCGTGTGAACAGCTGCTGATGGCGTGCGCAGCCCTGCTGCTGCGGCGCATGGCGCACCGCAGCGCGGCGCGCCGGGCCAAGGCCTAAGCCGGGCATCCCGCATGGGCGTGCGAACGCCTGTGCGGGATGTTTTTTGCAATCGGCGGGTGGCTGTGGTATGATAGGGCTATCAACAAGCGCGCAAAGGAGGCGTACCTCATGGCCGACCGCACCATCCTGCACAGTGACCTCAATTCCTTCTACGCCTCGGTCGAGATCCGCAACGACCCCGCCCTGGCCGGTCAGCCGGTCGCGGTCGGCGGCGACGAGCAGGCCCGGCACGGCATCGTGCTTGCGGCCAACCAGCTCGCCAAGCGGCACGGCATCCGCACGGCCGAGGCCCTCTGGTCGGCGCGGCGCAAGTGCCCCGAGCTTGTAATCGTCCGGCCGCACTTTGACGAGTACGCCCGGTTTTCCCAGGCCGTGCGCCAGATCTACTTGGACTACACCAGCCAGATCGAGCCCATGAGCCTGGACGAAGCCTTCCTGGACGTGACCGGCAGCCGCAGCCTGTTTGGCGACGGCGAGGCCATCGCGCACACCATCCGCCGGCGCGTCAAGCAGGAGCTCGGGCTGACCGTGTCGGTTGGGGTGTCCTTTAACAAGATTTTTGCCAAGCTGGGCAGTGACTACAAAAAACCGGATGCTGTGACCGTGTTCTCGCGCGAGAATTATCGCGCGCTGGTGTGGCCGCAGCCGGCCGCGAACCTGCTCTATGTTGGCCGGGCGACGGCGAAAAAGCTTGCGGGCATCGGCGTGCACACGATCGGCGACCTGGCGGCGGCCGACCCAGCGGCGCTCCATATGCTGCTCGGCAAAATGGGGCCCATGCTGCACGCCTACGCCAACGGCTGGGACCGGTCGCCCGTGGCCGAGTACGCGGCGCGGGAGGAGGCCAAATCCATCGGAAATATGGTGACCGCGCCGCGCGATATCTGCACGCCGCGGGACGCCGACCTCGTGCTCTGGCCGCTGTGCGAGAGCGTGGCCCACCGCCTGCGGCGGCACGGCCTGTGTGCCGGCAGCCTGTCGCTCTACATCCGCGACGTGGAGCTGGAGGTGCACACGCGGCAGTGCCAGCTTGTGCCGCCGACCTGGCTTGCGCGCGAACTGATGGAGCATGCGCGGGCGCTGCTCGCGCGGCATTACAAGTGGAAGCTGCCCATCCGCACGCTGGGCGTGTCGGCGGGCGAGCTCATCCCGGCGGATGCGGTCAGCTTACAGCTCGACCTGGAGGGCACAGCCGAAAAGCGTGACAAGCTGGAGCGCATCGAGCGGGCCATGGACGGGCTCAAGGACCGCTACGGCGCGGCGGCGGTGCGGCGCGGCACCGAGCTCATCGACCCGGACCTGTCCGGGTTCCGCCCACACGGGAAGAAATAACAGGAGGCATCGGCAGTATGCGAGAGATCTATCCGGGCCGGCGGTACCGGCACTTTAAGGGCAATCTCTATCAGGTCGTGCTCCTCGCACGGCACTCGGAGACCGGCGAGCGCATGGTGGTCTACCAGGCGCTCTATGGCGACTATGGGTTTTATGTCCGGCCCTATGACATGTTCGCCAGTGAGGTGGACCGGGACAAGTATCCCGAGGCCGGGCAGACCTACCGGTTCGAGCTGGTAGAGGACGAAAAATAGGCAAAAAGAAACCGGAATCCGGCAGGGCTTGGACGCCTTGCAGATTCCGGTATTTTTTTACTTGTTCTCGTCCATCTCGTCGACGGCGATCTCCTCGGCCTCCTCGAAGATCGCCTCGTCCTCCTCGGCGGGGGCATCCGGCGCAGCGGCGGGCGGCTCGTCGGCAGGCTTTGCGTCGGCGGCGGGCGCTGCGGGCGTGTCCTTCATCTCGGCCAGGCGCAGGTTGTTCTCCGCGATGCGGCGCTTGCACGCGCGGATGCGGTCGCACTCGACGGCGAATGCCGGGTCGGGATTTTCACCGTACAGTTCGAAGTACATTTTGCCGATGGCGAGATAGGCGCGGCGCATCGCGTCCTCCTCGGCCATGTTGTCGGTCTTGAGCTTGGCGATGGTCACGCCGGTCTGCATCATCTCGGTCGCCTTGTCGACGCCGGTTTGCATGATCTCGGTGGCCTTGCCGCGCAGATCGTCCAGTTTATCAAACAATGCCATGGGGTTATCCCTCCAATCGAAAAATTACGGATAGAACAGGTGCTTTGGTACAAACGCTATTATAATTGTACATGCCTTTGTGAGATTCGTCAAACAAAAAGCGAAATGTACATAGAAAATTCACAAACTGTATAAAAGTATGTGCTATAATTTAGTTAAAATATACCTTGGCCGGGCAGCTTTTTGTTAAGGCAGGCCGGGGACCGTCAAGGAGGAAGATACCAATGGCAGTGGAAAAGACTTACATTATGCTCAAACCGGACGCGATGGAGCGCGGCCTTGTCGGGGAGATCCTGGCACGCATTGAGCGCAAGGGCTACAAGATCGAGCAGATCAAGACCATGCAGCTGGATGAGCCCATCTTGCGTGAGCACTACGCGCATATCGCCGACCAGCCCTTCTTCCCGGACACCCTGGCGTACATGACGCGCGGGCCGGTCGTGGCCATGGTCGTCTCGGGCGAGAACGCCGTGCGCGGCATGCGCATCCTCATGGGCGCGACCCGCTTTGAGGACGCGGCCGCCGGCACCATCCGCGGCGACTTTGCGCACTCGACGACCGAAAACCTCATCCACGGCTCGGACTCTCCCGAGGCCGCCGCGATCGAGATCGCTCGCTTTTTCGGCTGAGCTTCGTGCATAGGATGTGCAGATTTTGACAAAAAATCCGGGGGATTTTGCCGGTTTGATTGTAAATGTTAACCGAAATTTAACCAAAATTTACTGGACAGCCAAGAGCAATACGCCTATAATAAGGGTAACAGCAAGACAGACGTTTCGGGACAGCGCGCGGGCTGGAGGAACCTGCGCCGTTCCACGGGATTTTGCAAAGGAGGAATGATTTATGAAGACTTCGTATACAAAACGCGCGCTGGCCTTCTGGCTGGCGGTTGCAATGGTTGCGACCGGAGCGCCGGCGGCGCTCGCTCGTGAGCCGGATACAGGTACAGGCGGAAGCACATCGGTAAGCGGCACGACGACGCCGACAACACCGGCAGAGACGACGGAGCCGGGTGCATCGCAAGTAACGGCACTTACGATTTCAACTGTAACGATTAAAGAAAAGATTTACGATGGCACGACTGACATTAAACCGGAAGACATTACAGTCAATTTCTCTGGATATGAGACTAGTGCCGAACCTGTTAAGGGCACGGATTATACGGTAACAGGCCAATATACGAATGCAGATGCTTCTGAAAGTGCACAAGCAACTGTGACGGTAGAATTGACTGAACAGGGGAAACAGAAGTATTCGCTAAAAGATTCTACATGTTCGACAACAGGAAAGATTACGAAAGCTGATGTAAATGCGATTACGCCTGCGAAACAGTCAGTTCAATTGAATACCGGA
>DWWZ01000086.1 GCA_019119435.1 Candidatus Butyricicoccus avicola
AGGAAGGAGGACAGGTAAGAGGAGGAGCCGGAACCGCCAGTTGTCCAGAGGACGGCCTGCTGCGCGGCGCCGGGCTGGACGGCGCCTGCCATAATGGGATAGGACGGGCCCTCGATCTGGATGGGATACCAACCGATATGTACCGGATCGCACAGAAAGACCGGAGCGGGCGCACCGGCATCGTCCTGGGCCTCAGACGCGGCGGCTTGCGGCGCCGGGGACGCAGGATTCACAGGGGTCGGGGTGGAATGTGGCGCACAGTGCCGGGCGAAGCTGTCAAGATCAAAAACGACGCCGTCCACCTCACGGAAATGTTCGGGGTCGAGTTCAACAATGCGGTTTTTCTTTTTGTTCGCCATAAGTGCGCCCTCCTTGGAAATCTGCTTTTATTATAAAAGAATGGGAAGATTTGCGCAACTGTTTTGTGCACAATTGTCAAACTTTACAACGCGCCGAAAATCGCGTATAATGGGTAAAAAATGGAAAAAGGACGGGAAATATGGAGTTTCTGCGCGAAGAACAGAGTGTATGGGAATATTTACGGGAAGAAAAACGGCCTATTGTCCTCTATGGCATGGGCGACGGCGCGGACAAGATCCTGCGCGTATTCGCAGACAAGGGGATCCGTGCCACGGCGGTCTTTGCCAGCGACGAGTTCGTGCGCGGGCACAGCTTTGCAGGCTTCCGCGTGCAAAAGCTGTCCGAGGTGGTCGCGGCATACGGCGAGGACATCGTAATCGTGCTGAGTTTTGCCAGCCAGCGCCCTGAGCTGCTGGCGCGGTTTTATGAGCTGGACGCACGGTTTTCGTTGGTTGCGCCCGACGTGCCGGTAGCGGGCGGGGGCCTGTTTGATCTGGACTACGTCCGGGCGCACGCGGACGACCTGCAACGCGCATATGACGAGATGGCAGATGCGCAGTCGCGGCAGGTGTTTGCGGACATCGTGAACTTCAAGGTCAGCGGCAAGATTGCCTACCTGCGCCACTGTGAGAGCGGCAAGGACGAGGTGTTCCGCAATATTTTAAGGCCGACCGCGCACGAGCACTTTGCCGACCTCGGCGCATACAACGGTGACACCATCCGCGAGCTGCTGGGCTATACGGGCGGGGCCTATGCCAGCATCACCGCCTTGGAGCCAGACCGGCGCAACTTCAAAAAGCTCAGCCGGTATGCGGACGAGCAGCTATCGGGCGACGTGCGCCTGGTACAGGCGGGCGGCTGGTCGGCCGACACCGAGCTGACCTTCGCGGCCAAGGCCGGGCGCAACTCGGCGCTCGCGGCGCAGGGCGTGCCGACGCCGATGCGCGCGCTCGACCGGGTGCTGGACGGCCGGCCGTGCACCCTGCTCAAGATGGACGTCGAGGGCGCCGAGCGGGAGGCGCTCCTGGGCGCGCGGCATACCATCGAGACCTGCCGGCCCCGCCTCAACATTGCCTGCTACCACCGCAACGAGGACCTGTTTGCCCTGCCGGCCCTTGTCCGGTCGCTCTGCCCGGACTACCGGCTCTATCTCCGGCACCATCCCTATGTGCCGGCCTGGGATGTCAACCTCTATGCCACGGTGTAGGCCGGTTGTGAAGTTTTGGAAAAATGCAGGATAAAACACTGGAAATTTTACCACAAAAGCGGTATACTGAAAACAGAATTACCGCTCCGGCGGAAAAAGGAGACAGATAATTATGGCAACTGGTTGTTTTTACTGTGACGAGCATCATGAGGGCCGCGAAGCCATCATGTTCAAGGTCGGCGACATGAAGGCGGGCACTCTGTATCTGTTCAAGGATCAGGCACACAAGGGCCGCTGCGCGCTGGCGCTCAAGTCCCACAAGAAGGAGCTGTGCGAGTGCGACGCGCAGGAGCGCACCGACTTTGCAGAGGATCTGGCGCGTGCATCGGGCGCGATCAAGAAGCTGTGGGGCTGCACCAAGCTCAACCTGGGTTCGTTCGGCGACACCAACCCGCATCTGCATTTCCACATCGTTCCGAAGTACGAGGGCGGTTTTGAGTTCGGCGGTTCGTTCGCTATCACCAATCCCGAGCCGGTTTACCTCGAGCAGGCCGAGTATGATGAGATGATCGCAGCGCTCAAGAAGGAACTGGGCATCTAAGGCGGTACCGCTGGATACCGGGCGACAGCCAAAACAACGAGCAAAAGGCGCGGCCGATGGGGCCGCGCCTTTTTTGTGCCGCATGCCGGAAAGACGCCCGCGCAAGTCTGCGAACGGTTTGTTAAATTTGTGTTTTCCGTTGCAAAGAAGTATGGAATCCACTATAATGGGTAATGATCAGTTTATCTGGAGGAATTTGCCTGTGTTACTTCGATCTTTACTCAGCGGCGACCTGCGCAGCTTCCTGATCGCCCTGTGCCTGATGCTGCCCGCCGTCGTCATCTGCCTGACCGTACACGAGTGCGCCCACGGCCTGGCGGCGCGGGCCCTGGGCGACCGTACCGCCGAGCGCGCCGGGCGTCTGACGCTCGACCCGCTCGCGCACATCGATCCGCTTGGCTTTCTGTGTATGCTGCTCTTGGGCTTTGGCTGGGCGCGGCCTGTGCCGGTCAATGTGTCGGGTTTCCGCATCAAAAACCGCAAGGCCGGCATGGCCATCGTCGCGCTGGCCGGTCCGCTGTCCAACTTGGTCTTGGCCTTCGTCAGCTACATTGTGGCCCTGCTCCTGACCTATAAGGTGCAGAGCGATGCCATGTTCATCCAGACCGTGCAGATGTTTTTCAGTTATATCGGCGCGCTGTCGGTCGGCCTTGGCGTGTTTAACCTCATCCCGGTGCATCCGCTGGACGGCTCGCGCGTGCTCGACGCATTCCTGCCCTACCGCATCCAGGCCAAGCTCGACCGCTATCAGCCCATCATCCTGCTGGCTGTGGTCGCCATCGTCTACTTCGGCCTGTTTGACCTGGTCATCAACCGCGTGGACAACTGGATTTTGAATCTCGCCGTGCGGGCGGTCTTCCCGTTCCTATGAGCGAGATGACCTTTCACCTGTCGGCGTTCGACGGGCCGCTTGATCTGCTGCTGCACCTGATTGCGCGCAACAAGGTTTCTATTTACGATATCCCAATCGCGTCGATCCTGGAGCAGTATATGGAGATCCTGCACACGGCGGAGTCCATGGACCTGGACGTGGCGGGCGACTTCATCGCCATGGCCGCGCAGCTTGTCTATATCAAGTCCAAGATGCTGCTGCCCAAGGCCGAGGAGGACGAGGCCGAGGACCCGCGTGCCGGCCTGGTCGAGCAGCTGCTCGAATACCAGCGCATGAAAGAGATGACGCCCTGTTTCCGTGACCGCCTGGAGGCCGGACGGGACATCATCGCAAAACCGCCCGAACCCAGCGGCGAGCGCGGCCCGGTCGAGTACCATCAGTCTCCGGACGACCTCGTGCGCGCGGCCCATGCGCTCTTGGAGCGCGGCCGCCGGCGCGTGCCGCCGCCGGCCACGGCTTTTCGCGGCATTGTCGGCCGGGAGGCCGTCCCGGTGGGCGTCAAAATCGCGGCCATCCTGCGGCAGTTCGCCGGCCGTGCCCGTCTGCGCTTTGCCAGCCTGTTTGCGGGCGCAAAGAGCCGGTCCGAGGTGGTGGCGACCTTCCTGGCGGTCCTCGAACTGTCCAAGGAGCGGCGTATCCGCATCGACGGCGCGGGCGAGGACCCAGAACTAACCCTCATGGAGGACGATACCGCATGACACAACTGGAAGCAACCCTGGAGGCTATCCTGTTTGCCGCCGGGGACGCCGTGCCGGTCGGCCGGCTGGCCGCCGCGGCTGACGCCGAACCGGCCCAGGTGGCGCACGCCCTGCACGGGCTGGCCGCGCACTATGCGCAGTCGGGCAGCGGCATCCAGCTGGTGCGCATGGAGGACAAGGTGCAGCTGTGCACCCGTCCGGCCTTTGCCCCGGCCGTGCGCCGCGCGACCGAGAGCCGCAGGCCGCCCGCCCTGTCGGCTGCGGCGCTTGAGGTGCTGACCGTCGTGGCGTACCGCCAGCCGGTCACGCGCGCCTATATTGAGCAGCTGCGTGGCGTGGATTCGAGCGCGACGGTCGCGGGCCTGCTGGAAAAGGGCCTGATCGAGCCCTGCGGCCATCTGGATGTGCCCGGACGGCCCATACTGCTGCGCACGACCGACGCATTTTTGCGGGCATTCGGCGTGAGCAGCCTATCCGAGCTGCCCAGCCTGCCCGAGCTGGCCGAGGGCGAGCAGCTCATGTTGGAGGAAACGGAGTGACCGCGCAATGATTGTGCTCAAGATTGCGGGCGGTATCCTGCTCGTCCTCGTGATTTTGGCGGCGCTGTGCGCGCTGCTGCTCACGCCGCGCGTCGGCATCTCGGTGCACGCACAGGACGGGCGCGTCACCGGCACCGTGCGCTACGGCGTGCTGCATTGGAAGCTGCGCGGGAAGCCGGCGGGCGCGAGGCCGCCAGCACCGCAAAAACAGGCCGAAACGCCTGCCAAGAAGCCGCACTGGCCGGCGGAACTGGCCGGCCTGGATCTCGGCGGCATGGTGTGCGAGGGGCTGGCGTTTTTGGATGACGTCAAGGACCGGCTGCGCATCGAGGAGCTGCGCCTTTCGCTGGTCCTCGCGGCCGGGGACGCGGCCGAGACCGGCCTGATCCTGGGCGGATTGTCGGCGGTCGCCGGCATGGTCTATCCATTCCTCGTGCGCAATTTTACAATCAAAAGGTTGGAGATCGTCCTAGACGGCGATTTCCATGGCAATACGACCCGGTATGACCTGCATGTGTCCTGCTCGGCCCGGCCCATCCGCCTGCTGGCGGCGGCCGCCGTGCATGGCCTGCGGCTGTACCGGCTGATCAGACAGACGCAACCTATGGAGGCGAACGCGATATGAGTGAACATCATCCCATCCAAGACCTGATGAACGGAACGGTAGAAAAGATTAAGAGCATGATCGACGCGAACACCGTGGTCGGTACGCCCATCACGACGGCCGACGGGACGACCGTCATCCCGGTCTCCCGCGTGACGATCGGCTTTGGCTCGGGCGGCAGCGACTTCCAGAGCCGCCATTCCAAGGAGACTACGCCCCTGAGCTTTGGCGGCGGCGGCGGCGCGGGCGTGTCGGTCACGCCGGTCTGCTTCCTTGTGATCTCCCCGACCGAGGGCACCCACGTGCTCGGCATCAACGCCCAGGCTGTCAACACGGCCGACCGCCTGGTGGAGATGATTCCGGGCGCGGTCGGCAAGGTCTCGAGCTTTTTTGCCAAGCGCATGGGCGAGGACGACGCCGCAGACCAGGGCGCCGTGCAGGACGGCAAGAAGCCGGAAGAACCGTAAAAAAATACCGTCCCTTCCGCATATTTCCCCGAACCTACTCGTATGCTACATGGGTAGGTTCTCTTTTTCCAGAAAGACCAGTTGGGAGGGAAGGAAATGCGAAGATGGAGGACAAGGGTCCTTGTGGGGCTGGCATTTGTGTTTGTGCTGTGCGGCCGGGCGGCGGCGCTCAGTGCACAGAGCGCCGTCGTCCTGGACGCGGACACGGGCGCGACGCGGTTCGCGCACAACGCGGACGCCGTGCTGCCGATGGCCTCGACGACCAAGATCATGACGGCCATCGTCGCCATCGAACAGGGCGACCTGGACCGGGTCTACACGGTAAAGCCTGCATATATCCAGACCGAGGGCTCCTCCATGTATTTGAAGCCGGGCGAGCGGCTGACCATCCGCGATACGCTCTACGGGCTCATGCTTATGAGCGGCAACGACGCGGCGCTCGCCATCGCGGGCGAGTGCGGCGGGCAGGAGGCCTTTGTCCAGGCCATGAACGACAAGGCTGCGGCGCTGGGCCTGACGCATACGCACTTTGAGAACCCGAACGGCCTGGACGGCGAGACCCATCACACGACGGCGCGGGAGCTTGCCCAGCTCACCGCCTACGCCTTGCAGAATCCGGACTTCCGCGAGATCGTCGGCACGCAGACCACGACGCGGGCCGGGCGTACGATGACCAATCATAATAAGATGCTGGCCCTCTATGAGGGCGCCATTGGGGGTAAGACCGGATTTACCAAGAAGAGCGGCCGGTGCTTGGTGTCGGCTGCCACGCGCAATGGGCGCACGCTCGTGGCGGTGACGCTCCATGACCCGGATGATTGGGACGACCACTGCGCCATGCTGGACCAGGCGTTTGCCGCGTATGCGCCCGAGACGCTGCACCGGGCCGGGCAGGCCGTGGCGGAGGTCCCGGTCGAGGGCGGCACGGCGGGGCAGGTCGGCCTGACCGCCCTCCACGACGTGACCGTCTGGCTGGCCCCAGGCGAGCGGGAGCAGGTGACGCGCACGCTGCGCGGCCGCCGCTTTGTCTATGCGACCGTCGCGGGCGGCGACTACTATGGCGAGGTTGTCTACCGGCTGGGCGGCCATATTTTAAAGACCGACGCCTTGGCCTATGCGGCCGACGTCGAGCAGCTGCCGCCCGAAAAGGGGATCATCGCGCGCTGTCTGGACGCTGTGCGGGGGTGGTTCGGCGGTGGAAGCTGAGAAAAAAGATAGAGGAGTTTGAACGATATGAAAGAACGCATTCAAAAGCTCATGGCGCAGGCCGGGCTGTGCTCGCGCCGCGCGGCCGAGCAGATCATCCGTGCGGGCGGCGTGACCGTCAACGGCCGTCCGGCCAGCCTGGGAGATACGGCCGACCCGGCGCGCGACAAGATCCTCGTGCACGGCAAGCCGCTGCGCCGCGCCGAGGAAAAGGTGTATCTGATGCTCAATAAGCCGCGCGGCTATGTCTCGACGCTCAAGGACGAGCGCGGCCGCAAGACCGTGCGCCAGCTCGTCGCGGGCTGCCACGCGCGCGTCTATCCGGTCGGCCGGCTGGACGCAGACTCCGAGGGCCTGCTCCTCATGACAAATGACGGCGACCTGACGCTCAGCCTGACCCACCCCTCGCACGAGGCGGGCAAGACCTATCTCGTCAGCGTGCGCGGCGACCTTGCCCGCCTGCCCGAACTCGAGCAGCCCATGGACATAGACGGCTATACCGTCCGCCCGGCCAAGGTGTACATCCGCGACCAGGCCTCGCCCACCGAGGCCCACATCGAAATGACCATCCACGAGGGCCGCAACCGCCAGATCCGCAAGATGTGTGAAAAGTGCGGGCTGGACGTGCGCCGGCTCAAGCGCGTGGCCGTCGGCGACCTGCACCTAGACCCCAAGCTCGCGCCGGGCAAGTGGCGCATGCTGACCCCGGAGGAAATTGCATATTTGAAGGGATTTTAAATTCATCCTGCAAAAAGCTTGCAAAATGTCTTGCAATTTCCGCGCGTTTTGCATACAATGAAAGTAGACCGCTGCACCTATATGCCGGTGCAGCGTTTCTTTTTGCAATTTAGGCGTCCGGCGGCCCGGCTGGCCCCGGCGCAGACAGAGGAGACAGGAAGTCACTGCCATGAATGATTTGATGAACCGCATCCAGTCCAACCTGCCCGAGTTTTCCAAGGGCCAGCGGCTGATCGCGCGGTATATTGCCGAACACTATGACAAGGCGGCCTTTATGACCGCCAGCCGGCTGGGCGCGACCGTCGGCGTGAGCGAATCGACCGTCGTGCGCTTTGCCACCGAGCTGGGCTATGACGGCTATCCCCATCTGCAAAAGACCTTGCAGGAGATGATCCGCAACCGCCTGACCGCTGTGCAGCGCATGGAGGTCACAAACGACCGCATGGGCAACCGCGATGTATTGCAGACCGTTTTGTCAGCCGACGTCGAGAAGATCCGCATGACGCTCGACGAGATCGACCGCGACGCCTTCCACAGCGCGGTCCAGGCCATCACGGGCGCCCGGCGCATCTATATCCTGGGCGTGCGCTCGTCCTCGGCGCTGGCAAACTTCATCGGATTTTACTTCTCGCTGATCTTTGACAACGTCAAGCTGGTCAACACCAACACGGTCAGCGAGATCTTCGAGCAGATCCTGCGCGTGGGCAAGGGGGACGTCTTTATCGGCATCAGTTTTCCGCGCTATTCCAAGCGCACGCTGTCGGCCATGCAGTATTCCAAGGACCAGGGCGCACAAGTCATCGCCCTGACCGATTCCCGCCTGTCGCCGCTCGCACGCTATGCCGACCACGTGCTCGTGGCCAAGAGCGACATGGCCTCATTTGTCGATTCGCTCGTCGCGCCGCTGTCGGTCATCAACGCGCTCATCGTTGCGGTCGGCATGAACCGGCAGCAGGAGATCGAGGGCACGTTCAACAAACTGGAGTCCATCTGGGACGAGTATCAGGTCTATGAGAAATTGGAGGGCGAATAAATGACGGTTGCAGTCATCGGCGCAGGCGCGGCCGGGCTGATGGCCGCAGGCGCTGCGGCTGAGGCGGGCGCGCGCGTCTTGCTGTTTGACAAGAATGCCAAGGCCGGCCGGAAGATCATGATTACCGGTAAGGGACGCTGCAATGTGACGAACAACTGTGATGTGCAGACCGTGCTGGCCAATGTGCCGGTCAACCCGCGGTTTCTGTACTCGGCGCTCGGCCGGTACAGCCCGGCCGATGTCATGGCGTTTTTTGAGGCGCATGGCGTGCCGCTCAAGACCGAGCGCGGCGAGCGCGTGTTCCCGGTATTCGGATAAGGCGCTCGACATCGTCGATGCGCTCTATTATTACGTGAAGGACCTCGGCGTGCAGCTGCTGTTTGGGCAGGACGTGGAGGATGTCTTGACGGCGAATGGCGCGGTCTGTGGTGTCCGCGCGGCCGGGCGCGACTACCCGGCCGACCGGGTCATTATCGCCACGGGCGGCGCGTCCTATCCGGCCACCGGCTCGACCGGCGACGGCTATGTTTTCGCCAAGCGCCTGGGGCACACGGTCGTGCCGCCCCGGCCCTCGCTCGTGCCGTTGGTCGCGCGGGGCGATGTGTGCGGAAAGCTTATGGGATTGTCGCTCAAAAATGTGCGCGTGACCGTGCGGGAGGACGGCAAGACGGTCTATGAGGATTTCGGCGAGATGCTGTTCACCCATTTCGGCGTGTCCGGACCGCTCATCTTGTCGGCCTCGGCGCACATGCGGCATTTTGGCAGCAAGCAGTATCAGATCGATATCGACCTCAAACCCGCACTGGACGAAAAGACACTGGACAAGCGCCTGCTGAGCGACTTTGCGCGGCACAAGAACAGCGATTTCATCAACGCCTTGGGCGAATTGCTGCCGCGCAAGCTCATTCCGGTCGTGGTCGAGCTGTCAGGCATTGACCCGCGCACGAAGGTGCATTCGGTCCAGAAGGACGAGCGGCGCAAACTGCTGCGCCTGCTGAAGGCATTCCCGGTCGAGATCACAGGCGCACGGCCCATCGCCAAGGCCATCGTCACGACCGGCGGCGTGTCCGTGCGCGAGGTCAACCCAAAAACCATGGCGTCGCGGCGCGTGCCCGGCCTGTATTTTGCCGGCGAGGTGCTGGACGTGGATGCATACACCGGCGGCTTTAACCTGCAGATCGCCTGGGCCACCGGGCGGCTGGCGGGCGAGAGCGCCGCAGAGGAGGAAGCTACATGAATCAAGATGTGATTGCGGTTGCAATTGACGGGCCTGCGGGCGCAGGCAAATCGACCGTGGCGCGGGCGGTGGCCCAGGCGCTCGGCTTTGTCTATGTGGACACCGGCGCGCTCTACCGCACGATCGGCCTGGCAGTCTGCCGGCGCGGCCTCGACGGCACCGATGTACCGGGCGTCCTTGCGGTCCTGCCCGAGATTCAGGTCACATTGGCATACCAGGACGGCGCGCAGCATGTGCTGCTCGATGGCGAGGACGTGTCCGACGCCATCCGTACGCCGCAGATTTCGACCTACGCCTCGCAGGTCTCGTCGGTGCCTGCGGTGCGCGCGTACCTGCTGGATTTGCAGCGCAATATGGCGCGCCGGCAGTCGGTCGTCATGGACGGGCGCGATATCGGCACGGTCATCCTGCCGGACGCCCAGGTCAAGATCTTCCTGACGGCCTCTCCCGAGACGCGCGCCGCGCGCCGCTTTGCCGAGCTCAAGGACAAGGGGACGGAGCCGGTGTCTTATGCGCGCATCCTGGAGGACATGAAGGCGCGGGACGCGCTGGACGCCTCGCGTGCCGTGGCGCCGCTCAAGCAGGCGCCGGACGCTGTCCTGCTGGACACGAGCGAGATGACGCTGGACGAGAGCATCCAGGCGGTCCTTTCCATCGTCCGCCGCCGCATAAAGGGGGACTAACTGCCATGCCAAAATTCCATCGATGGTTCCAAAAACTTGCCCTGCCGTTTGTCGAGCTGGCGCTGCACCTGCACTTCCGGCTGCACATCACCGGGCAGGAGAACATGCCGGAGGGCGGCTGTGTGGTCTGCCCCAATCACAACCACAATTCCGACCCGCCGCTTGCCGCGTGCGGGATCTCCCGCCGCTATCCCATCCGCATTATGGCCAAGAAAGAGCTCTTCGAGGTCCGTGGTCTTGGACGGCTGATCAC
>DWWZ01000087.1 GCA_019119435.1 Candidatus Butyricicoccus avicola
TTCGAATGTTATGCCGAAGCAACTTGAACTGCACACAAAAAAGTGTGGGAATGGTGGAGCGGATGACGGGAATCGAACCCGCACGGCCAGCTTGGGAAGCTGAAGTTCTACCACTAAACTACATCCGCATAACGATATTATTATAATTTCCAAATAGACATTTGTCAAGAGGGAAAATGCATACAGGCCAGTCAAGGCATTTCAGAAAAGGCAAACGGTTTTATGATTTTTCGACGCATTCTCTGATTTTTCGTGGACGGGATCGGGCTTCCCGGATTATGCTATAGGACGCATGCAGTGCATGACGATATCATAAAGCAGAAAGAGAGGCTCGATCTATGCAAGAAAAAAATCGGAAAAAGCGGATTCTAATCGGCATACTCGCAGCGATGACGTTGCTGTGCGGCGGCTGGACGATAACCGCGCAATCGGCTGCAGCCGATGCCAATCAGGCTGCGGAAGGCCTGCGCGCACAGGTAGACACCCTGAACGCCCAGGTCGATGCTTTGGCGGCAGACAATGGCCCGCTGCAGGATCAGCTGGATACGCTCCGCGATGAGAATAAGGCGCTCAAGGAGCAGTACGCAAAGCTGCAAAACGACTATGATTGGCTGCACGAGAACAATGAGGAGAATGTAAACAAGCTGCACACATTGAGTGCACAGGTAGATTCCCTCAAGACACAGTTGGCGGCCGCGTCAACGGCGAGCAGCACATCCAGCGGCACGTCGAGCAGTTCACCATCCAGCGGCAGCACACCCAAGCAGACGGCGTCCAATACCAGCAGTTCCCGTACGGTATATATTACCAAGACCGGTGATAAGTACCATGCAAGCGGCTGCCGCTATCTGAAAAAGAGTAAAATCGCAATTGATTTAGCGGATGCAAAAGCACAAGGTTATACAGCCTGCTCGGTATGTGGAGGATAAAATAAAAAAAGCGGCAAAAGGCCGCTTTTTTTATTGGTGTTAAAAGTTTTAGATGGATCAATCCTGCATGGACTGCGCAATCTGCTGTGCAAGCTGCTCAAGCGCTTCACGAGAAGTCGCGTTAACCGAAGAACGCACAGTCACCATGGGTTCTAGGATAGTCATATTTTTGAGCTCGTCTACCATTGCGCGCACATTTTTGCCACAGGTTGGTGCCCAGGAGCCGTTTTCAATCAATGCGACCGTGCGGTTCTGCACACAGAGTGCCTTCATATCGTGCAGCAAGTTGAGCATAGCAGGGTAGATCCCGTTATTGTAGGTAGGTGCCGCCAGAACAATATGGCTGCAACGGAAGATCTCGGAGATTGCCTGAGAGACATGCGTGCTGGAGATATCGTATACCGCAATGTTGTGCACGCCAGCTTCCGCCAGGGCAGAGGCCAGAATATTGACAGCATTCTCGGTATCGCCATACATGGAACCATAGAACAGCGCAACGGCTTTTTCCTCCGGTGCATAGCGGCTCCAAGTGTCATATTTACCGAGGAGCACATCCAGATCCCGGCGCCATACGGGGCCGTGCAGCGGGCAGATCACCTGGATGTCCAAGCCAGAGAGCTTCTTGAGAGCATTCTGCACCTGTACGCCATACTTGCCAACGATATTCGAATAGTAGCGGCGATAATCCGGCAGCCAATCGCGCTCAAAATTGATTTCATCGGCAAACAGGATTCCGTCCAGCGCGCCAAAGGAGCCAAAGGCATCGGCCGAGAACAGGATCTTTTCGCTCTGTTCGTAGGTGACCATGACTTCAGGCCAATGTACCATGGGGGCGGAGAAGAACTGCAGGGTATGGGCGCCGAGGGAGAGCGTCTCACCCTCCTTGACGGTGATCGTGCGGTCTTCGGTCACGAGGTCCGGATAGAACTGGCCGATCAGCGGGAAGGTCTTGGCATTTCCGACCAACTTGAGCGACGGGAAGCGAAGCATCAGCTCCGCGATGGCCGCGCAGTGGTCGGGCTCCATATGATTGATAATCAGGTAATCGAGCGGGCGGCCATCCAGCGTATGCAGGACGTTTTCCAAGAACTGACGGGTGATTGCAGCGTCAGCCGTATCCAGCAGCGCGGTCTTATCGTCCAGGATTAGGTAAGAGTTGTAGGAGACGCCGCGGGGGATCGGGAAGAGATTTTCAAAAAGGGCCAGACGGCGATCGTTGCCACCAACCCAAGTAACCGTGGGGGTAACTTTTCTTGTGCAGTACATACGAAAGACTCCTTTCAAATGTTAGCTTGAAGCAACTTAATGATAGCACATGGCGTTGCGCGCGTCAACG
The DNA here is from genome assembly GCA_019119435.1 of Candidatus Butyricicoccus avicola. Lineage (GTDB taxonomy): Bacteria > Bacillota > Clostridia > Oscillospirales > Butyricicoccaceae > Butyricicoccus > Butyricicoccus avicola. The sequence goes on from DWWZ01000087.1 coordinate 2,266, forward strand.
GCCCAGCGGGAAAAAGCAGACGTTTCTTGACTTTTCTATATAGTGGTATATAATGAAGACATATCAATGATTGATATGTCAATATTTTCTATTCAGGAGGGATACTGTATGACGCCGACGCCATCCATTCATACCTTGCTCATGCGCACGGCGCACAGACAGCGGGGCTATCTCAGGCCGTATTTGCAGGAGATCGGCCTGTCCCCCGGTCAGCCCAAAGTCCTGCGCTGTTTGACTTGGCATGGCCCCTGCAGCCAGCGGAAACTAGCCGATGCCTGCGAGGTAGATCCCGCAGCAATATGCCGAATGCTGGACAGCATGGAACGTGCCGGGCTGGTGCGGCGGCAGCCCGCGCCGGGAAGCCGCAGAGAAGGCCTCGTCACAATGACAGATGCCGGCAGGCAGGCGTTTGACGCCTGGGAACGGCAATGCGTGCAGATTGACGGGCAAATGCTGACCGGCTTTTCCGAGCAGGAACGCAGCCAATTCCGGGACTATCTGCTGCGTGCTTACCACAACATGGGGGGCCAAGCGCTGTAAGGAGGCGAATTGCCGATGCGTGACCTCAAATATCTGGGACGTTATCTGCGCCCCTATCGGTGGGATCTTTTTCTCGCCATCTTTCTCGTTTTTGTCGAGAGTGCATTTGAAATGATCATCCCGGTCCTTATGTCACGCCTTGTGGATGTGGGCATCGAGACCGGGGACCTTGGGTTGATCCTCGCACAAGGCGGCAAGATGCTCTTGTGTGCGGCGCTGGCCCTGATCACGGGCCTCCTGTATGCGCGCTATGCCGCCCGCGCGTCGTACGGCTTTGGCGCAGAGCTGCGCCAGGCACAGTATCGGCAAATCCAGCGATTTGCTTTTGAGAACTTGGACCGTTTTTCGGCCCCTTCACTGGTGACCCGTCTGACCGCCGACGCGACCGTGCTGCAAAATGCAGTCATCAGCGGGCTGCGGCCGCTCGTGCGCAGCCCAGTGATGTTGGTATTTGGTGTGGGCTTGTCCTTTTTCCTAAATGCCAAGCTGGCGATGATCTTTGTCCTGACTGCCCCAGCCCTTGGGCTGATCCTATTTTGGATCGTGCACAAGGTAAGTCCGCTCTATGCACGGCAGCAAGTTGCGATTGACCATGTCAACGGGCAGGTGCAGGAGAGCTTGACCGCCATCCGTGCCATCAAGGCCTTTGTGCGCGGTGATTACGAGGCCGAGCGATTTGACGAGGTCAACACAGAGCTGCGCGACACCAGCCTCAAGACCTTTGGCTATGCGGTGCGCAATCAGCCTGCTTTCCAAGCGGTCATGTACCTGGCAGTCGTGAGCATTATGTGGTTTGGCGGACGCTATATCGCGGCAGGGACTATGACAGTGGGGGAACTCACCGGTTTTTTGACCTACGTATTACAGGTCATGAACAGCCAGATGATGATTTCCAACGTATTCCTGCTGTTGACCCGCTCGCTTGCCTCAGCGCATCGCATTCACGAAGTGCTGGAAGAGCAGCCTGCGCTGCACGCGCCCGACGCGCCGCGGCGGACGGTGCCGGATGGCAGCGTCGTTTTTGAAGATGTCTCCTTTCGCTATCATGCCGACGCCAAAGAAGACGCCTTGTCCCATGTCAGCCTGACGATCCGGCCTGGGCAGACGATCGGCATACTGGGCGGAACCGGGTCGGCCAAGACCACCCTTGTGCAGTTGATCCCACGGCTGTATGATGCATCCGAGGGACGTGTACTCGTCGGAGGGCATGACGTGCGAGAATATGATCTGGCGGCATTGCGCGACGCAGTCGGCATCGTTTTGCAGGTCAATACGCTGTTTTCGGGAAGCATCCGGGAGAACCTAAGATGGGGCAACCCATCTGCCGACGATACGGTACTCTGGCGTGCATGTGAGCAGGCCTGTGCGGATGCGTTTATCCGCAGCAAGCCCGGCGGACTGGATGCCCAGCTGGGACAAGGCGGAGCAGGCGTTTCGGGCGGGCAAAAACAGCGTCTGTGCATTGCCCGCGCGCTGCTCAAGAACCCAAAGATCCTGATATTGGACGATTCGACCTCAGCGGTCGATACCGCGACCGAAGCCAATATCCGTGCTGCGCTCTCCGCGCTGACCAATGTCACAAAGATTGTCATTGCGCAGCGCGTCACGTCAGTGATGGGCGCAGACCAGATCGTCATTCTAGACGACGGCAAAATACACGCGATCGGTACCCATGCACAGCTTTTGGCACAGGACCCCATCTATCAGGAAATTTACGAATCCCAGATGAAAGGAGACGGCGAGCATGGCGAAGCTCTTTACCGGAAAACGGCCAGATGATCTGCGGGGGACGCTGCGCGCAATGCTCTCCTACCTTGGCCGGCATAAAACTTTGCTGATTGTGGTAGGCGTGCTGGCGGCGGTCAGTGCACTGTGCAATCTGCTTGGCACCTATATGATTCGACCGGTCGTCAACAGCGCGGTGTCCGGTGGCAGCGGCCTGACCCACGGCGTACTGGTGACAGCGGTGATCTATGCGTTGGGGGCCCTGGCTGCATTGGGTTTTACCCAGATTATGGTGCGTGCAGCCCAGCGTGTCCTGTATGATATTCGCCGCGATCTATATGGGCATCTGCAATCCCTGCCACTCGGCTTTTTTGACAGCCAGCGCAGGGGCGATCTGATGAGCCTGTTTACGAACGATGTGGACACCATCTCGGACGCCCTGAACAATAGTTTTGCCATGCTCATTCAGTATTTGATCGAGGTCGTCGGTACGCTGGTCCTGCTCTTTGTCCTCAATTGGAGACTGTCCTTTTTGGTCGTCCTTGGATATCTAGCCATGTTCCTGTATATTCGTTTCAGCACACGGCGCAGCCGTTTCTACTTTAACCGCCAACAGAAAGACCTCGGCGCGCTCGATGGCTATCTCGAAGAAATGGTCGCAGGACAGAAGGTGGTCAAGGTCTTTGGCCATGAAAAGCAGAATTTGGAAGGATTTGCCCGGAGGAATGAGGCCCTTCGCCTGGCAGGCACGAGCGCACAGAGCTATGCAGGCACAATGGTGCCCGCCGTTGTGACCATTTCATACATCAACTATGCGGTTATCGCGGTCCTAGGCGGTATCATGGTGATGAACGGGCTGTCCGATGTGGGCAGCCTGGCAAGTTACCTAGTTTTCGTACGGCAGGCGGCCAAGCCGATTAACCAGCTGACACAGCAGGGCAATTTCCTGCTCGCGGCGCTGGCCGGCGCAGAGCGTATTTTCCGCGTGATGCAGGAGCCAAGCGAAGAAGATACAGGCACCATCGAATTGGTCAATGTGAAGGTGGGCAGCGATGGAACACTCACAGCTTGTCCGGAGAAGACCGGCCATTGGGCGTGGCGTGACAGCGCGGCAGACGATGCGCCTCTGGTGCCGCTGCGCGGAGATGTGCGGTTTGAACAGGTATCATTTGGCTATATTCCTGGCCACCCTATCTTACAGGACATCAACCTCTATGCAAAGCCGGGACAAAAGATCGCGTTTGTCGGCTCAACAGGTGCAGGAAAGACAACGCTCACCAGCTTAATCAACCGGTTTTACGATGTGACAGCGGGCCGTGTGACCTACGATGGAATCGATGTGCGCCGCATCCGCAAGGCAGACCTGCGCCGCTCACTCGGTGTGGTTTTGCAGGATACCCATCTGTTCACCGGGACCGTTGCGGACAATATCCGTTTTGGCAAGCTGGATGCGACGCAAGAAGAAATCGAGCGGGCCGCCAGGATCGCAGGTGCGGACTCGTTTATTCGGCGTCTACCGCAGGGATACAACACAATGTTAGGGCCGGACGGTGCCGGTCTGTCACAGGGACAGCGGCAGCTGCTGGCGATCGCCCGCGCAGCGGTTGCTGACCCACCGGTATTGATTTTGGACGAGGCGACTTCGTCGATCGATACGCGGACCGAGGCGCTCATCGAAAAAGGCATGGACCGGCTGATGGAAGGCCGCACCGTGTTTGTCATTGCGCACCGGTTATCGACAGTCCGTCGCTCAAATGCAATCCTGGTCTTAGAGCATGGTACAGTCATTGAGCGGGGCAGCCATGAGGAACTGCTTGCGCAGAAGGGAGAATATTATCAGCTATACCACGGCATGTTTGAGCTCACTTGATAGAAACAAGAAAAGCGCCCCTGCTCGGGCTATGAACAGGTCCAGTAAAACTAGCCCTTCCCGATATGGGAAGGGCCTTTTTGTCTTTATATAGGCCCTCACTATATGCAGTCCCTTGATAATAGGAACACTGGATTTCTTGGATGCCAGTACGGGCTTTGTGGTCCCTCTGATCTTCTATAAAAAATTTTTTCTTTCCTCTTGACAAATTGTATATAACTGTATATATTGAGTATATACATTAGATTTGCAAATCACAGTGGAGGTGCACCGTGAACCTAATCATTCGCAATACCTCCGGCCAGCCGATCTACGACCAGATCACCGCTCAGATCAAAGCGCTGATCCTGTCCGGCGAGCTTCAGGCCGGGGACACGCTGCCGTCCATGCGCGCGCTCGCAAAGGACCTGCGTATCAGCGTGATCACAACCAAGCGTGCCTATGAAGAGCTCGAGCGCGAGGGCTTCATAGAAACAGTGCCCGGTAAGGGCAGCTTTGTCGCACAAGCGAACACAGAACTGATTAAGGAAGAAAATCTCCGGCAGATCGAGGCCCATCTGTCCGCCTGCATCGCGCTGGCCGCACAGGCCGGCGTATCCGAGGCCGAGCTGCATGAGATGCTTTCCCTGCTTTTCAAAGGAGAATGATATATGAATGCAGTCACATTGCAGGACTTAACCAAACATTTCCCTGCCTTTACGCTCGATTCGATCAGCTTTTCAGTGCCCGCAGGCAGCGTTATGGGGATGATCGGTGAAAACGGCGCGGGCAAATCCACAACGATCAAGCTCATCCTGGGGCTCTTGTCCCCCGACGCGGGCACAGTCACGATCTTCGGCTCGTCCGGCGCGCCCGACCGAGAGCACATTGGGGTGGTCTTTGACGAATGCTGCTTTCCGGATACCCTATCTGCACAGGATATTGACCGCATCCTGGGCATGTCTTACCGCACCTGGTCACACAAGGCCTTTGCCGACTATCTTGCGCGGTTTTCTCTGCCGTATCGGAAAGCGATCAAAAGCTATTCCCGCGGCATGAAAATGAAGCTATCCATTGCCTGCGCCCTGTCCCACGACAGCCGCCTGCTCGTCTTGGACGAGCCGACCAGTGGCCTGGACCCGGTCGTGCGCGACGAGATCCTGGACATTTTCTACGATTTTATGCAGGACGAGAACCATGCTATCCTGATCTCCTCGCATATCACAAGCGATCTGGAAAAGATTTGCGATTATGTTTGCTTCTTGCATCAGGGCAGCCTGGCGCTGTGCGGCGAGAAAGATGACCTGCTCACACGGTTTGGCGTGCTGCACTGCGATGAAAAGACGCTCGCTGCACTGGAACCCGCCGCGATCTATGGCGTGCGCCGCGGGCAATACCAGATCCAAGCCCTCGTCGAACTGGACAAGGTCCCGCAGGATCTGGCCCTGGAGCCTGTCAAGCTGGAAGATATCTTACTGTTCCTCGCCAAAAAGGAGGCCTGAGCACGATGTTTGCACTGTTTTTGAAAGATATCCTGTCTCTCAAAAAGACGCTGCGCCTGTATGCCATTTTTCTGGTCGTTTACAGCGTCATCGGCGTTTTCACCGATAACTCCGCCTTTTTCCTGACCTTTATTGTACTGCTGGGCATGATGCTGCCGCTCTCTGCCATGACCCTCGATGCCGCATGTCACTGGAACCGCTATGCCGCGTGCCTTCCCATGCCGCGCGCGGCGCAGGTGACAAGCAAGTATCTGCTCTCGGTGTTTGGCATCTTGTTCGCTCTACTCCCCACCGGTGTGCTAATGGGCCTGCACGCGACCGGCCTGCTGCCAAAATTTGCCCTAGGCTGGCCGGAAATCAGCCTTATGGTCACGCTCGGACTGCTGATTTTGGCGTTTCAGATGCCGTTCCTGTTCTGGTTCGGTCCGGAGCGCGGACGCTTTGTGAGTATTGCCATCCTGCTGCTGTTCTGCCTGGGCATCCCGTTTCTCGTGATGCAGAGCGATATTGTTGCGGTCGACGAGACCTTCGTCCAGCATCTTATCACACACATGGCCGCTCTGCTGGAGGCCCAGCCCTGGCTGCCGCTCGCGGCGGCACTCGTGTGCAACCTAGTGTCCGCGTGTATCTCCTCAGTGATCTTTTCCCGCAAGGAAATCGATTAAGACGCAAAAAAATCCCCGTCTATCCGACGGGGATTTGCATTACAGCCTACAGATCGTCACCGGCATTCTCGGGCCAGCCGCTCAAAGATCGGCAGTGCACGCTCGATGGTCTCGGTCTGGACGCAGTAGGAGATGCGCATATAGCCAGGCGCGCCAAAGTCCGTTCCCGGAACGACCAGCAGATCATACTGCTTGGCCTTCTCGCAAAACGCATAGTCGTCCATGCCCAACGTCTGCGGAAAGATGTAAAACGCGCCTTGGGGCTTGACACAGTCATAGCCGTAGGCGGTCAGCGCCCCATAGAGCAGGTCACGGTTTTTGGCGTAGACCGACAGGTCGCTCGTCTGCCCTGCACACCGCGCGGCGACGCGCTGGAACAAGCTGGGCGCGTTGACATAACCAAGCACACGCCCGGCTCCGCAGACCGCTGCATAGGTATCCGCAAAATCCTGAACGGCATCCGGGATCAGTACATAGCCGATGCGCTCGCCCGGCAGGGACAGCGATTTGGAGTAGGAATAACACACGAGCGTATTGTCATAGTACTGCGGGAGGAATGGCACGACCGTGTCGGCATCGTAGACCAACTCACGGTAGGGTTCATCCGAGATGATATAAATCGGCTGGCCGAATTCCTGCGACTTCTGGGCCAGCAGGCCGGCAAGGCCGCGGATGGTCTCCTCGGAATACACGACGCCAGACGGGTTATTGGGCGAATTGACGACGACCGCACGGGTGTGCGGGCCGATCGCACGCGCAAGCGCGTCCAGATCGATCTGGAAATCCCCCGCGCGCGGTGGGACAATGACCGGTTTGGCCCCTGCGCCCTCGCCGATAAATACTAGGTACTCGGGGAAATACGGTGCGAGCACAATGAATTCATCTTCTGCCGAAACGGTCAGCGCTTTGAAGCAGATCGACAGAGCCGCCGCTGCGCCGACCGTCATGTACAGGTTGCGCGCGCCGTACGCCGTGCCAAAGCGTCGGTTCAGATCCTGTGCTATTGTCTCACGGACGAAGTCTGCGCCCTGGGCCGAGGTATAGCCATGTGTGACGGCCGGATCCTCCTGATTCAGGATGTCAAAAATCGCTTGCCTCACCGTATCGGGTGCCGGAACATTGGGATTGCCGATCGAGAAGTCAAATACATTCTCGCGGCCAATCTTCGCTGCACGCCGGTTTCCAAATTCAAACAGCTCACGGATGGTGGAGCGCTTCTGGCCAAGGGCCAAGACAGATGGGTTCAGCATATAGGGAAAACCTCCTGGGATAAACCAAGTTATAGCTTTATTATAGCACAGCGGCAAAGGGAGAAAAAGAGCCAATTTGCCAAGCGCGCCCAAATCTGGTACAATGGGGACAACAAAGGAGGCATTCCCTGACATGGCACTCAACACCCTGGCGCTCGCGCATGATTTCCTGCGCCGTACCGTCCTGCCGGGCGCCCACTGCATCGATGCGACCGCCGGGCGCGGGCGAGATACCGCACTTCTATGCGAACTGGCCGGGCCAGCCGGCAGCGTCCTGGCCTTTGACATCCAGGCATCCGCACTGGAGCAGACACGTGCGCTGCTGGACAGCCGCGGCCTGGACGCGCGGCTCATCCTGGACAGCCACGAAAACATGGCGCGCTATGCCGCGCCCCAGAGCGTCGACTGCATCGTCTTTAACTTTGGCCGGCTGCCCGGCGGCGACCCACAGATCTTTACCCGCGCCGCGTCCTCGGTCCGGGCGGTCCGGGCCGGCCTAGATCTGCTGCGGCCGGGCGGCGTGATGAGCCTGTCGCTCTATTACGGCGGCCCAAACGGCTACGAGGAACGCGACGCGCTGCTCGATTTTTTTCGGACGATCGACGACCGGCAGTATTCGGTCCTGGTCTGTGATTGGGCCAACCGCAGGAATGACCCGCCTATGCCGGTCTTTCTCTGGCGGGCCTAGGCAAACGCACACCCGGCACATCGGCTACAAAAAAGCCCCAAATGGTATGGGAAAAAGAGCATGGACAGCCTCTGCCCATGGCTTTTCCCCGTCCAATTGGGGCATTTCTATTGCGCTGACAAGCTACGCTGCGGCGAGGCCGGCGCAACTCAGGCGCCAAAGTGCCGAACAAGCGCAATGACCTTGTCGACGTCTCCTTCGATTTTAAGCTTGCCGTCGGTGTATGCCGTCTTGGCGTCGAGTTTCCCCGTCAGCAGCTTCTCAAAATTCGTCATGGTGACAAACAGGCTGGCATCCCGGTCGATATACTCATACGGCATGACCGAGACCACGCCGTCCTTGACCTCAATATAAAATACGCCGCTGACCTTTCCGGTCAGGTTCACCTGGATCGCGAGCTGACGGCCCGGGCCGCCAAAATCTTGATCTTTGAGCTTCTTATAGGTTTTTGCAGTCAGTTGTTCGAGTGTCATGGCTCTCCCCTTCTTTGGTAGATTCGATCGCGTTTTTGCATTACATATATCATTATCGCGCAAAATCCGAAAAAGGGCAAGTCCTTTTGTGTCAAAAAACTTACGTTTTCTTCACAAATTTTCGTTTGCAGTGCGGGCAGGTAATCTCGATCCGGCCGCGGCCACGCGGCACGCGCAAGGTACGCCCACAGGAAGGACACTTGAAATAGCGATGTTCCTTGTCCTGCATCTGCATCTTGCGTCCGGCCACCTTGCGCTGCAGCGGTGTAAACCAGGTCAAAAACTTTTGGTTTTCGGCCGATCGCTTGTATGTGTTCCGCGAGAACATGCGGAAATACACGACAATCAGCAGGGCGAAGATGAGGATGGACAGGACAGCCCAATGGGTGAAAAACCACGGCACCAGAAGCACAATCGCTACAACGAGCAGGAATTGATTGAGCGAATCATTTCCGTAGCGGCCATACATCAGACGACGCAGAAAATCAAACATAATAAAAGCCACCTTAATTTTTTAGATTACTTTTATTATACGCGAACTTTGTCCGGTGTTCAATGCGCGCCGCACAAAGTTCACAAACTTGTCAAATATTATTTGCGTTTCGTACATTTTGCGGCCGCTTTTTTGTCTCAAAGTTGCATTTCGCTAAATTGTAAAAGTATACAGTATAAAACAGACCCACAGGTAACAATCATCTGTGGGGCTGTTTTTGCGCATAGATGCTTACCGCTCCTCGCGGAAGTAATTGACACCCAGGGAACCTGGAATATTGAGATCGCGTTTTTTGCGGATCGAACTGACAACCAGGATGATCGCGGTCATCAGGAAGGGCAGCATGTCATAAAATGCCGTGGGGAGCTGGATGACTGCGGTCGGCATATAGTACTTGAGCACGCGCAGCGCACCAAATACGAACGAGCCAAGGATCGACAGCCAAGGGCTCCACTTCGCGAAGATGACCAGTGCAACCGCAATCCAGCCCAAACCGCCGACGTTATCCGAGATCCAAACGCCGCTGTTGATGATCATGGCGCAGTAAGCGCCGCCAATGCCGCAGATACCGCCGCCGAGCAGGATCATCGCATACTTCCACAGTGTGACGTTGATACCCGCCGCGTCGGCCGCCGCGGGGTTGTGGCCGATGGCCTGCACATTCAGACCGAGCTTGGTCTTTTTGAGGAAGATACCGGCCAGGATGGCGATGACAACGCCCAGGTAAACAAACGGACTGTAGGAAAAGATCAGCTGGCCGATCACCGGGATATCGCTGAGACCTGGGATATGAATTTCGCGCATCTGCGCAGTGATACCCTCCGGCAGCTTCAGCGTGCCGTTCTCCGAGGAGCCCAGCATATAGATGCCGATGAAGTTGGCCAGGCCGATGCCAAAGATGGTCAGGGTCAAGCCGGATACGTTCTGATCCGCCAGGAAGGTGACGGTCAGGATGGCGTAAATCAAGGCGGCCAGCACACCCGCACAGAACGCTGCGATCAGGGCGACCACAAAGGAATCGGTCTGCATACCGATCATAAAGCCAGCGCATGCGCCAATCGACATCAAGCCTTCCACGCCCAGGTTCAGGTGGCCCACCTTCTCGCACAAGATCTCGCCCACCGTGCCGAAGAGCAGCGGCGTGCTCGCGCCAACAGCGGCGACCAGGAATTTCAGGAACAGTTCCATCTTTTACTTACCTCCTTCGGGCGCAGCCTGCTTCTTATCGCGGACAAATTTATAACGGATGAAGAATTCGCAGCCCAGGACGAAGAACAGGATGATGCCCTGCAGGACGTCGGCGCAGTCGGTTGACAGGTTGTACTGCGACTGTACGACCGAGGAACCCTTCTCCAGGACGGCAAACAGAAATGCAATGATCATACTCGAAATCGGATTCAGGCGCGCCAGCCATGCCACGATAATGGCCGTAAAGCCCACACCGCCCGCAACACCGGTCGAGAGCGTGCGGTCCGAGCCCGAAACCTGCACCATGCCGGCGATACCGGCCACGGCGCCCGACAGGAACATCGTGCGCAGGATGATCTTCTGCACATTCATACCCGCATAATTGGCGGTCGCGCGGCTCTCGCCGACGACAGAGATCTCATAGCCCTGCTTGGTATACCGCAGGTAGACGAACAGGATCGCCACCAGCACCAGCGCGATCACCCAGCCGATCTGCACGCCAAACAGCTTGGGCAGTACTGCGCTCTTGTCAAAGCTCGCAATTTTAGGGAAACCGTTGGCGCCGGGATCGCGCCACGGGCCTTCCTGCAGCCAGCTGACGAGATAGAGCGCGATGTAGTTGAGCATCAGCGTGAACAGCGTCTCGTTCGTGCCAAAGCGTACCTTGAAGAACGCCGGGATCAGCGCCCAGATGCCGCCGCCAAGAATGCCGGCCAGGAACATAACCGGGAACAGTACAAAGCCCGGCCAATCTGCGTGAAACAGCGCAAAATAGGAGGCAAACATACCGCCCATGATGAGCTGGCCCTCGCCACCGATGTTCCAGAAGCGCATCTTGAACGCCAGCGTGACGCCGAGCGCCGTGATAAGCAGCGGGATCATGATCTTGACCGTTGCCTGCACAGCCATCTCGGACCGGAATGCGCCCGAGATGATCGTCCCATAAATCGCGAACGGGTTATTGCCCAGGATCAGCAGGAACAGCCCGCCCGCGCACAGCGCCAGCACAAAAGCGGCGAAGCGCAGCATCATCTGCTGCTTTTTGCTCTTTTCTTTTGTCTTAATTACGCGAATCATGCGAGGGCCTCCTCTCCTGCGCCGACCATCAGTCGGGCGATTTCGTCCTTGGTCGCGGTGCGGCCGTCTACAACGCCAGTCACTTCGCCGTGGCACATGACCAGGATACGGTCAGATAAGGCCATGAGCACATCCAAGTCCTCGCCGATGAAGACGACAGCGACTCCCTTCTGCTTCTGTTCATTCAAAAGGTCATAGACAGTGTAGGACGAGTTGATATCCAGGCCGCGCACCGGATAGGCCGTGATGAGTACCTGCGGATCGGACTCGATCTCACGTCCCAGCAGCACCTTCTGCACATTGCCGCCCGACATCAGACGCACCGGTGTATCGACCGACGGAGTGACGATCTCCAGGCGCTCCACCAGATCCTCTGCGCGCCGACGCGCCGGCGCCGGGTCGATAAATGGCCCTTTGGGCTCATCGTACGTCTTGAGCATCATATTGCCCACCATGCCCATGGAGGCGACAAGGCCCATGCCCAGGCGGTCTTCCGGGACAAAGCCCAGGTGCACGCCGCGCCGGATAATTTCCCTCGGCGATTTGCCAACCAGGTTCTCCTTCTGATGCAAGATAGCGCCCTTCTCGGCCGGACACAGCCCAGCAATGCACTCACACAGTTCCTTCTGTCCCGAGCCCGCGATGCCCGCGACGCCGAGGATCTCGCCCGTGCGCACCTCGAAGCTGATGTCGTTGATGGCAAGCGTACCATCTGGCTTGCGCACGGTCAGGTCGACGATCTTGAGGATTGTCTGTGGGTTGACCACGTCCGGACGATTGATCTTGAGCGAAACCGGACGGCCAACCATCAGCTCGGTCAGCTTTTTCTCATCGGTCTCGCTTGTGTTGACCGTGTCGATATACTTGCCCTTACGCAGGATGGTGACGCGGTCGGAAATGGCCATTACCTCATTGAGCTTATGGGTGATAATGATGATTGCGCAGCCCTGCTCTCGCATGGAGCGCAGGATATCAAAGAGGCGGTCGGTCTCCTGCGGTGTCAAGACGGCCGTCGGCTCGTCCAGGATCAGGATCTTCTGGCCGCGGTAGAGCACCTTCAAGATCTCGACCGTCTGTTTTTCCGAGACCGACATTTCAAAGGCGCGGCGGTCAGGGTCGATCTCCAGACCGATGGAGTGACTGATCTCCTTGACCTTTTCGCGCATGACACGGGCCGGTAACCGCTTGCCCGGCGTGCCGACCGCAATGTTTTCCGAGGCTGTAAACACATCGATCAGTTTGAAATGCTGGTGGATCATGCCGATTCCGAGCACCATCGCGTCCTCTGGCGAGCCGATTGTGACCTCTTTCCCCGCAATCTTGATCGTACCTGCATCCGGGTGATAGATGCCCGAGAGCATGTTCATCAGCGTGGTCTTACCAGAACCGTTCTCGCCCAAGAGCGCGAGCACCTCACCATAGCGCACGGTCAGGTCCACCTGATCGTTGGCGACGACCGAGCCGAACGTCTTGGTAATTCCGCGGCATTCGATCGCATATTCGCTAGTTGCCATAAGATCCCCTTTCTTTCTTTTGTCACTTGGAAAAAAAGGGCGGCCAAAGATGTTTGACCGCCCTTTGCTTTCAGGCAATGGATTTTGCGTGTTCTCTTATGCGACCTCAACGTTCTTGTAGTACCAGTTGCAGGTGCCGTACTCCTCAGCCTTGAGGGTATGGGTCTGGCCCTGGTTGTCCTCGTACTCGGTCTTGCCGTCAAAGATATCCCACTCGCCGGACAGGATCTGGTCCTTGACTTCCTGAATCTTCTCGGCCGTGCCCTCTGCGCACAGGTCGGAGCAGGGTGCGAGCTGTACCAGGCCATCCTGCATGGAACCAAAGTAGTTCTCACCCGTCCAGGTGCCATTGATAACGTCCTCAACAGCCTTGGTGTAGAAGACCGACCAGTCCCACATGACCGAAGTCAGCGTAGCGCCGGGCGCCTTCTCTGCCATATCGGAGTTATAGCCGACCGCGTAGACGCCAGCGTTCTCAGCCTCGGTCGCCGGGTTCGCCGTGTCGCAGTGCTGTGCGATGACATCGCAGCCCATGTCGATGAGCGCCTTTGCAGCCTGCCCCTCGCCCTCGGGGTCAAACCAGGCACCAGTGACCTTGACATAGACCTTCGCATCCGGATTGACCGACTCAACGCCCATTGCGAACGCATCGATACCGGAAGTGACCTCACCGTTCTCGTTGTTCTGCGCTGCAACGTAGCCGATCATGTTGCTCTCGGTCTTCATGCCAGCCGCGATGCCCGACAGGTAACGCGCCTGATTGATCTTGCCGAAGTAGTTGATGAAGTTCGAGCCATTGGACTTGTTGCCTGTGCCGTGTGCAAACAGGACATCCGGGTACTCCTCAGCGATCTCCTCAACATAGTCCATATAGCCCCAGGAGGTTGCGAAGATGACCTGGCAGCCTTCCTCAACGCACTCCTCAAGTGCAGTACGGATCGCGGTTGCGTCCGTGTCGCTTACATTGTTCTTGCGGACGATCTGGCTGTCGTCCAGGCCCAGCTCCTTCTGCATGCCCTGGATGCCCAGGTCATGGGTGTAGGTATAGCCGGTGCCCTCTGCGGGGTCCGTGATGTGGATGACGCCGACCTTGAGTTCCTCCTTGGGAACCGCCGGGAACAGGCCCTCGGACGTGGACTCCGTGGTCGTGGTATCGCCGGTGTCCGCCGGTTCGTTGGTGGTTTCGTCGCCGCCAGACGAGCAGCCTGCCATCAGGGACAGGGCCATCATGCCTGCAAGCACTGCACTCAGAAATCTCTTCATGCTTTTTAAATCCTCCTATTTTTACAATTTCTGACCGGATGCGCCAAAGCGCCCCATAAAAATAGAGCAAAACAATGCTTTTGCTCTGCTCCGCGGTGTGTGGACATCCGTATCTCTCTTACGAAGTAAGTATAATGAAAATCTGCATTTTTGTCAAGGTTTTTTGCGATTTTCTCCATTTTTACCATTTGACCAAAAGAAAAAAGTTGCAAAATCCTGTATTTTATTCTCAGCAAAAATGCCTTTTAGCACGGGAATTGCCACAAAAAATTTACATTTTATACAAATTTTCTTCACAAAATTTTACGTCCCCGTCAGTGGACGCCAGGCAAAAAAAGAGCGCCTTCCAAACAGAAGGCGCAAGGGTTTACTCTGTCAATTGGGCGGGGGCAGGACCTGCGACATGCTCCTCGATGAGCGCCAGGATCTCCTCGCGCCCGGTACCCTTCTCTGCCGAGAATGGGATGACCGGGACTTCCTCCGGCAAAAGCAGGGTCTCACGGATACGGGCAACGTTGCCGGCAAGCTCACTCTTCTTGATTTTATCCCACTTGTTGGCGATCACCGCGAAGGGCTGGCCGGTACCCAAAAAGCAATCGGCCATGGTCTTGTCGTCTGCTGTTGGCTTATGGCGGATGTCCACGATCTGCAGGCCCAGCGTGATCAAGCCGGACGTAAAATAGGTCTCAAGCAGGCCGGCCCAGCGATCGCGTTCGCGCTTGGACACCTTGGCGTAACCATAGCCCGGCAGGTCAACAAAGTAGGCCTGCCGGTCGATGGAAAAGAAGTTGATATGGATGGTCTTGCCAGGCTGCCCACCTACGCGGGCAAAATTCCTGCGGTTTAAAATCTTATTGATGGTTGACGACTTGCCGACGTTGGATTTGCCGGCGAATACGATCTGCGGCAGGCCGTCGGCCGGAAAATCGGCTGTCTTGACCGCCGATCGGATAAATTCGGCGTTGTGCAGGTTGAGCATAGCGTCCCTTTCTGATCTGATCGATTTATTGGCGCAGCGACGGCACCCGCGACGAAGGCGTGGGCATAGGGATCTTGGCCTCCGGGGTATCGCTGCACTTATGTGGCGTGGATGACGGACGGCGCGAAAAATCAATCGCCGTCTCGATAACCGTATCCATATGGGCCGCCGGGACAAAGGTGACATGGTCCTTGACCACCTGCTCAACCTCGTCCAAGTCGGGCTCATTGTCCTTGGGGATGATGATGGTGCGGATGCCCGCGCGGTAAGCGGCCATGGTCTTCTCACGCAGGCCGCCGATCGGCATAACGCGGCCGCGCAGCGTGACCTCTCCGGTCATCGCAACCTCATGGTATACAGGCGCACCGGTCAGCGCCGAGATGATCGCAGTCGCCATGGTGATGCCAGCCGACGGGCCGTCCTTCGGGATCGCCGCCTCCGGGAAATGGATATGGATATCGGTATTCTTGTAAAAATCCGGATCGATGCGCAGCATACTGGTGCGCGAGCGCACGAAGGTGACCGCCGCCTTGGCGCTCTCCTCCATGACCTTGCCCAGATTGCCCGTAATCTCGATCTTACCTGTGCCGGGCACGGCCGCGACTTCTACTTGCAGCATCTCGCCGCCCACGCTCGTCCAGGCCAAGCCATTGACAATGCCGACCTCGTCGGTCCCCAGCACGTTATCCGGCTTAAACTTAGGTGCGCCCAGATAGGACTCCAGTGTGTCAGGCAAGACAACCACCTTCTTGGCCGAGCCTTCGGCGATCTTTTTAGCTGCCTTACGGCACAGCTTGGCCAATACCTGCTCTAGGCGGCGCACGCCGGCCTCGCGTGTATAGCCCTCGATCACCGCAGACAGGGTCTCCTTCGGCACCTGGAGTTGTGCCGGCTTGAGGCCATGCTTCTTGATCTGCTTGGGCAGCAGATGATCCTGCGCGATGTGCAGCTTTTCCTCTGCCGTGTAGGAGGATAGCTCGATGACCTCCATGCGGTCCAGCAGCGGCCGCGGTACTGTGGATAAGTCGTTTGCCGTCGTGACAAAGAGCACGTCGGACAGGTCAAACGGGATCTCGATGTAATGATCGCGGAAAGCGTTGTTCTGTTCGGTGTCCAACACTTCCAGCATGGCCGAAGCTGGATCGCCGCGGAAATCATTGCCCATCTTGTCGATCTCATCGAGCAGGATGAGCGGATTGCGGCTGCCTGCCTGGCGCAGGGCGGCGATGATACGCCCCGGCATTGCGCCGATATATGTCTTTCTGTGGCCTCGGATATCGGCCTCATCCCGCACGCCGCCAAGCGACATCCGGGCATATTTCCGGTTCATGGCCTCAGCGATCGATCGGGCAATCGAGGTCTTGCCCACGCCCGGGGGACCGACCAGGCACAGCACCTGACCTTTGAGGTCCGGCGCGAGGGCTTTGACCGCCATGAACTCCAGGATGCGCTCCTTGACCTTTTCCAGCCCATAATGATCGCGATTCAAAATCTTTTCCGCGCGGGCCAGGTCGTGACGCGGCCGGGTCGCAGTCTTCCAGGGCAGCTCCAGCACGGTGTCAAGATAGGTGCGGATCACACCGGCCTCGGCCGACGCGCCGCTCATCTTGGCCAGCCGCTCGGCCTCCTTGAGCAGCTTTTCGCTGCTCTCTGCGGGCAGGCCCAGGCTCTGGATCTTCTCGCGGTATTCCTCAGCCTCGGCGTAGACATCCTGCTCGCCAAGCTCGGACTGGATAATCTTGATCTGCTCGCGCAGATAGTACTCCCTCTGGTTCTTATCGACCGCCTCCTTGAGGCGCTCCTGGATCTCGCTCTCAATGCGGAGAATCTCGGTCTCCTCGGTCAAGAGACGGATCAGACGGGTCAGACGGCGGTTGACATTCAGTTCCTCGAGGATCTCTTGTTTCACCGCAAAGTCGATCGGGATATTCTGGGCGATGTAATCCGCCAGATAGCTGGCATCTCCGCCAGCTGCGACGGTCAGCGCCACATCGGACGACAGGCGGGGCGAAAGGGCCGCATACTCTTCAAACCGAGCCTGCACCGTGCGCACGAGCGCCTGCTCCCGGCGTTCTCCACCAGCCGGCAGGATATCATACAGTACCTCGACGAGGGCCTCCATGCAGTCGCTGCCGGACTCGCCTTGACGATAGCGCAGCGCCCGCGCGCGGTTCTTGCCCTCTACCAACACACGGATATTATCGCCCGGCAGGCGCAAAATCTGTTTGATGATGCAGATCGTGCCCACCTCGTACAGGTCTTCCACGGTCGGCAGGTCATCTTTGAGATCCTTCTGGGCAGTCAGGAAGATCCACTGGCCGTCCCGCATGGCGACCTCCAATGCCTTGATGGACATGGCACGGCCTACATCAAAATGAATCAGCATTTCTGGGAACGCCGTCAGTCCGCGCAGGGGCAGAACGGGTAACATCCGTTGGTTCTTGTCATCATTCACGTTCATACTTCTCAACGCTCCTAAACGGAATTTCTCTTATGATTTGCCGCTGTAAACTAGCGCAATTGTTCGGACAAGATTGTCCTTATCTTAAGTATAGTATACCGTGCCCGTAGTTTCAAGCGGAAAGCATTGGCGAATTCGACAAAAAAGAGCACGGCGAACACCGCCATGCCCTTTTATTTGACGATTTTTGGAAATTTTTTCCAAATGTCACGCGCTCTGTCCGCTTTCCGGCGTGCGATGCGTGACGATCGGGCCCGCCTGACCCAAGACGACGTCCTTTGTGATGACCACCTTCTCGATCGTGTGGTCGGACGGAATCTCAAACATGATATCTGTCATGACGCCCTCCAGAACGCCGCGCAGGCCACGGGCTCCTGTATTGCGCTCAACCGCAATGCGTGCGACCTCGCGCAGGGAGTCCGGCTCAAAGATGAGCTGCACATCGTCCAGTGCAAACAGTTTCTGATACTGCTTGACGAGCGCATTTTTGGGCTCGTTCAGGATGCGCACCAGTGCGTCCTCGTCAAGGGAATGCAACCCAACAATCACCGGCAGACGGCCGATCAGTTCGGGGATCAAGCCAAATTTCATCAGATCATGCGGCTCGATCTTGTCCAACATCTGATCGACTTGGTTTTCCTTTTTGCTCTGCAGCTCGGCGCCGAAACCGATCCCCTTTTTCCCGATACGGTTGCCAATGATTTTCTCAATGCCGTCGAACGCGCCGCCGCAGATAAAGAGAATATTTGTGGTATCGATCTGGATAAAATCCTGATGCGGATGCTTGCGGCCGCCCTGCGGCGGCACGTTTGCGACCGTGCCCTCCAGCATTTTGAGCAACGCCTGCTGTACGCCCTCGCCCGACACGTCGCGGGTGATGGACGGATTTTCCGATTTGCGCGCGATCTTATCGATCTCATCCACATAGATAATGCCGCGCTCTGCCTTCTCCACGTCAAAATCTGCGGCCTGGATCAAGCGCAGCAGGATATTCTCAACATCCTCGCCGACGTAGCCGGCTTCTGTCAGCGTGGTCGCGTCCGCAATGGCAAAGGGAACCTGCAAAGTCTTTGCCAGGGTCTGCGCCAAAAGCGTCTTGCCCGAGCCGGAAGGGCCAAGCATCAGGATATTGCTTTTGGACAGCTCGACATCGTCATCACCGCCTCGGAAAATACGCTTGTAGTGATTATAGACCGCGACGCTCAGCGCGACCTTGGCCTCGTCCTGTCCGATGACATAAGCATCCAGGACTTCTTTCAGCTCCCGTGGCGTCGGCAGATTTTCCGGCGCATCTGCCACGTCGATAGATGGATCGTCATAGTCCATGCTCAGCTCGTCGTCGAGAATGCTGGCGCATACATTGATGCACTCATCGCAGATATACACGTTGGGTCCCGCGACCAGCTTGCGCACCTTGTTCTGCGGTTTTCCACAAAACGAGCATCTCAGCGTCTTATTTTCGTCAAAATTTGCCATGATTCACCTCATAGAAAGCGCTTTTGTGAAAAAACAGGCAAACCACCGGCGGGAATTCCCGCCGATGGTTGTGTGTCCCGGGTCGCTTAGCGCTTGTCGTAAACCTTGTCGATGAGGCCATAGGCCAGGGCGTCCTCCGCGCTCATAAAGTTGTCGCGGTCGGTGTCTCGCTCAATGACCTCAAGCGGCTTACCTGTGTTTTCCGCAAGGATGTGGTTGAGTTTATCTCGGGTCTTCAAGATCCAGTCTGCATGGATCTTGATGTCCGAAGCCTGACCCTTGGCGCCGCCAAGCGGCTGATGGATCATGATTTCGGAGTTTGGCAGCGCAAATCGCTTGCCCTTGGCACCCGAGGACAGCAGGAAAGCGCCCATCGAGGCCGCAAGGCCCACACAGATCGTAGACACATCAGGCTTGATATAGTTCATGGTATCATAGATTGCCATGCCAGCCGTGACCGATCCGCCGGGAGAGTTGATATAGAACGAGATGTCCTTATCCGGGTCCTGACTTTCCAGATACAGCAGCTGGGCGACGACAAGCGACGCCGTAGTATCATTGACCTCATCCGAAAGCATAATGATACGATCGTTTAGCAGCCGGGAAAAAATATCATACGAGCGTTCGCCGCCTCGATTGGTCGGCTCGATAACCATAGGTACTAAACTCATAAAAGAATTCTCCTTTCCACGATCCCCCGTTTACCCCATATTCTGTGGAGGGAGGATATGTAAAGGCTCCTCCCATTTCTGTCTTATTCAGCAGACTCCTCTGCCTTATCTTCGGCCTTATCCTCAGCCTTGGCCTCGGCCTTCTTCTTGGTCTTCTTCTTGGGCTTTGCGCTGTCCTTGATCAGCGCGATGGCCTTGTCAAGCTTCATGTCCGAGGTGATGGTGTCAGCCGGCAGCGCCTTCTTGACCTGCTCCTCCTGCATACCATACTGCTCGGCCAGCTCCTTGTACTTCGCTGCGACCTCATCTTCGGTCACGTCGATGTTCTCGGTCTCCACGATCTTCTGCAGAGCCAGACGGACCTTGACCTGGCGCTCAGCCTGCGGGCGGAACATGCCGCGCAGCTGCTGCATATCCATGCCGCTCATCTTGGCATACTGATCCATCTTCATGCCCTGCATCTGCAGGCGATAGCTGAAGTCCTGCATCACGTTGTCCAGCTGGACCTCGATCATAGCCTCCGGGATATCTGCCTGCATGCCGTCGATGACCGCGGTCAGCAGGGCCTCCTCGTAGTCGCGCTCAAATACCTCGGACTTCTGTGCCAGCAGGCGCTCCTTGACTTCCTTCTTCAGATCGTCCAGGGTCTCTGCCTTCTCGGAGACATCCTTTGCGAACTCGTCGTCGATTGCGGGGGTAATGGTCTCCTTGACCTCATGTACCTTGCACTTGAAGGTGGCCTCCTTGCCGGCCAGCTCCTTGGCGTGGTACTCCTCCGGGAAGGTCACGACGACATCCTTCTCGTCGCCTGCCTTGGTGCCGATGAGCTGATCCTCAAAGCCCGGGATAAAGGTGCCCGAGCCCAGCTTGAGCTCGTAGTTCTCGCCCTTGCCGCCCTCGAAGGCCGTGCCGTCTACAAAGCCCTCAAAGTCGATGCTGACGGTGTCGTTCTTCTTGGCTGCGCGCTCGACGGTCTGGGTACGCGCCAGGCGCTGTGCCATGCGGTCAAGCTCTGCCTTGACATCAGCTGCCAGGACCTTTGCTTCTTCCTTCTCGACCGACAGGCCCTTGTACTCACCCAGCGTGACTTCCGGCTCTACCGGGACCTTGCAGACCAGGACGACCGCACCTGCGTCCGTCATGTCCGAGACATTGACATCAGCCGGGGCAACTGCCTTGATATCGGCCTGCTTGACGGCCTCTTCA
Source organism: Candidatus Butyricicoccus avicola (assembly GCA_019119435.1). Lineage (GTDB taxonomy): Bacteria > Bacillota > Clostridia > Oscillospirales > Butyricicoccaceae > Butyricicoccus > Butyricicoccus avicola. The sequence goes on from DWWZ01000087.1 coordinate 23,286, forward strand.
TAGGCCTTGGGATAGCAGATGTTCAGCGCATCTTCGAAGAAAACGCCATCGCCATACAGGTTCTCGATGATCTTGCGGGGCGCATGACCTTTGCGGAAGCCCGGTACGGTGATACGGTTGCGGCTCTTCTTGTATGCCTGCTCCTTGGCAGCTTCCAGTTCGTCCGCAGAAATCTCAATGGTCAGAGCGACAATGCTCTTTTCCAGCTTTTCAACATTTTTCAGTTCCATTACAATTTATTCCTCCTAAAATTGTATCCAATCTATTCTATCAGATTACAGGCGAAATTTCCAGCCCATTTTTTCACTTTTTTAGCAATACTGGCGTGAAATCTACATAATCGCCCGACACCAGAATAAATTCAATTCCTTCCTGCACGCCGGTGACCGCCCATCGCAGGCTGTCCGAGTGCAAATGCCCATATATGCAGCGGGTCACACCATACTTTTTCATCAGGTCGATGATCTCTCCGCAGCGGAAATTTGCGTAAAGCGGCGGATAGTGCAGGAAGCAATAGATTTCTCGTGCCGCACCTGCTTTTCCCAGCCGCAGCGAGGTCTCCAGGCGCATGAGCTCGCGCCGGAAGATCTTTTCGTCATGGCTTTCCTGGAAATCCTCTTCAAAAAACCAGCCGCGTGTCCCGCAAATGGCAATGTCCTGATAAAAGAAGCAGTTGTTATGCAAAAAGGATACATCGTCAAACCCGTTGTTCTGGGCAAATTCATTCATCTTCTTTGCCGTGTTCCACCACAGGTCATGGTTGCCCTTGAGCAAGATCTTCTTGCCCGGGAGCGCATGCAGGTAGGCGAAGTCCGCCCGGGCCTGTTCAAAGTTGATGGCCCAGGACAGGTCGCCGCCCACGACGACCGTATCCTCCGGCTGGACGACCGCCTGCCAATGTGTGCGGATCTTTTCCATATAATTCTGCCACTTGCCGCCAAAAATGTCCATAGGCTTATCGACCGAGCAGGCAAGATGCAGGTCGGCAATGGTATAAAGCGCCATCGCTCTCCCCTCTTACAGCAAGAGATCCAGCGTGGACAGGATATCATCTTTGCGGACAACACGGTCAAAGCGCGGCGTCTTGCCCGCCAGGGCGGCAAGCGGCGCCGGGATTGGCTGGCCGGTCAGGGAGGCAAGCGCATCCAGCTGGCTGACGCTCGTCGTATCGACTGTCTTACCCAGCGCGGCTGCAACCGGGCCGCAGAACTTGAAGGGGCTCGCCGTCGAGGCGATGATCACCGGGGCGCTGTCTCCTGTGCGCGCGCGGTAATCCGCATAAACCTTGACGGCGACTGCGGTATGGGTGTCAAGCAGATAGCCCTGTGTCTCGAAAATCCGGCGGATCGTCTCCGCGGTCTGCGCGTCGTCGCAGCAGCCCGCATCGAAATCGGCCGCCAGTTTGTCCCGGAGATCTGCCGGTAGGGTATACCGGCCGTCCCGTGCCAGTTCCTCCATCAGTTCCCGTACCATGACATCATTCTGCCCGGAAATATAGAACAGTAAACGCTCTAAATTGGAAGAAATCAGGATGTCCATGGACGGGGAATCGGTCGTATAAAACGGGCGGTTGCGGTCATAGACACCGCCCTGGCGGAAAAAGTCGGTCAAGACGTTGTTCTGGTTGGACGCGCAGACCAGCTTGCCAACGGGCAGGCCCATCTGCTTTGCGATGTATGCAGCCAGGATATTGCCGAAATTGCCAGTCGGCACACAGACATTGACCGGATCCCCCATAGCGATCTTGCCAGTGGTGACCAAATCACAGTAAGCCGAGACATAATATGCAATCTGAGGTGCCAGACGTCCCCAGTTGATCGAGTTTGCCGAGGAGAAAATACAGCCCGCGTCGTTCATCCGGCGGATCACATCTGCATCGGTAAAGATACGCTTGACCGCCGACTGGGCGTCATCGAAATTGCCCTCGATGGCGACAACCTCGACATTCTGTCCCTGCTGGGTGACCATCTGCAGCTTCTGCATGGGAGAAACGCCGTCCACCGGATAGTAGACCATGATCTTGGTCCCCGGCACATCGGCAAACCCCTCCAGGGCCGCCTTGCCCGTGTCGCCCGAAGTGGCGACCAGGATGCAGCAGGTACGCGTCTCGCCGGTCTTGCGCAGGGATGCGGTCAAAAGATGCGGCAGCATCTGCAAGGCCATGTCCTTAAACGCGCAGGTCGGCCCATGCCACAGCTCCAGCATGTGCACGCCATCTGCAAGGCTTTTGACCGGCGCCGTGTCCGGCCCGCCAAACTTCTCATCGGCATAGGCCTTGGCCGCAAAACCAGTCAGTTCTTCGGTCGAAAAGTCGGTCAGAAACTTGCCCAGGATGTGCGCGGCACGGCCTTTGTAGTCCATGCCCAGAAGCGCCTGCATCTCATCTGCAGATAGCGCCGGAAATTCCGTCGGGCAGAATAGGCCGCCGCCCGGCGCAATGCCTGCCGCAATGGCCTGCGCCGCGCTGACACGCAGCCCTTTGTCTCTGCTGCTTACGTATTCCATCTGTGTGAAACCTCCCATAAATTTTCAATCTCTATGCACCCAGTACACGGGTAAAAAATGTGACTGCGTTGCCGTAAAACAGCGCATTCACCGTGCTTTCCAAATACCCATGCCGCAGCATGGCCTCGGCCAGGGCATCCAGGTCCGCGACTGTATTCAGCCCTTCCGGGGTATCCTCACAGCCGTCAAAATCACAGCCCAGCGCCAGGCAGTCGGCGCAGCCGCGTGCAAGCAGATCATCCGCATGGCGCAGGACATCGTCAATGCCGGCTTTTTTGCCATCATCCCGCAAAAACGGGCTGTATAGATTGAGTCCGACCAGCCCGCCGCGCCGCACGATCTCGGTCAGCTGCAAGGGTGTCAAATTGCGCAGATGCTCACAGCACGCCCGGCTGTTGGAGTGGGTCGCGGCAAACGGCGCCTCGGTCGCCAGGCAGACATCCCAAAAGCCGGCCTCGGATAGATGGGACACATCAACCACCATATTGCGCCGCACCAGTTCTCGTACCAAGGCGCGGCCGCGGTCTGTTAGGCCCGCATCATTGTCTGTAGCTGCGCCGCATGCAAAGGCATTCTGGCCATTCCAGGCCAGTGTTACAAGGCGCACGCCCGCGTCATAGGCCTGTTCCAAACCGCCAGGGCAGTCTAAAAGTTCTGCCCCCTCGATCGACAGGAAAGCCGCCCGCCGTCCATGACCCTTTGCCCATGCCCAGTCATCCATATCCCGGCACAGCATCAGCCAGTCGGCATTGGCAGAAAATTCACGCTGCGCCGTTTCCAAAAGCGCGCCCAACCGCTCTTCTGGCGGCAAATCCAAAAGCGACCTGCGGCCGGAGACCGGCGCCGGCGACCGGGCGCCGCAAAACAGAGCAAAGACCTGAGTATACATGTCATAGCCAGCCGTTTTGTCCCGGTCGATGCACAACGTATTCCTGCGCAAGCCCTGCCCGGTTTCAAAGCACTCATACAAGGTGTCGCAATGCAGGTCAAATAACTGCAATCCTCTTCCCTCCTATGCGTCGAATGCATTTTTCAGATGACGAATGGTGCATGCCGGTCCGCCTTCCGCTCCATAGACCTCGACAACGTCAAAGCGCGGCTGCAAGTTGTCTGTCGGATGGGCCGCGAGCCAGCCCTCGGCTGTTAAGACCAGCCGGCGCTGCTTTGCCGCGTCCACCGCCGCGCAGGCCGGTGCAAAATGGTCCGAGCGCCGTGTCTTGACCTCGACGAATGCCAGATACTTCGCATCCGATGCGACCAGATCGATCTCGCCCCAGCGTGTGCGGAAATTGCGGGCCAGGATGGTATAGCCCTGCGCCTGCAAAAAGGCTGCCGCAGCGGCCTCCCCCCACGCACCCCGCTTCATCGCCTGGCCTCTGGATATTTATCGTAAATCTTCTTTAAAAAGCTCTGCCGGTGAATGGGACACGGCCCGTGCTGCAGGATCGCCTGTATATGCGCCCGGGTACCATATCCCTTATGCCCGGCAAATCCATAGCCCGGATACTTGGCATCCATCTCACGCATATAGCGGTCACGGGTGACCTTGGCCAAGATCGAAGCGGCTGCAATCGAAGCGCTCTTGGCGTCGCCGCCTACAATGCACTCCGATGCAATGTCGAGGGCCGGCGCACGGTTGCCGTCTATTAAGGCGTAATCGGCCGGCACCGACAAGTGCATGACCGCTTGGGCCATGGCCCGAAAGGTTGCCCGCAGGATGTTGATCTCGTCGATGACCGCATGGTCGACCGACGCGACCGCGTAACTCACCGCACGGGCGCGGATCTCATCAAACAATGCTTCCCGCTTTTTTTCGCTCAATTTTTTGGAGTCGTTCAAACCTTCAATCTGGCAGTCTATCGGCAGGATCACCGCAGCGGCGACCACAGGCCCGGCCAGTGGACCGCGTCCGGCCTCATCGACACCGCATACGGCTGAAAAACCGCGCGACTGCGCCGCCCGCTCATAGTCGAACGACACCGCGCTTTCAATCTTCTTCTTGGGCATGGGCATAGTCCTCCGGCGTCTCGAGGGTGATGCGGCCAAGCACACCGCCACGGAACTCATCGAGCAGGATGCGCGCCATGCGCTCGGTATCGATCTCTCCGCCCGAAATCAGGAAGCCGCGTTTCCTTCCAGCCTGCTGCAGCAGGTCATAGCCCAAAAAGTCGGACTGCTCTGGAATGGTCAGCTTGTAGCGATCCACGATGGCCTGGGGGGCACGCACGGCGAGCAGCTCAAACAGGCGGCAAGCCAAGGTTTCCAGATCCAGGATATCGTCCTTGACCGCGCCCGTGACAGCCAGCAGGATTCCGACGCGCTCATCGTCAAACTTAGGCCACAAAATGCCCGGCGTATCCAGCAGGTCGATGCCACCCGGCACGCGGAACCATTGCGCTCCCCGCGTTACGCCAGGCTTGTCGGCCGCCTTGGCCGACTTGCGGCCAAGAACGCGGTTGATGAATGTGGATTTGCCAACATTCGGGATGCCGACTACCATCACGCGCACGGCGCGGCCGGTCTGCCCCTTTTCATTCCAAGCAGAAATCTTGTCGGCCAAACGCTCCCGCGCGGCGGCTGCAAACCGGCCGGTGCCGGTGCCATGCTGGCTGTCTGTCTCAAGTACCGCATAGCCCTGTGCGCGATAAAAGGATGCCCACCGGCGCGTGGCCTCCGGGTCGGCCAGGTCGACACGGTTCAAAATCATCATACGCGGCTTATCGCCCGCAATTTCATCCATGTCTGGATTGCGGCTGACCTGTGGGATCCGCGCATCCACCAGTTCACACACGAGATCGATATTTTTGAGGTTTTCCAGCATCTGGCGACGCGTCTTCGCCATATGGCCAGGATACCATTGGATGTTCATTCCATTTCCTCCACACAAAGTTTGGGGATATCCCCTGTTTACTCGACCGTGCCGAGCGAGGTGAACGGGAAGATCACGCCCAGGACATGGCCAATGACATAGCGCTCATCCACAAGGCCGATGCGCGGGTCGCGGCTGTCGCTCGAGCCGTTGCGGTTGTCGCCGAGCAAGAATAGCTGTCCCTCCGGCACAGTCAGCGGGAACTTGGTGCCCTCTGCCGTATAGGTTGGTTCATTGATATAGGGTTCGTCCAGCACTTCGCCGTTGACCGTGACGTCGCCAGTTGCGAAATTGATGTCTACCGTATCGCCGCCGACCGCAATGACACGCTTGACGATGGGGCCAATGCCAAACCCTTCTTTATTCACCACAATGACGTCGCCGCGTGCGGGCGTATAGCCCAAGTTGCTGACGACCATCATGTCCCGGTCCTGCAAGGTCGGCACCATCGAAGTGCCGTCTACCGCGATCAGCCGGAAAAAGAACGTAAATACGACGACGACCAGGAGCAGGGAAAAGATCATGGCCTCTCCCCAGTCGAAGAGGCTATTGGAAAAGCGCCCGGTGTCCTGCTCGGCCTGCTTTTCGGCCGCTTTGGCGCTGTTTGACAGTTTCATTTGGGGATTCTCCTCCTTGGGATGTTGGATTGACACATGCCATCATTATATTACGAAACCCCATTCCGCGCAACCGGATATTGCGATTTTATCGGGGCCGCTGCGAAAAAAATCCCTGCTTTCGCCCCAAAACGTCCGTTCCATGTGGACATTATATGAAAAACGTACGCGAGATAATATAAAAAGAGAGGAACGCTGGATGCGCTCCTCTCCGGATTTTGCAGTCTTAAACCTTTTCTGCAACCTTGGCAGCCTTGCCAACGCGGCCGCGCAGGTAGTACAGCTTTGCACGGCGAACCTTACCATTGCGGACAACCTCAAACTTTGCAACGTTGGGGGAATGTACCGGGAAGGTCTTCTCAACGCCGACGCCGTAAGAGATGCGGCGAACGGTAACCGTCTTGTTGATGCCAGAGTGCTTCATCGCGATGATGATGCCCTCAAATACCTGGATACGCTCGCGGTTACCCTCCTTGATCTTGGCGTGTACACGAACAGTGTCGCCGATCTTGAGCTCGGGCAGATCGCTCTTGAGCTGCTGCTCAGACAGAACCTTTACTAAATCCATCTTTCAGTCTTCCTTTCATACTAGATATTCATGCCTATCCTTTGATTAAGGCCGCATCGTCCGGGCCGGTAGGCAGCGGAATGTCCGTCGTTCTATAGCAGTATATCACATCCTATCCGGCAAAGGCAAGTATTTTTTTGCCCATGTTGTGAGATTTTTGACAGCCATTTGGGTTTTTCTCTGAGCACCCTGTACAAACCAGGCAGAATCGGATATACTGGAATCACCGGGCAGCTTTCCCTGCCCGCCCCACCACCTGCCAGCACCAAAGGAGACTTTATATTATGTGGGCATATGAAAGTGTATTTTATCAGATTTATCCGCTCGGATTCTGCGGCGCGCCGTACGAAAACGACGGCATCTGTAAAAACCGTATCCGCAAGGTTTGCGACTGGGCCGATCACATCCGTGCACTGGGCGCAGACGCGATCTATTTTTCCCCGTTGTTTGAATCCGATGCGCACGGCTATGACACCCGTGATTTCCGCCTATTGGACTGCCGTCTGGGCACAAACGCTGACTTTGCGGACGTGTGCGCTTATCTGCACCGCAGCGGCATCCGCGTCGTACTGGACGGCGTATTCAACCACGTCGGCCGCGGCTTCTGGGCATTCCAAGATGTGCGTACCAAAAAGTGGGATTCGCCCTACAAGGACTGGTTCTATATCAATTTTGATGGTAACTCCAACTATAACGACGGATTCTGGTACGAGGGCTGGGAAGGCCACTATGAACTCGTCAAGCTCAACCTGCAAAATCCGGCCGTGGTCCAGCATATCTTCGACTGCATTGTCGGGTGGGTGCGCGAATTCGACATCGACGGCCTGCGCTTGGACGTCGCGTACAGCCTGCCGCCCGAGTTCCTGCGCCAGCTACGCGCGTTCTGCGACAGCCTCAAGCCCGACTTTTTCCTGGTCGGCGAGCTGATGCATGGCGATTACAACCAGCGCGTTGCGGACGACATGATGCACTCATGCACAAACTATGAGTGCTACAAAGGCCTATACTCGTCGCTCAATTCCATGAATCTCTTTGAGATCACCCACTCGCTCATGCGCCAGTTTGGCCCTGAACAGTGGACGCTCTACAAGGGCAAGCACCTGCTCTCCTTCGTCGACAACCATGACGTGACCCGTGCGGCCTCCATCCTCACAAACCCCAAACACCTGCCCCTGCTCTACGGCATGCTGTTCGGGATGCCCGGCATCCCATGCATCTATTACGGCAGCGAATGGGGCGCCACAGGCCGAAAGGAGGAGGGTGACCACGCCCTGCGCCCGTGCTTTGACGCACCGGTCGAAAACGAACTGACCACCTGGATCGCCAAGCTTGCCCAGGCACACAAGCAGTCCAAGGCGCTGTGTTACGGCAGCTTCAAGCACCTAGTGCTCACCAACAAGCAGTGTATCTGGGAGCGCGAGGCCGAAGGCGAGCGCGTGCTCGTTGCCATCAATGCCGACAGCGAACCTTATATTGCGCATTTTGATGCGCGTTCCGGCCAAGCGGTCGACCTGATCACCGGCGCGCTGCACGACTTTGGCGGTGGCTCCGAACTGCCGCCCTACTCGGTAGCCTTCTGGAAGACCGAGCACTGATCCTCCTCCAGAAAACCCGGCGTACCTGACCTAGGCAGCACAATCCAAATAAAACGGGCCGTCCCGAGAGGGGCGGCCTATTTAAATGGAGGCATCTCTGCCATATAGTCTGATGGGCCGCCCGGCTCTGTCTGCGGATATCACAGCTTGCTTAAATTACGCGCCTTGTGAAAAAATGCCGCTTGCAGCATCTGATATTCCTCCTCCGTACAAACTTCCCTGCATCGCTCTTGTGTCTGTCTGGAACGCTGCAGCATCCGCGCAATCTTCTCGCAGGGAAATGCGCCGCATGCATGACACGCCTTGACATGATGCTGCTTGACACATTCTGTCAGCTGGAACGTGCATGGCTTTTCCGGAGTACATCCCGCACAGCGGATCTCCTCATTTGAAACGACATGATCTCGCCAGCCCACACGATACCACAGTTCTGCAGCCCGGCGCAGCGCCTCCTCCGTCTGCGCCAGATACCGCGGGCATTTCAGGCAGTCGTCCCCGCACAGTGTAATCTTTTCCATTCCAACCAGCCCTTTCGTTGTCGATATCTCAATAGTCTATCACAATCCGTGCAGTATGGCTAGCTTGGCTCATCCTGCTCTCTGCAGCCATCTCTTATAGGTGCAGTCGATCGCAATGGCGCCAAAGGGGGCCGTAATCAGAATGGCCAGCACTGCCACAGTCAGCACAGTCTCCCCACATGCCAACCCCATGGTCAGCGGCACGCCGCCGATTGCCGCCTGCACAGTCGCCTTTGGCGTATAGGCCAGCATACAGAATGCGCGTTCCCTGCCGTTGAGCCGGGTTCCGGCCACACTCAAAAACACGCCCGCCATGCGGAACACCAGCGCACCTAAAATCAAGAGGACGGCTGCCACGCCCGCGTAGGCAACATAAGAGATATTTACCATTGCGCCAACCAAGACAAATAGCAGCAGCTCCGCAGCCACCCACAGGCGGTCATACTTGGCTGACAGGCGCTTAGATACAGCCGGGAGCCGACGGCCCAGCATGATCCCCATGCTCATAACAGCCAGCAGGCCGGAAAATCCAATACTCCCCGTACAGTGATCCTCAATGGTCACTAGGACAAAGGACAGGGCCAGGAAAATGACAACCTTAGCGCTGTCGCGCATGTGCACGCGGGAAAACCACCCGGCGAGCGCCCAGCCGCACAGCACACCGGCGGCAATCCCCAAGACAAGCGAAGTCGGGATGCGGACAAAATCAAGCGGCGACAAACTGCCGCCTGCGGCAAGACTGGCGAAAGAGGAGAACAGTACAATCACATACACGTCATCCACCGATGCGCCCGCAAGGATCATCTGCGGGATGCCCTGCGCGGCGCCGTATCCTTCGTCCATCAGACGCAGCATGCGCGGTACGACCACCGCCGGGGAGACTGCCGCAATGACCGCGCCAATGATCGCAGCTTCCAGCACGGTCACGCCCAGCAGGCGCGGTGCCAAGACGACCGTGCCCACAATCTCAAAGGTTGCGGGCACAAAACACAGCAGCACCGCCGACCGTCCGACCCGGCGTAGGTCGGCAATGTCCAGGCTCAAACCGGCGCGGGTCAGGATGATGATGAGCGCGACCTTACGCAGGTCATCCGAGATGGCCAACAGGCTGTCGTCCAGCAGATCCAGCGCATACGGGCCGAATGCCACGCCTACCAGTAACATCCCCAAAAGCGGCGGCAGGCGCAGGCGCCGGAATACCTCCCCGGCAAACAGCCCGCCCAGAAAAACCAATGCCAAACTCCATAACATGATACTTTTCCTCCTTTTACACAAAAAAGAGCTGACAACCCCTGCAAAGTATTGCAGAAGTCATCAGCTCTCAAATCTTCAAGCGGTTCCGGCATCCCATGCCGCGGGAGACATTCATTCCCTTGTGTCTTAGCATACCACGTTCTGCATATCCTGTCAATCCCATCCGGCGCGGCCGCAGGTGACATCGCGCCAGAGCTGTGGTATGCTGGGTACAAAGGAGGAATACGATATGGACACCAATACCCTGCTATTTTTCGACGGGCATCCGGACGCGCTGCCGCTGTTCGAGGCGCTGGCACAGCGTATATGCGCCGAGATCGACGGCGTATCGGTTCAGGCTAAAAAGTCCCAGATCTCGTTTTTTAACCGGCACATGTTTGCCTGCGTCTCCTTTCTCCGCGTGCGCAAAAAGGCCGATCTCCCCTCCCCTTACCTTGTCCTGACCTTTGGGCTGGGCCGCAGAGTGCTTTCCCCGCGGATCGCGCGCACGGCCGAGCCCTATCCGGGCCGCTGGACGCATCACGTCGTGCTCTCAACCCCCGCAGAAATCGACGATACGCTCATGGCGTGGCTCCACGAGGCGGCTGCGTTCTCCGCTTCCAAGCGATAGCGTTTCATTCCTGGGCAATCGGACGAAAAAAACACAGTTTTTGTCCCAAATTTTGCCTGCTCTTTCCATTGCGCCGGCCTATCCCTTGTGCTATGCTGATTCCAGCATATTTTTTGAAAGAGCGGGAGTTTTCGCCATGCATATACAATACATCAATACGCTTCTGGCAGTCACCGATATGGCGCGCGCCAAGCACTTTTACTGTGACCTTCTGGGCATGACCATCACGGCAGATTTTGGCGCAAATGTGACGCTGGACGGCCATGTAGCACTGCAAACAATGGATACCTGGCAATCCCTTCTCGGGACCGATGCCGTCACGCTGCGCCACCGTGCCGGTGAACTGTATTTTGAATGCAGTGATCTGGATGCGCTCATACAACGGCTAGAGGCCCACGGTATCACCTATGTTCATCCACCGTGCACCCAAACTTGGGGCCAGCGCATCGTGCGCTTCTACGATCCGGACGGCCATATTCTGGAGGCCGGCGAACCTATACAGGCAGTCGTATACCGGTTCCGCTGCCAAGGGATGACGCCGCAGGAGATCGCGGCACGGATGGATGTGCCAGCCGCTTTTGTGGAAGGGGTACTGTCTGCACCGTCTACGGGCCTTGCCGTCTATCTGCCCGATCTGCGCACGCCCGCCCTGATCCATGCGCTGACCGCAGTCTGGCGTGCCTCGGTCGAGGCCACCCATACCTTTCTGACCGCGCGGGAGATCGACCAGATCGCCACCTTCATTCCGGAGGCTATCGCCCACATCCCGGTTTTAGTGACCGTGCAAGATCAAGCCGGTGTTCCCGTCGGGTTTGCAGGCATCCGCGGCACCAAACTGGAAATGCTGTTCTTGCACCCAACACAGATCGGGCGCGGCCTGGGCCGGCGTTTGCTGGATTTTGCGGTGCAATCGTATGGCGTACGTGAGGTCTGCGTCAACGAGCAAAACCCCAAAGCACGCGCCTTTTATGAGCGCGCTGGCTTCACTGTTTTCCGCCGCTCTCCCATCGATGAGCAAGGGCAGCCCTTCCCCATTCTTTATCTGCGCCGCAGCTAAAAAAGATGCACCCAATCGGGTGCATCTTTTTGTGTCTTTATCCGGTGACCGCGCGCAGCGCAAACACTGCGATCGCGCCGATCACGCCGCTACCAACCATGACAAGGATGGGGTCCGGCTTCCATTTTCGCAAGATTACGAGCGAAAGCACAAAGAGAACCACTGCAATGCCGTCCACATCAGACAGCGCGTGCGGCAGAACGTCGTTCACAAACAGGGCGGAGATCAGGATCGTCAGCCCGGCCGATGCAATCAGCGCGACCACCGCCGGCCGCAGCCCGGCCAAGATGCCGCGCAGCAGACCCAAGTCCTTGTATTTTGTATATACCCAGGCCAGCGCCAGCACAATGATACACGACGGCAGTACACAGCCCAAAGTTGCCACAATGGCCCCCGGCAAGCCGCCGATGCGGGTGCCGACAAAGGTGGCTGCATTGAGGGCGATCGGGCCGGGCGTCATCTGGGAAATAGTGACGATGTCGGTGAGCTGAGACGCGGTCAGCCAGCCATGTACATCGACCACCTGATGCTCGATCAGCGGCAAAGAAGCATAGCCGCCGCCGATGCTGAACAGGCCGATCTGAATAAAGCTCCATAAAAGCTGAATATAAATCATTTCTTCCGGTCCTCCTGCTGCTTTGTCTCATGCAGGTAGTTTAGCGCACCGATTACACCGCAGATCAGGATGATCAAAATGACGTTGATGCCGAACACCGCTTGTCCAATGAACGCCAGGAACATAATGATGATGGGCAGCGCCTTTTTGAGCTTCAAAATTCCCTGCGCCATGGTGATGACCACATCGCAGATGACCGCTGCCACCCCCGCCTGCATGCAGTTCATGACCACGCTCACGATCTCGTTATCGCGAAAGGCCGTATAAACCAGCGAAATCAGCGACAGGATGATGAGCGGCGGCAGGACTGTACCCAAAATGGTGCACAGGGCGCCACTGATGCCCGCAATGCGGTATCCGATGATGATGGAAGCGTTGACCGCAATCGGGCCGGGCGACGACTGCGCAATGGCGATAAGGTCGATCATCTCGTTCTCGTCGATCCATCCCAGCCCCTCCACAAAGCGCTTGCGCATGAGCGGGACAATGACATACCCGCCGCCAAACGTAAAGGCGCTGAGCTGGAATGTGGACCAAAAAAGCGTCCAAAAAAGCTTTGGGTCCTTCTCTGGAATTTGTGTCTGCATAATATCCCCTTTCCCGAGCGGCATCTGCCGCGATTTCTTCATTTAGCATACACCGAAGGTCCCTTGCTGTAAACAGCTTTCGGCAAAATACTGCAAAAAAGCCGGGACGGTTCATATCCGTCCCGGCATCGTTTGCCAATCACCGCACCGGACAGACGCCGCCGACACATTCGGAGGCGCCGATATCCAGCTCGGTCTCTTCTTTCTCATATTTGGAAATCAGGGAGGGATTGAAGGGCTTCATGGCCGCAAGGCGGCGCTCATACTCCTCGCTGCTGATGGCCTCATAGGGCATGAGCTCATAGAAGTTATCATCCAGGCTGAGGAAGGACAGTGCCACGATGTCGTCCCAGTTTTTCCAGACCCACTCCTCGACGGCATCCCACTCGTTTTCACGAACATGGATGGTAATCGAGCAGTTGTGATCGACATAGTGCTGCATGAACATCTTGTAGTTTTCCAGCTGTTCAATGGCAGACACATCGGCCTTGACCCGTCCGGCCGGCGCCTTGACCGGGAACTCGACGACCTTGGTGCGGCAGTCCTCTGCGGTCTGTCCCACTTCGGGGAATACCGGATAGCCCAGCTCCTCGCACACCTTGCATAGCGGGTCCTCGGCCGAGATACGCACGCGGCGGATGTAATAGGGGGCATGTGAATAGTGCACACCGCTCGAGACGGTCGGCAGCAGAGACAGCGTCCCCTCGGGCTTGACCGTCGTGACGAGAAGCGGCACAGCGCCGCCCAGTGCCTCGGCATAGCGGCGAGCCGCCTCCCGCGCCGTATGCCGCAGCTCGTCCAGAAGGTCAGCCTCCTGGTCGCGCGTCATGCCGGTTGCATTGACCATGTCCTGCCAGCCGGTCAGCGAGCAGCCGAGCAGTTTATCGCGCTGCTGCACCGCATCCCACTCATGGATTTCCAGCTCCCGGCAGGTCATGCGGTAGCCCGCACGCGCCGAAAGGCGCTGGGCCTCCATCAGGGCGGCGCGGTCCAGCGTACCGTCTTCCCGCACAAAGGCCATGACATTGACCGTCGTCAGGTTGCACAGGCCATGGTTGTCCAGCAAGATCTCACCGCAGGGATTGACGCCGTTGAAATTCGGCCGGCGCTTGGCACCTGCTTCTTGGTTGACCCAGCCCGGCTCGCCCGAATAGCGCATCTGCTGCAAGTGCCAGTGCAGCTGTTCGCGGGTGGGTTTTCGGGTGTAGAAGATCGAGTTGTTGCTCATCTGGCGATGCGCAATCGACTTGTCGATCTCCCACCGGTCCCCGACCTGACGATAGAGATTGCTCTTGGCCTGGATGCAAATCGGGTCATCCTGATCGATCAGACCAATCTCCGAGGTACGGCGCACACCGCCCGAGACCACGTTCTCGCCGATGATGTTGGCGATGTCCAGCAGATCGATGGGCTGCAGCCGGGTCCGGCTGACGCCATCGCGCGCGCCTGCCTGCGTGATGACCTTGTGAATCTTATCAATCATGCGCATCATGGACTGATAGCCGGAAGCTGTACCGCCAAACACCTTGAGTTTTTCGCCCTTGGGACGGATATTGCTATAATTGACCACAATATGCCCAATTTTATTGTACTCATTGTTATAGAGCAGGCCGAAGTAAGCGTCCAGCGCCTGGGCCCACCCCTCCTTGGAGTCGCCGATGGTGATGTAAGCCGTATCGCCCGAAAACGTCAGGTTGGTGTACTCCAGGCGCTCATTCTTGGGGACCTCCTGGTACATCTCATGCAGGAGCTTCAAGTTTGTGCGCACACGGGGCAGCTTTGCTGCATCCGACTTGAGGACGCGCACGCCCACACCCGAGCCGACCATGAGCAGGTAAAACAGGTCGTGATACGCGTGGAAGTTGTCGATCACCTCAAAGGCACAATTATAGTTCGCCATGGGGTACTGCTCCCCGACCTTGGTCTCGCCGACCCATAGGGTCCGGCCGGACAGAAACTGTTTCATCTCATATACGTTGCGGTAGAGCGCCTCCGCTTCCTCGCGGCTGGTCTTGGCCAGAGAGCAATTATATTCCACTGCACGGCGCACGGTCTCCCACCAGAACTCTCGGCGGCCCAGATGGGGCAGGAAGCGCGAATACGTACGCGAATAGACGAACGAGCCCAGCTGATGCATGGGATTGGGCGCATGCTTGTATGGGCTTAGAAACTCCTTGCTCAAAAGGCCGTCCTTCCACTCATACAGGCCGCGGCTTTTCTCCTTGTCCATCCGGTAAAGGATGTACGCCTTTGCGGTCTCAAACCGCCCAGTCTCAAACAGGGCGCGCTCAACGAGATCCTGCACGGCCTCGATCTGGATGGTCTCATCCGGCTGATCCGCCAAATGTTTTTCAATGCGCTCCAGGGTCTGGGCAGCGGTCTCCTCGTCATAATCGCCGGCCGAGGCGGCAGCCAGATGGATCGCGCGCGCAATGAAGCGGCTGTCATAGGGCACGACCTTGCCCGTGCGCTTTCTTACATACTTGACTTTCACAGTACTCCTAACTCCTTCCCAAAAATCCAAAACGCCCCTACAGCCCGGGGCGATGCAGTCTTTTTCTATTGTACGGATTTTCCCGTCTGCGCGATAGGGCAAAAACGCACGAAATTTCGGCAAAAAACACGCCAAATTCCCATCAAGCCGACAGAGTGCATGCAGCTGCAAAGTACAATATCTTGTATATCCCCTATTTTTCTCATACATTTCCTGTGTCTGTGCTTGCGTGCGGCGTCGGAGCTGCGTATAATGGGAACCAGGCAAATCTTCCCCTCCAAGGAGGCACAAATGTTCCATGAAAAAGCAAATGTCCGACTCCTGGCTGCTTGCAGTCTTTCTGACGCTCGCGGGCGGCTTCCAGGATGCATATTCCTATAACTGCCGCGGCCAAGTGTTCGCCAACGCGCAAACCGGCAACATTGTCCTGCTCGGGCAAAACCTGGCTACCGGCCATCCAGGCCGCGCCCTGCACTATCTGCTGCCGCTGCTGGCCTTCGTTCTGGGGGTCTATCTAGCCGAACTCGTGCGCCGCAGATTCCAGCACGTCACACGCATCCATTGGCGACAGACCGTCCTGCTCGGCGAGATCGCCCTGCTGGCCGTGACCGGCTTTTTTCCGCAAACCATGAACGTCCCAGCCAACATCTTGTTGTCCTTCGCCTGCGCCATGCAAGTGAACACCTTCCGTAAGTTCCGCGGCCTGTCCTGCGCCACAACCATGTGCATTGGCAACATGCGCGCCGCCGCCTCACTCCTATGCGGGTATCATCAGACCCGCGATCCGGAACTGCGTCGGCAAAGCCTGCACTATTACTTTGTCATTGCGGTGTTTGCCGTCGGCGCGGCGGTCGGCGCCGTGCTCAGCCAGCGCATCGGAGAGCCGGCCATCTGGATCGCCGCCCTTCTGCAGCTCATCGGTTTTTTCCTAATGTTCGCACACACGCCCGATCCCGACGAGCCGGCCTGACGGCCTTCACAGCAGCAAAGCCGAATCCATTCCGGATTCGGCTTTTTTATACAAGCACTTCACATGTTGCGCTCCATGAGCCATGTCAGCGCCCGGGCAATCCCGTCTGATTCACAGTCGCCGGTCACAAAATCGGCCTGGGCTTTGACACACGCTGCGGCGTTGCCCATCGCGACCGCATAGCCAGCTTCCGCCAGCATATCCAGATCATTCTCCGCGTCGCCGATGGCCGCAGTCTCCTCTCGCGGAATGCCTAATGCCTGGGCGAGCCACCGCAGCGCCATACCTTTGCCGGCGCCCGCAGCCAGCACTTCAAAGTTATCCGGTCCCGAGCTTGTAAAAGACAGGCCTGGTATAGCGGAAAGGCGCGCCCGCGTCTGCCGCTGTCTATCTTGATCCAGGCTCCAGCACATGATCTTTGCAACGTCCATACCATGCGCTGCAATTGCCTCCGGCAACCCATCGCACAGGTGCAAAATATCCCTCTGGGCGCGGAACCCTGGCATATTAGAAAAGATGGCATTATAATCGGCTTCCTCCATCCAGATCTGGTTCGCCGTGTAGGCGAAGGCCGCCATCCCGCACGCCGCTCCCTGCCGCAGGACGCGCGCCGCAGTCTGACAATCCAGGTACCAGGTGTGCCGGGATACGCCGCTGGTGCGGTTGACTATCGCCGCGCCGCCCGCGCAGATCACGTGCTCGCTGCAAGCCGTACCGGCGACAAAACGTTGTGCTTCGGGAAAACTGCGTCCACTGGCCACAACGACCTGAACACCCGCGGCCGCCGCCGCGGCAATGGCCTGGCGGCTGCTCTCCAGCACTTCTTTGCTGTGATTGAGCAGTGTCCCATCCAGATCGACCGCAATCAGCTTCATACACGGCCCTCCAGGCGGGCATGCACGGCCGCAAGGTCGGGCATCGCCGGGATCGCCCCGCGCTTTTCCACGCACAGGGATGCCACTGCGTTGCCAAAACGCGCAAATGCAGTAGCTTCTGCAAGCGTCAATTCAGCCGGGCGCTTGCCGCTGGCCGCAAGCTGATAGAGGAAGCCGCCCCAGAAGGAGTCGCCCGCTCCGGTCGTATCCGCAACTTTAGAGGCGAACCCCGGGACCTGCTCGGACACATCGGGCTGCGCCGCCGTGCGCACGAGCGCGCCCTTGGCCCCCAGTGTGACCACGACACATCCGATCCCCTGCGCGATCAGATGCCGGGATGCCTCATCTGGGTCAGATGCGCCGGTCAAAAGTGCGGTCTCCTCGTCGGAAATCTTGATCACATCGACCTGCGGCAGCACCGACCGCATCACATCCCGTGCGCGCTCCCTGCTATCCCACAAAAGCGGCCGGTCGTTCGGATCATACGAGATGATCGCACCAGCCTGCTTGGCCGCCGCCACCGCATAGCGTGTCGCGCTGTGCGCCGGCTCATCGGTCAGGGACAGCGAGCCAAAATGCAGGATGCGGCTGTCTGTCAGCAGTTCCTGCGGGATATCTGACGCCGTCAGTCGCGTGTCTGCGCCCGGCTTGCGCGCAAAAGAAAACACCCGCTCGCCCGAGGGCTCAAGTGAGACAAAGGCCAGCGTTGTAAATGCCCGATCGTCGGCGCTCACGCCGCGCGTGTCGACCCCGATCTGCCGGAGCGTATCCTTCAAAAACGTGCCGTGCATGTCCGCGCCGACCTTGCCAATAAAGGCCGCACGGCCCGACAGCCTGCTGACTGCGGCGGCGACATTGGCCGGTGCGCCGCCCGGGTTGCGCTCAAACAGTTCCATTCCAGTATCTGGGTTGGCACCGTATGCGGTAAAATCGATCAGCACCTCGCCCAGCGCTGTCACATCAAACATGAGAGAGTTCCTCCATTCTTTTTCCGTCCATGGATATGCGGCATCTGCGCCGCCGCCCTTATCGTTTGCCTTCTTATTATAAGCGCAGGGGCGAGCCGCGTCAACGGCCCGCCCCGGTTTTCCGATCGGTCAGAGCGTGCGGTCCTGCGCCGCATCGATATCCGGATCGGTGTAGATATCGTATTCATCCCGGCTCTTGGTCGAAAACTCCGAGACGATGGCGCCTTCCGGCCCGGCCTGGAACCAGTGCAAGGTGTTGGGATAAATGGTGTACTGCTCACCCGGATGCAGGACGATCTCGTGCCGGCAGGTAAAATACTGCGCACGATTCTTGGGCAACGTAGCCTGCAGGTGCTCTACCGGCTCTCCCGGGACATAGAGATAGACCGTACCATAGCGGCAGCGGAAGGTCTCCTCCTTGCCGATCTCGCCGCATACCGGCGGATGACGGTGCTCCGGGCAGGTCTGGCCTGGTAAGAGTACGAGTTCTTTGGCGCAGCAGCGGTCGGTATTGACGTACTCGATGAGCTCAAGGCCGATCTCGTCAACGCACCCCAGGTTGTATTCTGCCACCTGGAAGGCTGCCTTCTCCTGTTCGTTGATGACAATGCCAGCCTTTTCAAAATAGGCCATGGAGGCCGCTTTCAGGCGGTCGTAATCCTTCTTGTTCAGCATAAGTTTTTCGTCCTTTCTCAGGGTTTTTCATAGGTCAGAACCAAGGTCTTTACCTCAAACGGCTTGAAATAGAGCGTTGCCTGCGGCACCGGCACCTCCTGCGCCCCTTCTTCTAGCAGGTCGGTCTCTGCGGCTGCACACACATAAGGGGCGAAATCCATCGCCGCGTAGCCGCCTGCGCCCTCACACTCATACAAACGCACGACGATCGACCGCACCGCCGTCTCATGCAGCGGCTTGACCGCCTCGATCATAACATGCGGACAATCGGTCGTGACCGGCGCCTGCGGCAGCGCGCGCACGCCGTCAAAGACCAACGCCGGGCTGTTCAGGCAATAGGCCGGGCGGATGACCGTGTCGGCTGAAAGCGGTCCGAGATGGGGCAAGAAGGCATAGGTCACATCGTGTACGCCGCTGTCCCCGGTTGGGTCCGGCCGGCAGCCCGCCTTGTGCAGCGACAGGCGGATGCTGCCGCCGCGCACAGACACGCCGTATTTGCAGTCATTGAGCACAGCGCAGCCGTAGCGTGGCTCGGACAGGTCGGTATATTTGTGATTGCACACCTCAAACATGGCCTGCTCGAGCGCATTGTTGCGGGTAGTCGGCCGCTCGATATGGCCGAACTGGATCTCATGGGCGGCAAAGCGCGCGCGGATGCTGGTGTCGAACGCAACCTTCAGGAAGCGGTGTTTGTCATTCCAATCTATCCGTGTCTCAAAAACGATTTCCGGACGAGCGGCATAGAACACGACATCCTGCACCAAGGTTGAGCGGGATGTCAGACGGTAGGTACACCGATAGCGCGCCTGGCCGCTGCCTACGCTGACGCAGGTGCGCTCTAGAAGAACGGCCGTCGGCTGGAAGCGGTCCTCGACCGTATCAGCATCCACATCCCAGTTGTCCCAGTTCGCCGGTACGTCCTCAGCCAGCAGGAAGGTGCCGAGCGACAAACCTTCCCGGATTTCGCGCTGCACCCGTTTATCAAACAACGAAGCAAAACCGCCGTTCTGATCCCATTGCACCCGGTAAAACGGTGTTTCTAGTCCATCTTCCGTGCAGACAAAGGGGCACGCTTCCGGCTTCACGCCGTCCGCGGCCGGAAGGGCTTTTGCCTGCATGGCATCCAGGGCGATACCTTCTACCGCCGTGACCGCATTTCCAAATACATTTGTGAAAGTTTGTCCATATTCCGGCGCAGCAAACGGCAAATACACGGTATCGTTCCGCGCAAAGCCTAGCGGGTTCCAAATGGTCACGCCGTGCCCTGCCCCGGCAAATATCTGGCCCTGCAGGGCACGGACGGCGGCTATCATCTCGTGCATTTCGGCAATGCTCTCCTCGTGCACGCGCGTGATCGCACTGCCCGGCAGGATATCATGGAACTGATTTTTCAGCAGGATCTCCATATAAGGCCGGATCTCAGTATCGTCGGCAGGTATATTGCGATCCACTGCATCCAGTACGGTCAGCAGTTCCAGATCATGCAGGGCAATCTCACCCTTGCGGTTGTTGCGCTTGATCTCATGCCGGTTGGTCAGCGTGCCGCGGTGCAATTCCAGATACAGCTCCCCGGCGTAAACCGGCACGCCGCACGCCTCACGCTCCATCTCCTCGGCGAACGCCCCGACTGCGCGGTGTTCTGTCCGCGGGCAGCCGTCCAGATCATGCTCGCGGCGCACCAGCTCCAGATGCTCAAACTGTGGGCCGCCGCCGCCGTCGCCATAGCCGTAAGCGATCAGCTTGCGGCGGCTGACATGCTTATCCTTGCTCTCCTGGGTGAAATCCGGGTCATCGTTGCCAACCGTGTACCGCAGCAGCGTTTCCGGGTCCGGCTCGCAGTGGGTCGCATTAAAGTGAGTGAACACCCGGCTACCATCCAGCCCCTCCCACCAAAAGGTATCATACGGAAAGATGTTGGTATCGTTCCAGGAAAGTTTGGTCGTGAAGAAATAGCGCGCGCCGCTCTTACGCATGACCTGCGGGATGGCCGCGCTGTATCCAAACGTGTCGGGCAACCAAAAATTGTTGGAGCGCAGGCCGAACCACTTTTCGTTGTACTTCTGGCCCCACAGGAATTGGCGCACCAGGCTCTCGCCCGACACCATGTTACAGTCGCATTCCACAAAGACTGCGCCGCCCGGCTCATAGCGGCCCTCGGCAATCTTTTCGCGCATCTTCTCAAACAGCGCCGGATAGTGACGTCGGATCAGTTCGGTGTGATAGGCCGAGCTCTGGAAAAACCGGTATTCCGGATACTCGTCCATCAGCCGGACGGCGTTGGCATAGGTGCGGGCGCACTTGCGGATGGTCTCGGAGACCGGCCAAAGCCAGGCAGTATCCATGTGGCTATGCCCGACTACCGCGGTAACCGGCGCGGAGTCGGCGTTCTTTGCGGCCAGCACCGGCTGCATCCGATGGATTGCCGCGCGCAGGCCTTCCCGCCAGTCATCGGCATCGTCGGGCGCCGACGGGCACAGGCCGACCACATCGTACAGACAGCGCACGATATCCCCCCGGCGGAAACTGTCGGCCGGCAATGCAGCCGCCAGGGAATTGAGCACACGCAGGTCGATCACAAAGCGCAGAATCTCCTCGTCCCGCGCGGCAATGTAGACGCCCTCGTAGATATGGCGGCAATCCTTGAGCCCAGAGTCCTCAAAAGGGGCGCAGCCGGGGATATAGTGCCCGGCATAGTACTCAAAATCCAGACGGAAAGCGGTCCCAGCCGCCGCCCCTGGCGTAATGCGTGCGGCATAATGGTTGCCATGGGTCTCGGTCGTATACTTGTTGGTAAAAATGGCATGGGGCACGCCATCCAAAAACAGAAAGCCTTCCCATCCACCCAGGCGCGGCAACACATAGAGCGGCCGTCCGGCCAATGCCTCCGGCACCGTAAACGTACCGCGCAGCCATAGGGACTGCCAGGCACCACCCCAGACATCTCCGCCGGCGATCGGCGCGTAGGCGGCGTCCTCCGGCGGTGCGTACAGATGCTCTGTGCAGGAAAACGCTTCCATAGGCATGTCCAGCAGACGGGTAAATATGCGCGCCTCATAGGTGCGTTCTAACCGGCGCGCCTTGTCCAAGACGCGCGCGAGCTGTTTTTCTTGTGTCATAAAGCCTCCATAGGGTCCAAATTTTTTAACGCCCTTATGGGTATTATACAAGCTTTCCTGCCGTCTGCACGCAAATTTTTTAGATTTTCCGCCTTGCACAAACGCTATCCTTCACTCTTGTACAAATCGATAG
>DWWZ01000088.1 GCA_019119435.1 Candidatus Butyricicoccus avicola
AATCCAACGTCATATACTCCGGGATTGAAAATCTCTCCAAGTAATCTTTCGCAGCGGCCTGCATGATGTCGGGCTGCCCTAAGTACTCTTCTGCACATTGTGCTACTTCATCGGCAAATTCATGGGTCGAAGCACGGATCCAAATGGATACTTCATAGCCTGCTCCCCTTCGAATTGCTCCTCTGACACTTGCACGGCACTGTGGATATTCTTTCCATAATTGATCTTCTAACTGCTCTAAAATTATTGTGTCCCAATCCATCACTTGCCCAAACCAATTCGCAAGATAATGATACACCAGTGTCCGGCAGAATATCAGGATAATTAGCAGCAACATCCCACGTTCGCACAAACGACTCCGGTTTTCCCATACCCACGCCGCACGGCTTTTCCATGTCTCGCGCTGGTAGTCCGCTTCTTCCTGCACGCGCTCTTTCAATTTGGACATTAGTTTGTGAAAATCAATAAAAATAGGCGAATCCTCCATGTAGTGCCGCGCCGTTTATGCTGTCATAGTACGCATCAAAATCTATACTTACACGATCTCCGAAGGTAGAAATCGCAATCCATCTTTGATCATCCGGTGCATGAAAATACTTCGTTACCGTAGTCCAATGCCAGGGATACGGCCCTTCTCCTATGATTGGATAGTCTAAATTCAATGCCGCAACAGGTTTATCCGCTCTTAGGCCATTCTGGATTGTTGTAATACAAGCATTATAATTATCATCACAAATCTTGTTGTAGGGATATAAGAATTACACAAAGTATCTTTTTCATTTTGGTTCTCCTTCCGCATAGAGACAAAACATCTTATAAAGATAGTATAACGCACTCCTTAAGAAATTTCATCTATGTTTCCTCTAAAGTTTCTCTGAATTTTTATTGATATTGCATAATTCAGCAATAAAAAAGCAGCACCCAGACCGGGGGTCCAGGTGCTGCTGTGTATCTGTCAGGCTTTATTCCAGGATCGCGCCCTTGTCGGCCGACGAAACCATCCGCGAATAGCGGTACAGCCAGCCGGACTTGACATTGGGCTCCCTGGGCGTCCACTTTGCGCGGCGCGCAGCCAGTTCTTCGTCCGAAACGGCTAGGTGCACGCGGCTGTTCGGGATATCGATCTCGATGGTGTCGCCCTCCTCGATGAGCGCGATGTTGCCGCCCGCAGCTGCCTCAGGCGAGACATGGCCGATGGACGCACCGCGGGACGCGCCCGAGAAGCGGCCGTCGGTGATGAGCGCGACATCCTTGTCGAGCTGCATACCGGCCAGGGCCGAGGTCGGGTTAAGCATCTCACGCATGCCAGGGCCGCCCTTGGGGCCTTCATAGCGGATGATGACCACATCGCCCTTGTTGATCTTACCCGCGTAGATGGCCTCGATGGCCGTATCCTCGGAGTCGAACACACGCGCCGGGCCGGTGTGCACCATCATTTCGGGCGCAACCGCCGAGCGCTTGACGACGCAGCCGTCCTCGGCAATATTGCCCCACAGGACGGCGATGCCGCCGGTCTCAGAATACGGATGCTCGAGCGGACGGACGACCTCGGGGTTCTTATTGACGACGCCCTCAAGGTTCTCCCCAACCGTCTTGCCGGTCGCCGTGATGAGCGACAGATCGAGCAGGTCGCGCTTGGTCAGCTCCTTCATGATGGCCGGCACACCGCCTGCCATATCGAGCTCCGCAATGTGGTGCGGGCCAGCCGGTGCCAGGTGACAGATATTGGGCACCTTGGCCGACAGTTCGTTGAGCAGTTTGAGGTCAAGCGCGACCCCTGCCTCGTGCGCGATGGCCAGCAGGTGCAGGACGGTGTTGGTCGAGCAGCCAATAGCCATCTCGCAGGTCAGCGCATTGCGGAACGCCTTGGGCGTCAGGATATCGCGCGGCTTGATATCCTTTTCGAGCAGCTCCATGACCTTCATGCCGGCATGCTTGGCCAGGTGGATGCGGGCGGCGTGCACGGCGGGGATAGTGCCGTTGCCGGGCAGGGCCATGCCGATGGCCTCGGACAGGCAGTTCATGGAGTTTGCCGTGTACATGCCAGAACACGAGCCGCAGCCCGGGCACGAGCCGCACTCGCACTCCTTGAGCTGCTCCTCGGTCACAAGGCCGGCCTTGTACGCGCCGACCGTCTCAAAGGTTTTGGACAGCGAGATCTCCTCGCCGTCAAAGTGGCCGGCCAGCATGGGGCCGCCCGAAACCAGGATCGCTGGGATGTTCAGGCGGGCCGCCGCCATGAGCATACCGGGCACGATCTTATCGCAGTTCGGAATGAGCACCAAGGCGTCGAACTGATGGGCCTGCGCCAGGGTCTCGACCGAGTCCGCAATGAGCTCGCGGGACGGCAGCGAATACTTCATGCCAATATGGCCCATCGCGATGCCGTCGCACACGCCAATGGCCGGCACGACGACCGGGGTGCCGCCCGCCATGGAGACGCCGGTCTTGACAGCCGCCGCGATCTTGTCCAGGTTGATGTGGCCCGGGATGATCTCGGAGTAGGCCGAGACGACGCCGACGATCGGGCGCTCCATCTCCTCATCGGTCAAACCGCAGGCGCGCAGCAGCGAACGGTTTGGCATGCGCGCCGCGCCCGCGGTGATATTGTCGCTTCTCTTAGACAAAGGGGGTTCCTCCTTTATGATCGGATCAACAGAAAACGGGGACGGGCGGCACCGCCGTCCGTCCCCGTCCATCATGCAGTTTGAATTTGCGTGCTTACTTCTTCAGCCAGCTCATCATGCTGCGCAGCTTCTTACCGGTCTCCTCGAGCTGGGTCTCGGCCTCGAGCTGACGGGTCGCCAGGAATCTTGCGCGGCCGCCGGCCTTGTTCTCCTGAATCCACTCGGAAGCAAAGGTGCCGTCCTGGATCTCGCGCAGGATCTTCTTCATCTCCTTGCGAGTCTCCTCGGTGATGATGCGCTTGCCGGTGCGGTAGTCGCCGTACTCTGCGGTGTCGGAGATCGAGTAGCGCATCTTGGCAAAGCCGCCCTCGTTGATGAGGTCAACGATCAGCTTCATCTCATGGACGCACTCAAAGTATGCGTTCTCCGGCGCATAGCCAGCCTCAACCAGGGTCTCAAAGCCCGCCTTCATCAGCTCGCATACGCCGCCGCACAGGACAGCCTGCTCGCCGAACAGGTCGGTCTCGGTCTCAACGCGGAAGGTGGACTCGATGATGCCGGCACGGCCGCCGCCGATGCCGCACGCATAGGCCAGCGCCAGATCCATTGCCTTACCGGTTGCGTCCTGATGTACGCAGACCAGATCCGGGACGCCCTGGCCTTCCAGATAGGTACGGCGGACAATGTGGCCCGGGCCCTTGGGGGCGATCATGATGACGTCAACGTCCTTCGGCGGGATGATCTGCTTGAAGTGAATGTTGAAGCCATGTGCAAAGGCCAGGCAGTTGCCGGGCTTGAGGTGCGGCTCAATCGACTCCTTGTAGATGTCCGCCTGCTTCTCGTCCGGAACCAGCATCATGATGATGTCGCCTGCCTCGGCTGCCTCGGCCGGGGTCATGACGGTCAGGCCGGCTTCCTTTGCCTTGGCCTCATGGTGGGAGCCCGGACGCAGGCCAACAACGACGTTGACGCCCGAATCATGCAGGTTCTCGGCATGGGCATGGCCCTGGGAACCGAAGCCGATGATGGCAACGGTCTTGCCGTCCAGAAGGGACAGGTTGCAGTCGGAATCGTAGTACATCTTTACCATGGTAGTTTCCTCCTAAAGTCCATGTATATAGAATATAAAATGGATAAACTGAATTATTTCATCATCGCCGTGACGCCCGAGCGGCACATTTCGATGACATTGAAGTTTGCAATGACGTCCAGGAAGGCGTCAATGCGGCTCGGCACCTCGGTCAGCTCGACGATCATCGCGTTGCCGACCGCTTCCACCACGTTGGCGTTATAGAGCTCGGCTACCTCGCGCACGGCGTCGCGGCTGGCGGCGTCCGGCGTGGACAGCTTGACAAAGACCAGCTCCTTGCAATAGCTGTCCTCCTCCCAGAGCTGTTCCACCCAGAGCACCTCATACAGCTTGGAAACCTGCTTCATCACCTGCTCCAAGATGGCCTCATCGCCGGTGACGATGATGGACATGCGTGAAATGGTGGGGTCGGTCGTCGTCGAGACGGTCAGCGAATCGATGTTGAAGGCACGGCGGCCGAATAGGCTGGCGACACGCGCCAGAACACCTGCATGGTTCTTTACCAGAACTGAAACGATATATTTCTGCATGGTCTCGCCTCCTTTAATCGGCCACGATGTTGCGGATATCGCCGCCCGGCGCAATCATGGGCAGGACACGCTCATCCCGGTCAATGACGCACTCGATGACGGTCGGACCGCCCTGGTGGGCCAGCGCCTTGGCGAGCACCTCGCGGAACTCAGCCGGCGTGGTGCAGCGGAAGCCCTGCGCGCCGAACGCCTCGGCCAGCTTGACATAGTCGGTCTTGCGGTCCAGCGTGGTCGCCGAATAGCGCTTATCGTAAAACATGGTCTGCCATTGGCGCACCATGCCGAGCACCTGGTTGTTCATAATCACGGTTACAATCGGCAGGCCGTATGTAACCGACGTGCACAGCTCGTTTAAATTCATGTGGAACGAGCCGTCGCCTGTAATATGGATGACCGGCTTATCGGGCTGGGCGAACTTGGTGCCCATGGCCGCGCCGTAGCCAAAGCCCATCGTGCCCAGGCCACCGGACGAGATAAACTGCCTGGAGTGGCGTCGGCCGCAGTACTGCGCCGCCCACATCTGGTGCTGGCCAACGTCGGTCACGAAGATAAGATCATCCCCGCCGAGCTCGGCGCAGATCTGGATAATCTGATGCGGCCGCAGGCAATCTTCGGCATCCGCGGGCTTATAGTCCAGGGTCTTCTGCCAATTTTCGATCTGTGCGCGCCAGGCAGTGTGCTTGGCCTCCTTGACATAGGGCAGGACGCCCGACAGGAAGGTCTTGGCGTCGGTCACCAGGAAGTCGTCGGCCGGCATATTCTTGTTGATCTCGGCCGCGTCGATATCGATGTGGATGATGCGCGCGTCGGGTGCGAAGCGGTTGGGGTTGGTCGCTACGCGGTCGGAGAAGCGCGCGCCGATGGAAAGCAGCAGGTCTGCGCGGTCAACCGCCCAGCCGGCGGATACCTTGCCGTGCATGCCGATCATGCCCAGATAGAGCGGGTCGTCGGGCGGCACGCTGCCGATGCTCATCATCGAGCCGGTAGCCGGGATGTCAGCCTTGTGCATGAGGGCGACGAGGTCCTGGCAGGCATGTGAGGAAATAATACCGCCGCCATAGTAGATGACCGGGCACTCGGCCGCGTTGATCTCAGCCGCGATGCGCTTGAGGTCGTCCTCCGAAACGTCATAGACCTCCTCGATGGACTCGACCGGCTTGTTCTCGAACTCGCACATGGCTGCCGTGACGTCCTTAGGGATATCGATGAGGACCGGTCCCGGGCGTCCGCTCTGCGCGATGCGGAAGGCCTCACGCACAGTATCGGCGAGATCTTCCACATGGTTTACCACAAAGTTGTGCTTTGTGATCGGCATGGTGATGCCCGCAATATAGACCTCCTGAAAGGAGTCCTTGCCGATGAGCGGCACACCGACGTTGCCGGTGATGGCGATCATGGGGATAGAGTCCATATACGCGGTTGCAATGCCGGTGACCAGGTTGGTCGCGCCCGGGCCCGAGGTCGCCAGGCACACGCCGACCTTGCCGGTCGCACGGGCATAGCCGTCTGCCGCATGCGCAGCGCCCTGCTCGTGGGCGGTCAGTATGTGACGGATGCGGTCGCTATACTGATAAAGCGCGTCGTAAATATTGAGGACAGCGCCGCCCGGATAGCCGAAAATCGTGTCGACACCCTGCTCGATCAAGGTCTCGCACAAAATCTGTGATCCATTCAGTCTCATTTGCCGTCTTCCCTTCTTCCTTCCGAATATAAAAACAGGGTCTTTGCCTCTTTTTGCAAGAGACAAAGACCCGAACTTGGTTCTCTGCGGTACCACTCTGCTTGCCGCCCGACTGCAGGCGACCTCTCCGCGCGCGCAGCGCCGGGGGCGCCGCACACTATGCCCTGTAACGGAGGCCTGCCGTCCCAGATTACTACCTTGCCCTGTCGGGCAGGATTCACCGGGGCCGCTCGCGGGCGACTGTTCGCGCACCGTCCCTCTGCCGCCTTGCACCGACCGGCGGCTCTCTGAAAGAGAGGTCAGGGGTTACTGTCCCGTTCATCGCGTTTCCTTCTGTGTTCCGTTGTTCCCATTATAGAATTCTTTCACACTTTTGTCAATGAAAATCTTCTGACAAAATGCATAATTTTCTCTGTTCTCCGCACACTAAATCGGAAAACTCATACAAAAAAAGGAGGTCCGCTTCCCCATGACTGTCTCCCTCGTGCGCACGCTTGTCCTTTATGTTGCAGTCATCTGCGCCATCCGTCTGATGGGTAAACGGCAGATCGGCGAGCTGGAACCGTCCGAACTCGTCATCACAATCCTGATCTCTGAGCTCGCATCCATCCCTATGCAGGACCTTGGTGTCCCGCTTGCCACCGGGCTGGTCCCCATTGCGGCGCTCATCTCGACCGAGATCATCGTGTCCTTCCTCTGCCTCAAAAGCCGCCGCCTGCGCCGCCTGTGCAACGGCCGGGCAGCCGTGCTCATCTACAACGGCAAAGTGGACGCGGCCAAGCTGCGCGACCTGCGCATCACGACCGACGAAATCGTCGAGGCCCTGCGCCAGAACAACATCCAGTCGATCGCCGACGTCAAGTATGGCGTGCTCGAGCCAAACGGACAGCTCTCCTATGTCCTGCGGCCTGAGGCCCAGCCCGTGACCGCCGGCCTCATCGGCAAAATCCCGCCTGAGTCCGGCGTGCCCTTTCTTGTCATCACCGACGGCAAGCCGGTTCTCGGCAACCTGCGGCGGCTGGGCATCTCGCTTGCGGCGCTGGAAAAGCGTGTGAAGAAGGCCGGCTGCGGCGAAATCCGCAATGTCTTCCTCATGACGCTTGACGACTGCGGCAATCAATTCATCCAGAAAAAGGAGGGCCTATGAAACGGCTAGTCACCGCATGCGCGCTATTTGTCCTGCTGATCGGGGGCTGCTTTTGGGAATACCAGACGGTTTCCCGCACCACCGACACGCTGGCCCTGGCCGTCTCCGGCCAGACCGACCCCGCCGTGCTCACGGCCTGCTTTGACGACTGGCAGGCGTGCAGGCCGCTCTTGGCCTCACTTGTACGCCACGCTGAGCTCGACCAGATCGACACGCTCTACCGCCGCGCCATCCAGGCCGCGCGCAACCACGACCAAAACGAGGCCCGCCTGCAAGTAGCCGAGCTCAGCGGCGCGCTGCGGCATATCGCCGAGATGGAGTTCCCATCCCTGCACAACATCCTTTGACCGGCCCCTTGCGCGAAACGCACAATTTATTCCCCCACTTTTTGGTAATTCTGTTCTTCCTTTTTGCTCTGCAATATGCTATACTTTTATTAAGGATATTCATTTGCATTTAATTTTTACAGGAGGTGTCCCTATGGATCGTGCCATTCTCGATCAATTTGATTACGGTCTCTATCTCGCATCTGCCACCGCGGGCGGCAAACAGTTTGGCTGCATTGTCAACTCGCTCTCGCAAGTCACGTCAGCCAGTCCGGAAAAGTTTTCTCTGGCGCTTAACCAGTCCAGCGCCACCAAAAAGGCCATCGACCAGGCCGGTGTGCTGTCCATCACGCTGATCGGCGCATCCTGCCCGGATGCCATCCTCAACGAATTTGGTTATAAATCCGGCCGTGCTATCGATAAATTTTCCAAATTTGAGACTTTTATCGATGCACAGGGTTCGCCCTACCTCAAGGAGGGCATGGTTGCCCGCATCGCCTTCCGTGTCATAGACAAGCTGGATGCCGGCACGCACACGCTCTATATGCTCGAGGTCATCGATGCCGAGGCCTTTTCCACCGATCCCGTCATGACCGTACGCGCCTGGAACGCGCGCGGCAATGAGGCGCCGCCGGCTGCGCCTGTCTTCCGCACACTGGACAAAAAGATCGGCTGGAAGTGCACGGTCTGCGGCTATATCTATCCCAAAGAAGAACTGCCCGAAGGGTATCACTGCCCGATCTGCCACGCACCGGCGAGCAAGTTTGTCAAACTCTGACAAACTCCGTTCTCCCCCTAGATTCCAAGCGCCCCTGCACTTGGACATAAAAATACCCGGTTCAGCCCCTACGCCGAACCGGGCATTTTTATGCTTTCAGCCTACTGCCCCTGCGCAGTGCGCAGGCGATTTTCCGCCTTCTTCAGGCATCGCTGGGCGGCGCAGCGCACATCCCGCCCGGCCTGCCCGTCTGCCAGTACCCGCTGCGCCTGCTCCCGGGCGCGCTGGGCACGGGCGGGGTCGATCTCATCCGCCCACTCACAGGTGCGGGCCAGGACGGTCACTTGGCCGTCCCGCACCTCCAGGTATCCCTGCGCGATGGCAGCGCGCCGCGGCAATGGGCTCCCGTCATAGACGGCCAGTATCCCCACGCCGAGCGGCGCCGCATACGGCGCATGCCCAGCCAAAATCCCGACATAACCGTCCTGTGTGCACACAATGCACTGCTGGACTTCTCCCGAGAAGGCCGTGTGCCCGGCGGTCATCACGCGCAATGGAAATTGGTTCACGGCCGCCCTCCTCCCTTTTTGGCCTTTTCCTCAGCCTCCTCGATGGAGCCGACGAACAAGAAAGCTGACTCGGGCAGGGCGTCATGCCTGCCCTCCAAAATTTCCCGGAACCCGCGTACGGTCTCCTGGACCGGCACATACCGGCCGGGCATGCCGGTGAACTGCTCGGCCACATGAAAGGGCTGGGATAGGAAGTTCTGAATCTTGCGCGCACGGGCGACGGTCATCTTGTCCTCGTCCGACAGCTCCTCCATGCCCAGGATGGCGATGATGTCCTGTAACTCTTTATACCGCTGCAAGATGGCCTGGACCGCGCGCGCCACCTCATAGTGCGCCTCGCCGACCGTATCCGGCGTGAGCAGCTGTGAGCCCGAATCCAGCGGGTCCACCGCCGGATAAATACCGAGCGATGCGATCTGCCGGGATAGCACCGTCCGCGCATCCAGATGCGCGAACGTCGTCGCGGGGGCAGGATCAGTCAGGTCATCTGCCGGCACATAGACTGCCTGCACCGATGTGATCGAACCCTTCTGTGTCGAGGTGATGCGCTCCTGCAGCGCCCCCATCTCGGTGGCCAGCGTGGGCTGATAGCCGACGGCCGACGGCATGCGCCCCAAAAGCGCGGATACCTCGGCCCCGGCCTGGGTGAAGCGAAAAATGTTGTCCACGAACAGCAGTACGTCCTGCCCCTCCACATCGCGGAAGTATTCAGCCATCGTCAGGCCGGACAGCGCTACGCGCATACGCGCGCCCGGCGGCTCGTTCATCTGGCCGTAGACCAGGACGGTCTTATCCAGGACGCCCGACTCCTGCATCTCATGGTATAGGTCGTTGCCTTCCCGCGTGCGCTCCCCCACGCCGGTAAAAACCGAGATACCGCCGTGCTGCCGGGCAATGTTGTGGATGAGCTCCATAATAATGACCGTCTTGCCCACACCGGCGCCGCCGAACAGGCCGATCTTGCCGCCCTTGGCATAGGGCGCAACCAGATCGATGACCTTGATACCAGTCTCTAGAATCTCGGCCCGGGGCTGTTGTTCCTCGTAGGAGGGTGCCGGGCGGTGGATCGGCCAGCGGGCGGTATCCGGTACAGGCGGCTTATGGTCCACCGGCTCACCGAGCAAATTGAAGATACGGCCCAGATTGCCCCGTCCCACCGGGACAGTGATCGGCGCACCCGTGTCAGATGCAGGCAGGCCGCGCACCAGCCCGTCGGTCGACTGCATGGCGATACAGCGCACCGTGTCCTGCCCGATATGCTGGGCGGCCTCAGCGGTCACGACCCGGCCGTCTGGGGCCGTGACCGTGATGGCATTGAGCAGACGCGGCAAAGCGTCTGCGGGAAAGCGGATGTCCAGCACCGGCCCAATGATCTGGACCACAGTGCCCTGGTTCGGTTGGCTCATTGCAAAAACCCCCTTGATTTGGTACCGCCGACCGCGCCGGAGCCCGCAGAAATCTCGGTGATCTCCTGCGTGATGGCGCTCTGCCGGGCACGGTTATAGGACAGGCGGAGCGTCTCCAGCAGTTCGCCCGCATTGTCCGAGGCGGTCTCCATGGCTAGGCGGCGGGCCGACTGCTCGGCCGCATACGACTCGACGACCGCGCCATAGAGCATGCCTCCAAGATAGGTCTCCAAGACAGCCTCATAGACGTGCTCGGCCGAAGGGTCATACTGTACGTCCGCCGGCCGGGACGGCTGCGGGGTTGGCAGCAGGCGCAGGATGCGCGGCTGCTGCACCAAGGGAGACACGAGCGCCGTATAGCACACGGAAATCTCTCCGATCTCGCCTGCGCGATACCCGGCAAGCGCCGGCTGCGCCATGGCATACGCCTCCCCGACTGTCAAACGGTCGGCCACGCCGGGATAGGCCGCCGGGCTTTGTACGCCGTGTCTTGCAAAGTATTCCTGCGCCTTGCGCCCAATGGGCACCACCTCTGCCGGCCCGCCGTCATCGAGCTGCGCCTGTGCCAAGCGCAGCACACCAGCATTATAACCGCCGGCCAACCCACGGTCGCCTGCAATGACCCACAGCAGCCGTTTCCCGCCCGGCCGGTTGGCAGAGCCCAGCGCGGCCAGTAGACGCCCGGCTGACTGCTGCAAGGCATCCATGCACGGCCGGGCCTGCTCGGCGCGCGTGCGGGCGCGCCGCAGGCGGCTGGAAGCGATGAGCTCCATGGCGCGGGTGATCTGCCGGGTGGATTCGATGCTGCGGATGCGCCGCCGGATCTCCTTCATGTTCGCCATGCCGCACCTCCCTTGCTCTCACGCAGGAAGCCGCCCCGGAACGCTTTTATGACTTCGGTTAGCTCCTGCCGCACCTCGTCCAGCTTTCCGGTCTCCCGAATGGTGTCCAGGAGGCCGCGGTGCGCCGCGTCCAGGTGGGCAAACAGCCCTGCCTGGAAGTCTGCGATCCGGCCGACCGGGACGTCCTCCAGCAGCCCATGCACCACCGCATACAGGATCACGACCTGCTTTTCCACGGGCAGCGGCTGGTTCTGCGGCTGTTTGAGCACCTCGACAATGCGTTCGCCCTGCGCCAGACGTGCCCGCGTATCAGCGTCCAGGTCGGAGCCAAACTGGGCAAACGCCTGCAGCTCCCGGTACTGTGAATACACCAGCTTGAGGGTGCCGGACACCTCCTTCATGGCCTTGCTCTGCGCGCTTCCGCCCACACGGGAGACCGAGATGCCCGGATTGACCGCCGGGCGCACGCCCATATTGAACCGCTCGCTCTCCAGGAAGATCTGCCCGTCGGTGATCGAAATGACGTTGGTCGGGATATAGGCCGACACGTCACCCGCCTGGGTCTCAATGACGGGCAGCGCGGTCAGCGAACCGCCGTCTTTGAGATTTGCCGCCCGTTCGAGCAGGCGGGCATGCAGATAAAACACGTCGCCCGGGTAGGCCTCACGGCCGGGCGGACGGTGCAGGAGCAGCGAAAGCGCGCGGTAAGCGACCGCATGTTTGGACAGGTCATCGTATACAATCAGGACATCCCTGCCCCGATACATGAAGTATTCTCCCATCGCACAGCCCGCATACGGGGCCAGATATTGCAGCGGCGCAGGTTCGGATGCCGTCGCCGCCACAATGATCGTGCGGCCCAGCGCGCCGTCCGCCGCTAGGCGCTCGGCGATCTGCGCCACGGTCGAGCGCTTCTGTCCAATCGCGACATAGATGCACAGCACGCCCGTACCGGCTTGGTTTTTGATGGCGTCCAGGCAGATCGCGGTCTTGCCGGTCTGGCGGTCGCCGATGATGAGTTCTCGCTGGCCACGGCCGATCGGTACCATCGAGTCGATGGCCTTGATGCCGGTCTGCAACGGCACCCGGACGGGCGCCCGCTCCAAGATGCCGGGCGCCGGGCATTCGACCGGGCGGTGTGCATCGGCCGCAACTGGCCCCTTGCCGTCAATCGGGCGGCCGAGTGCATCCACGACACGGCCGAGCAGCGCCTCGCCGGCCGGTACTTCCACAATACGGCCGGTGCGCCGGACCGTGTCGCCCTCCCGGACCTGTTGATCCGTGCCGAGCAGCACGGCGCCCACGAGGTCCTCCTCCAGGTTCTGTGCCATGCCGTACACGCCGCCGCAGTCCAAAAGCTCCCCAGCCATGCAATCCGTCAGCCCATAGATATGGCAGATGCCGTCTCCGACCGACACAACGGTCCCGACGTCCTGCATGCTGAGCTGCGGCTCATAGTGCGCAATCTGCTCTTTGAGGATCGCGCTGATCTCATCTGGACGTAAGTCCATTCCCTCACCTTCTCCCTTCTGCCGGGCAGAGCTCTGCCACCAAAGTGCGCAGGCTGCTCCGGATGGTGCCGTCGATCTGCCGGCTGCCCCAGCGCACACAGGCGCCGCCCAGCACCGCCGGGTCAATCTCGTTGACCAGCTCAATCTGCAGCCCGGTCAGGCACGCAAGCTTGTCCCGCAGCCGCTCCAGTAACGCCGCCTCCATCGGGACGGCGGTCACGACGGTCGCCTGACAAATGCTGGCCGCCCGGCGGACAAGGCCCTCGTAGGCCTGCGCGATGGCCTGCAATTGGGTAATGCGGCGCTTTTCGATCAGGAGAAGCAAAAAATTGCAGACGATCCCGGGCACCCGGCCGGCAAAGGCGGC
>DWWZ01000089.1 GCA_019119435.1 Candidatus Butyricicoccus avicola
TACTGCTGGACCGAATAGCCCAGCTTCTCCTGGGCCGCCGCCTTGAGCGAATCGATTTGGCCGTCTTCCAGGTCCCCGATGGTGCAGATGACATAGCCGCCCTCTGCCGGCGGATAGTAAGCGATCTGGCCGCCGAGCGCCTCGGTCACCGCGCGCCCCGGGACATAGAACGAGTTGCCGGTGCGCGTGGGCTTGACCGGCAGTGTGTGGCTCTCGCCGTCCACGCCCTCAATGCTGTATGCGTTCTGGCCGAGCTCGAGTGTGTCCGAGCCGATGGTGATCTTAAACGTCTCATCCTCAAAGACGAGCGAGCCGCCCAGGCCCTCGACCAGCGGGCGGATCGGGACCAGCATATTGCCGTTATCGTCGATATAGGGTCCAATTGCGTTGCCCTTGCCGTCGTCCATCGTGATGGCTTCGCCGTCCCGCAGGGCCGCGCTGTTATCGATCTGCAGCACGAGCTGATGGCTGTCCGGTTTGGGGGCAAACGAGGGCAGGCCGCCAGCAAAGATCGCACTGACCGCCGCCGGAATCATGGCGACCAGCAGCACGACGACCATAAGTGCCACGCCTGTTTTCCATTTCATATACAGTGTCTCCTATCTATACATTTTTTCTAACTCGCTGCACGTACTTCATTATACCACAGATCGGCCGGAAGTCAGGTAACAGAACCGTTAAAAAAAGTCGTTTTTAGTCGACGGCGTACCGGCCGGCCAGTCCGGCACGGTCTGGAATCCGGCGCCCAGCAGGTGCGGCCCGACATAGGTCCCCAGCGTGCAGTCGATCTGCCCGCGCAGCACCTCGGTCCCGGGCGGCAAGAGCGGCTCAATCTGCGCGCGCAGCGCCTCGCCCTCCGCGGGCACACCGCCGTCCACGACCGCCGCAATCACCCGCTGGCCGGCGGGCAGGGCTTCCCGGAAGAGCGCGGCCAGCTTATCCAGCGCAGCGCGGCGGCCGCGGCCCTTGGAAATATTGACAAGCTCCCCGCTCTCGGCGAACGTGATGATGGGCTTGACCTGCAGCAGCGTGCCCGCGATGGCCGAGATGCGCCCGATCCGCCCGCCCTTTTGCAGGTATTCCAGCGTGTCCACGCAGAAAAAAACCTTGGTGCCCGCGATCATGCCCGGCACCAAGCCGAGCAGACTGTCCCAGTCGCAGCCCTGCTCGATCAGTCGCGCCGCCTGGATCAGCACCAGGCCGATGCCCAGCGAACCGCTGACCGAGTCAAATGCCCGCACCTCCAGGTCTGTGCGCTCGCCGCCCAGCAGGCGCACCAGGTTGTAGGTCCCGCTCAGGCCGGCCGACAGGTGCACGGCCAGCACCTTTTCATAGCCGTCCGCCGCAATGCGCGAAAAGACCGCCTCGACCTGCTCACCCGAAGGCAGCGAGGTTACCGGCAGCTCGCGCGGCAGCCTGGCATACAGCCCATCTGCCGTGATGGTCTGGCCGTCCAGATACTCGCCGTCGCCAAACAGCAGCCGCAGCGGCAAAACATAGATCCCATAGCGCTCACACAGCGCAGGCGGGATATCGGCACAGGAGTCGGTTAAAAGCGCAATTTTTTGTGCATTCATGGCATACGCTCCCCGATTCAAAAGTCTTCCTGCGTCATGCAGGTCACGCCCTCGGGCACGGTCTCCCCGGCGGGCGGGCGGCGCAGCCGGTTGCCGAACAGATCATACCACTGCCCGCAGGCGTCGCACTGCCAGGCCGTGCGGGACTCCTCGTTGGAGCAGTACAGCTCGTTCCCGCAGGTACAGGTCAAAATAAACATATTTTTCGCTCCTTTTCCCTTTTTCCCAGCGAAATCTTTCTTATTGCACCATTTTAGGCGTTTTTCCGCCCGTTGTCAAGCCGTATCTGCCCGCTGTTTCCCGCCAATGTTTACAATTCGTTCATGGATTGTCCATGATTCCGTGATATCTTCACGCCCGGCATCCGTTATAATAAGACCATCGAAAGGAGAGATTTTCTCATGTATCGTTTATATCGATTTTTTGCCCGGCGCGGACATGGCGCCGACTTCATCCATACGCTCTCCGTTCTCCCCACAGGGCTGTTAGAGCGAATTGGCCTCATCTTTGTTCCCGCAAACCACCGCTGACGTCTGGACGCACGGTTTTCCTCCCCCTTCCGTGCGCTCCGCATACGTTTGATTTGGCTGCCGCCTGCTGAAACCAGCAGGCGGCTCTTTTTTGTCCGCAGCCCCCTATTTATGATATTCCCCGGCGCCGCATCTTATGAGAGCACCGCGCACACCGCGCACCAGGCTGCGCCCAGCAGACACAGCCGGCCGATCAACCGGTCGATCCTGCCGCCGGTCTGGATGGGCAGCAGCGAGATACGCTTTTTGAGCAGCGGCCACAACAGCGGGATACCGCTCGGATTGAGGGCGTCCAAAAAGAGGTGGGACAGCGCGCCGGCCAGCAGGCCGCAGACAGCCGCCCGGGTCAGCGGATAGACGCCGATACAGGGGAAGAGGACCGCTGCCAGGACGACATAAAGGATCGGGGCATGCAGAACGCCGCGATGTTTGAGCATCCGGCTGGAGACAAAGCCAAACATTCCGGTCTTTTGGGTGATCTTGCTCTTTCTGTGGTCCAGATCGGGCGCCAAACCGCCCAAGATTCCGGCGGCAGCCGCCGCCGCACAGTCCAGCAGCGGCAGGTCTGCCCATACGGCAAAGGCAGCCCCCGCACATAATCCCGCATAAAAATGCGTCTTTCCTACCAAGTTATGGCACTCCTCTCTCTTTGTGATGGCTTGCTGCAAGGAAAATGTTCCGAAAAATATCAGCATTCCATTTTTAGCTCCTATCCATTATATAGAGAGGGGCCGTCAAAATCAAGGACGGTCCGCCATCTTCCCTACCGAACGTATAAAAAGGCGCGCTGTCGATAGACAAGTTATGTCCTCAAATTTAACGATTCAAAATGACCGCTAAGTTTTGCAGGCTGGGTGGCCATTTTTCGCATGTATACCACAGCTTCAGACCAATTCAATAAAAAAACCGCCCATCCTTTTCAGATTCAGAATCGGATGGGCGGCCAGTATCAAGGGGCAGGCCTTGATACTACATGGACAATAGTATTATATCACTTGTCTCGGGTTTTGTATACCCCTTT
>DWWZ01000090.1 GCA_019119435.1 Candidatus Butyricicoccus avicola
GGGCTGGATCAGACCGCATTCCCCGACCTCGATGTGGACGGCGACGGCAAGCTGACCGCAGCCGACTTTTCCCGCCTGCTCGCCCCGACACGGCAGACACTCTATGCCGCGATTGACCGCGGCGACGACGCCTGGCTGGCACAAAATTACCCTGTCCGCCTGACAACCGCCTGGTTCCGCGCACACGATGCTTTTCCGCCCAACCGGGATATGCTCACCACGCTCGACATCCCCATCACGATCTTTCAGGGCGAGGCCGACGCCAACGTGCCGGTGCAGGACACCCGGGAGATCCAAGCGCAGTTCGCCGCCTGCGGCAAGACCAATCTTACCGTCCACACCTATCCTGCCACCGACCATGATCTCAATTTTTCTGTCTATCTCTCGACCGGTGAATGGCCGCAGGGCTGGCAGGATCTATTTGCCGCCGTGCGCTAACGCCCTTTGCGGATTCCGCGCGGTCAGCTTTCCCAAAAAAGCGCCCCAAATGGGGCGCTTTTTTCTGTCTTCACACACAAAAAAACAGCCGGCATGATATGCCGGCCATTTTTCGGGGCGCACTGCGCCTCCCATCTCTATAGCTTCTCAAATCCCTTTGCTTCTCAGAGCACATGCTTGCCCCGTGCGCGGCAGGCGCGCACGACCTCCTCCGCAAGCCCATCATCCGACACGATACCGTCAATGTCGTCCAGTACCGCAAACGAAAACGTGCTCGTCAACCCAACTTTTCCAGAATCCATCAGCACATAGCTGCGTTCTGCCTGGCCGATCACCGCGCGCTTGAGCTGGGCTTCCTCCTCCATGCCGCAGGAAAAACCCGTTTTGCTGGCATAGCTCGTCGTGCCAAGCAGCGCAAGGTCAAAGTTGACCCGCGCGATAGACTGCATAGCCTGGATACCACACAGGCTCTGGCTATACCGGTTGAGAAAACCACCCGGCACAAACACGCGCGCCTGGGTCAGGCGCAGCAGCTCATTGGCGCATGACAGGCTGCTTGTAAAGATCTGGTACCGCTCGTCTGGCAGGATACGGGCCAATGCCGTCGTTGTGCTGCCGGAATCCAGATAGATGGTCATGTCCGGCCGCAGCAATGTAAGCGCCTTGTGCGCGATCTGCGCCTTTTCTGGTGCGCAGCGCTTTGCACGCCGGAGCAAAAAATCGTCGGTCCCCACAACGACCTCGACCGACTTTGCGCCGCCGTGCACGCGGACCAGCCGGCGCTCTTCGTCGAGCGCCTTGAGGTCGGTGCGCAGCGTCATGTCGGAGACCTCAGGGAACGCCGCCTTGAGCTGGGCGAAGCTGACCGTGCCCAGCTGATTGACAAATTCTACGATCTTCTGACGGCGTTCCTGCATGGTGTGTCTCCTTTCTCTCTTCTTCTCGCAGTTCTAGGCGTCGCTTACTCCTGCACCCAATTGGCCAGCAGATATTCCTCGGCCTCCGGGCACCACAGGCCGTTGTGCGCATCTACGATATCGGCCAGTGCGGTAAAGCGCGGGTCTTGTGCGCCCTTGGCGCGGAAATCCTCGATCGCGGTCAGCGGCATGGTGATATGGGTATAGATGAGCTTCTTGCCGCCCGGGATCTTGGGCAGGTTGAGCGTGGTCTCGGCTGCGGCGTCCAGGCCGCCGATGTGCGTGACCATAACCGCCGGATCGATCCGGCCTTCTGCGGTCAGCCGCAGCGACTCCAGCATGTCGGCCGTATTGCCGCCTGTCGTGCCGATGACATGGGTGGAATTGTAATGCACATCATAGTAGTTGAGCTTGGCCGCAAACTTGGGGTCGGTCGGGCCGGCAAAGAAGTTCAGGCAGCCGTCACGCCCCAGCACGTCGCTCGACAGCTCTGCGACCTGCGCCACCGGCGCATAGCAGAACACATCGTCGAATCCGGTGCCGCCCGTCATTGCGCGCAGCTCAGCCGCCGGGTCCGCCATATTCGCGGTGTTGACAAAATGCAGCGCAATCCCGTCCTTTGCGGCCTCCTCGACCGGGAACAATTTCTGCGCGCGTTCCAGGCGGTCCGCATTGATGTCGGTCACGACGACCATCGACGGGCGCACGTCGCGGTGCAGCGCATAGGTCAGCGCGCCAAGGCCCATCGGGCCTGCGCCCGCCAAGATTGCCAGCTTACCGCCCTTGCGGATGCCCATCTCATGCTCATAGACGCCCATACGGGTGTGGAAGCAGGCGTTAAACGCGCCAATGCTGCAGCTCATCGGCTCGGCCAGCGAAGCTTCGTAGTATGCGCGGCCCTTGTACTCCAGCAGGCAGCCCAGCTCCATGACCTCAGGCGGGATGATGCAGTAGGTCGCGTCGCCGCCAAAAAATTCATAGGAGTATCCGGGCGACCACATGGTACCCTTATAGTTGAGGGCCGGCTGCAGCGTAAACTTCATGCCGGGCTTAAACTTGTCGGCATGTTTTGCGCCGACCTTGACAATATCGCCGGCAAACTCATGCCCCATAATCGCTGGATGCTCGGCCACGTCCTCATGGACGCGCTTGTGCTTGACGCCCAGGATAGCGCACTTGTACGTGGACATGCAGATGCTGTCCGAGACGACCTTGACCAGGATCTCATCGTCACGGATCTCGGGCAATTCAAATTCTTCCAGGCGCAGATCGTTTGCGGCATGCAGACGGACGGCTTTTGCTTTCATAATACAAACTCTCCTTTTTTGATGATTGGGTTGCGAAATCACAGGCTGTCTGTTCAGATCTCATGGAATACGACGTGCGGCAGCAATTCGTCGACCGCGCTGCGCTCCGCGGCCTGCGAGCCGCTGCACATCACGTTGGCTGCACTTGTCGCGACGGCAAGGCGGACCGTGTCGGCGTCC
The DNA here is from genome assembly GCA_019119435.1 of Candidatus Butyricicoccus avicola. Lineage (GTDB taxonomy): Bacteria > Bacillota > Clostridia > Oscillospirales > Butyricicoccaceae > Butyricicoccus > Butyricicoccus avicola. Next base: position 2,843 of record DWWZ01000090.1, read on the forward strand.
GCCATCCCCTGTTCGGCTGCATAGGCCAGCGCGGCGACCATACTGTCGCCCGCGCCCACGGTGCTTCCCACCGGTACGCGCAGGCCTTCGGCGCGATAGGCTCCATCCGCGCTGACAAACAGCGCGCCGTCCCCGCCCATCGATACAACCACGCGCTCCACACCATCCGCAATCAGCGTGCGGGCTGCGGCGAGCAGGTCGTCTGCCGTCTCTAGGGCGCGCCCGGTCAGACGGGACAGCTCATGGTTGTTGGGCTTTGCCAAATAGGGCTTGGCAGCCAGGCCGTGTGCAAGCGGTTCGCCGTCTGCATCCAAAAAGACGCGCGCGCCCGCCGTCCGGCAAGCCGCAGTCCAGCTGCCATAGGTGTCCGCCGGCGCGCCCTTGGGCAGGCTGCCCGAGAGCACCACAATATCGCCCGGCCGGATCGCCGCGACCAAAGCGTCGCGCATGTGATCCAGTGTTTCCTGATCGACCGTCAGGCCAGGTTCATTCAAGTCGGTATTGGTGTGCCGGGCCGGGTCAATGACCTTGAGGTTCGTGCGGGTCTCGCCGTCGACAAAGGTAAATTGGCAGGCGATGCCCAGCGCATCCATAGCGTCAGCGATCCGGCGGCCGGTCGTCCCGCCAAGCACGCCGACCACCGTGCTCGTGCCGCCCAGCTTGGCGATGACTTTTGAGACGTTCAGCCCCTTGCCGCCCGGGTCGGTGCGCATCGCCGTGATGCGGTTGACCGCATCGAGCGAAAAGTCTGGGATCTCCACGGTTTTGTCCAGGGCAGGATTGAGTGTTACTGTGATGATCACATCATTACCTCCTGTGGTGCGGCGCACAGCACCCACCATCGATATTCAAAACGAAAGCTTATAATTATAATAACAACAGTTTATCCGGTTTTCAACTGTTGAAACAACAATTTTGCCTGATGTTTTTTAGTGAACCTGCACAAAACTCCTGCCTCTATGCCGCGCTCCCTCCCGCCGGCGTGGTGCTTGCAGGCAAAAGGGCAGGGCCCGGACATGTGTCCGGGCCCTGCCCATCTCATTTTCCTGTATGCTTTCCGGTCAATGCGCGGCCCAACTATGGCCCAACCGCAAGTTGAGATCATCTTCCAGCAGCTTTCCCGCACCATACCGGTCGCCGTCGCGCAGCGCCTCGATCAGTGCCGGGCGGTCGATCAGCACCGCGCTCACCTCCTGCATGACCCGCTGCCAGATCGGCTCGTCCTTGTCCGGCGCGAGCATCACAACCGCGCCCAACACTTCGCGGCCCTTATCCCGGTACGGATGCCGCAGACGCAGGTATCCCAACCGGCAACCGTTTACCGTGCTGGTCTTACAGTGCAGCAAAAACGCCTTGAGCGGTGGGATATAGGTGTCGCCCATGGCTTCCCGCCGCGCAAGCGCCTGCTCGGTCAGGCGGATATCGGCTGGATGGGCACAGAACATGCGGGCAGCCGCGCGCAGCAGATCTATCTTATCGTGCGGGGCCGGCTGCTCCTCGATCCGGATCGTGTCCAGCAGCTCGACAATGCAGGCGCTGAGCGCGCCGGCATAGCGCACATCGGCCGCAGGCGGCGCGGCTGGGGTTTCTCCCAGTGCTAGTTTCCGATTTGCCTCCACCGCATTTTGCAGTAAAATGCGGTCTTTTTCCTGTAGGACAGCGCTGACCACGATATGGGGGAAATCGATGTGCAGCCGCACCGTCGAAATAATCAGGCCAATCCCCTCCGCGCGCAGGGCGGCCGCATCCAGTCCACGCATGGGGCACATGCGTTCCACGGCGATGTCCGGGAACTCCCGGTCCAACTGGCTGGTCAAAAAACGGCTGGTTGCCATACCCATCGGGCAGACGACGACCGCGCGCAGCCGGCGGCGCGTCTTCTCGCATTCCTCCAGCACCGCGCCAAAGTGCATGGCCAAAAAGCCGATCTCCTCGTCCGGGAGGGCTGGCAGGCCAAGTGTCTTTGCGGCCTGTGCGCACGCGCGGCAGATGGACTCCCACAGGCTGGGATACTGCGCGCGCACCGCATCGAGCTGCGGGTTTTCGATGCGCTCACCGCGGGCAATGCGCAGCAGCATAGGCCGCAAGTGCGCGCACAGATCGGCTCGGAAGGTAGAAAATCCGGCCAACTCCACCCCGGTTTCTCGCTCCATCCCGCGGATAAGCAGGGCGGCGAGCTG
>DWWZ01000091.1 GCA_019119435.1 Candidatus Butyricicoccus avicola
CGAAAAGCTGCTGCCCGGGGTGCATATCCCGGAGCGCATCGCGCTGACAAGCGACCCGGCCTGCGCGCGGGACGCCGAGCTGGTTGTGCTGGCCGTGCCCAGCTTTGCGGTCGCGGAGACCGCAGAGAAGGTCGCGGCGGCCGTGCCCGCCGGCGTGCCCATCGTCAACGTCGCCAAGGGTCTGGACGCGGCGCACGACTACTGCCGCTTTTCCCAGACCATCACGGCCGCCTTCGGCGGGCGCAACCCGGTCGTGGCGCTGACCGGCCCGACCCACGCCGAGGAGGTCGCGCGCGGCATCCCGACCGCCATCCTGTCGGCCTCGGCAGAGCGCGCGGCCGCCGAGCTGTGCCAGGACGTGTTTATGAACGAGGTGTTCCGCGTGTACACCTCGCCCGACATTGTGGGCGCCGAGATCGGCGGCGCGTTCAAGAACGTCATCGCGCTGGCCGCCGGCATCGCGGACGGCCTGGGCCTGGGGGACAACTCCAAGGCCGGCCTCATGACCCGCGGCCTGACCGAGATCGCCCGCCTGGGCGTGGCGCTCGGCGCCCGGCAGGAGACCTTCGCCGGCCTGTCCGGCATGGGCGACCTCATCGTGACCTGCACCTCCATGCACTCGCGCAACCGCCGCGCCGGCATCCTGATCGGCAAGGGGCGGACGGTGCAGCAGGCGATGGACGAGGTCGGCGCGGTCGTCGAGGGATATTACGCGACCGACGCGGGCTATCACCTGGCCCAGCGCACGGGCATCTATATGCCCATCACCTGTGAGCTGTACCATGTCCTCTATGAGGGCGGGGACGTGCACCGCGGCATCGCCGCGCTCATGGGCCGCGCCAAAAAGGAGGAGCACGAGAGCGAAACCACCTGGCTTTCCTGAGCCAGCGCCAAGCCATCAGACGGACCGGAAACGGTCCGCCTTTTTTTGTGCGGCGCCGGGGAAAAGAGGCGGCATACCCCGGAAACGATACGCAAAAAAAAGTTTGGGCAGCGTCTGGCGGCCATGTTCCTGGCGTTAACTATGACTGCGACCATGCTTCCCACAAGTGCACTTGCGGTTGACACCGATAATGGCGATACACCGTCATTTGACAGCGAGTTGATCACGCCGCGCACGGTGCGATTGCTGGTGGATATCGATGGCGACGGCCAATATGACAAGCTGTCCACTGCACAGAGCACGATGGATAAGCTGACCGTTGCGCTGCCGGAGTCCGTGGAGACGGTGGATGCAAAGCTGGTCATGGAAGTCGGGCATGAGCCTAGCGATGGTGGAACCACGTATTTCTGGACAGAAAACGAGTTTGCATTCTCGGTCGAGGATCAAGCTATCTTGCCAGAAGATGAAAAAGCAGCGCTGAACAGTAGTGACAGAGAAGTCCAGTCTGTTGACGATATGTCGGTACCATTGTACCGCCGCTCGGTTCGCTGGACGTGGATGTCGGTACTGCATACTGCACACTGCATGCGGATGGATACACTTTCACTTACAATAACTAATCTAGAAAGGAGGTAATGGCATATGAGTAAATATAAGAGACTCCTGGCATGGCTCTTGTCGCTGACGATCGTATTTGCCTGCGGTGCTGGCACGATTGCTTATGCGGACGACATCAACGTAGATGACGGCGGCTATGATATGGGCGGCGGCAGTGAACCCGAGCCGGAGCCTGAACCCGAGCCCGAACCGGACGATGATGACGACCGCGATTCTTCGTCGCACAGCAGCCGCAACGATCGCGTAGACATCACCTTCCAGACCGACGGCGAACAGGGCACCTTTGAAGACGGAGAGACCGAGATTGAAATCTCGGTCTCCGAGGGCAGCACAATCTCGGATTCGCGCATCCCGGACGTCTTCCCGGCAGAGGACAATGACTTTGTCGGCTGGATCGTCGACGGCGACGAGGACGCAGAGCTGATCGATTTCGATTCGTTCCGTCCCCGCGAGGACACCACGCTTGTGGCGGTCTATGACATCCCGGACGAGATGATCCCGTTCGCCGAGACCCCGTGGCTCAACACGGTCGATCACTTTGCCTATGTGGTCGGCTATGCGGAGGACGGTTCGGTCCGGCCGAACGCCAACATCACCCGTGCGGAGGTCGCGACCATCTTCTTCCGCTTGCTGACCGACGAGGCCCGCGACACCATGTGGTCTACGACCAACACGTTCACCGACGTGCCGGCGGACGCATGGTATAACACCGCGGTCTCGACCATGGCGGCGGGCGGCATCCTCCAGGGCGACGAAACCGGCGCCTTCCGGCCGAACGCCAACATCACCCGCGCCGAGTTCGCGGCCATCGCGTCCCGCTTCATGGCGGACACCGATGACCAAGCGCCCGATCCGTTCAACGACACGGCTGGCCACTGGGCGCGTGAGGAGATCAACGCCGCGGCCGCGGCGGGCTGGGTCAACGGTTATGAGGACGGCTCGTTCCGCCCGAATGCCTACATCACCCGCGCCGAGGCCATGACCCTGGTCAACAATGTGCTGGGCCGCAAGCCGGACGCCGGTCACATGCTCTCGAGCATGAAGACCTGGACCGACAACCCGCAGTCGGCTTGGTTCTACGAGGCCGTACAGGAGGCCACCAACTCGCATACCTATGACCTGCCCGAGGACGCAGACTATGAGACCTGGACAGCGCTCGAGGAAAACCCCGATTGGACGGCCCTGGAAAGCCAGTGGGCAGCTGAGCACGCACAGCAGTAAAGCGCGCAACAAAAAGCCACATTGCGGGAGCATTTTTCATCCTCCTACATGCGCTCCCGGAGTGGTGGGCGGCCGCAGAAATGCGGCCGCCTTTTTTTGCCGGCCGGGGCTTGCCCGGCGGGACCAAATCGCGTATGATAAGAGGGAACAGAAGGCGCAAGAAAAGGGGGGAGCACCGCTGAAACACACGCATGCTGCCGCCTCCAAATAGCGATACACTTGTGATATTTGGAGGCAAAAAGAGATGGAATTTCGTAAATTAGACATGGGCACCTGGAAGCGCGGCGAGATCTTCCGCCACTTTATCGATGATGTGCGCTGCGTCATCGCGGTCACGGCCGAGGTAGATGTCACCGCGCTGCGCGCCCTGTGCCGGTCGCGCGGCCTGCGGTTTTACCCGGCCTACCTCTATGTCATCAGCCGGGCGGTCAACCGCCAGGAGGCGCTGCGCATGGGCTGGGACGCGGCGGGGAATCCGGGCATCTGGGACGAGGTATGGCCGTCCTATGTGGTCTTTCATCCGGAGGACGCCCTGTTTACACGGTTGGTCACCCCGCTCTCTGACCGTTTTGACCGGTTTTATGCGGCGGCCGTGCAGACCATGGAGCAGAATGTCGGCCTGCGCGGCTTTGGCTTTGCGCCGGTGCCGCCCAACCTGTTCGATGTGTCCATCGTACCCTGGCTGTCCTACCAGGCCCTGACACTGCACGTGCAGGACGCGGGGCGCTATCTCGCGCCGATCGTGACAGCGGGCAAGTACACCGAGCGGGCGGGCAGATGGTATCTGCCGCTGTCCATCCAGATCCACCACGCCGCCGCCGACGGCTGGCATGTGTCGCGCTTCTACGCCGACGTGCAGGACGAGATCGACGGCATTTGCAGCACAAGGGGATAAACATGTCTGCGGCCCGGGCGCCGAAAGCCCGGGCCGTTTGTCTGCAGGACCGGCAAGAATCCGGCGAACTTGTTGCGCATAGGTTGCAGTTGGGGTATAATAATACCATATACCATTTTTATCATCGACCAAAAAAGGAGGCTCTTCATGCACGATTTGATTGCTGCTTTGAAGCCTTATGAATCATATATCCGCATCCGGGAACACGAACCGATGGCCCATCACACGACCTTCCGCATCGGCGGCCCGGCCGATCTGTTTTTGGAGTGCGCCTCGGGCGCGCCTTTGGGCGAGATCATCCCGCTCGTGCGGGGCGCGGGCGTGCCGCTCTATGTCATTGGCCGCGGCTCCAACCTGCTCGTGCGCGACGAGGGCGTGCGCGGCGCCGTGCTGTGCACGGCCGAGATGCACGAGATCACGATAACGGGCAGCTCGACCATCGTCGCCGAGGCCGGCGCCTCGCTCTTCTCGATCGCCTCGACCGCCCTGCGCCAGGGCCTGGCCGGCGCCGAGTTCGCGGCGGGCATCCCAGGCACGCTCGGCGGCGCGGTCTTTATGAACGCGGGCGCCTACGGAGGCCAGATGGCCGACCTCATCGTGCGCACGCACTATCTCGACAGCGACGGCAAGCCGGGCGTCATTGAGGGCGATGCGCACGGCTTTGGCTACCGCGAGAGCATCTTTAAGGCCCACCCGGACTGGACCATCCTGCGCGCCGAGCTGCGCCTTACGCCCGGCTCGCCCGCAGGCATCCGCGAAAAGATGCAGGACTATGCCCAGCGCCGCCGCGAAAAGCAGCCGCTTGAGTTCCCCTCGGCCGGCTCGACATTCAAGCGGCCGGCGGGATACTTCGCGGGCAAGCTCATCCAGGACAGCGGCCTGATGGGCTATGCCGTGGGCGGGGCGCAGGTGTCCGAAAAGCACGCCGGCTTCCTCATCAACCGCGGCGGCGCGACCTGCGCCGACATGCTGGCGCTGATCGAGTATGTCCAGAAGACCGTTTTGCAAAATTTTGGCGTCGAGCTTCAGTGCGAGGTTCGGCTGATCTGACCGAAGGGGGTCGTTATTCTTGCATTTTCTTATCGTAACCGGCATGTCGGGCGCGGGCAAGAGCCGCGCGGTGGCCGTCCTGGAGGACCTGGGCTACTACTGCGTGGACAACCTGCCCATCCCGCTCATCCCCAAATTTGCCGAGGTCTGCCTGGCCGCAACCGAGCAGTATGACAAGGTCGCGCTTGTGACCGACGTGCGCGCGGGCGACAGCTTCAAAAAGCTGTTCATCTCGCTCGACAGCATCCGCGACATGGGCTGCGACTACCGCATCCTGTTCCTGGACACCGCCACCCAGACGCTCATCAACCGCTATAAAGAGACACGCCGCAAGCACCCGCTCATGAACGAGGGGCTGAGCCTGGCCGAGGCCATCGACCGCGAGCGCATCCGCCTCGAGGACGTGCGCGGCCGGGCCGACTATGTCGTGGACACGACCAAGCTCACGGCCGCCGGCCTGCGCGAGCACCTCGTGCGCCTGTTCGCCGGCGCCGACACCGGGCAGATCTTTCAGATCATCGTCGAGTCCTTTGGCTTTAAGCACGGCATCCCGACCGAGGCCGACCTGGTCTTTGACGTGCGCTTCCTGCCCAACCCGTACTACGAGATCAGCCTGCGCGAGCACAACGGCACCGAGCCCGCCGTGCGCGACTATGTCTTCCAGGGCGGCACGGCGGACGCGCTCATGATGCATCTCAATTCGCTCATGGACTTTTTGATCCCGCGCTACATCTCCGAGGGCAAGACCTCGGTCGTCGTCTGCATCGGCTGCACGGGCGGCAAGCACCGCTCGGTCGCGATCACCGAGGCCCTGGCCGCGCACCTGCGCGCCGAGGGCCACAAGAACCTGACCGTCGTGCACCGCGACTACCAGCGCGCCTGACGCGCGGCCGTCCCGCAGAGCAAAGGAGGAACCGATGCTTTCCTTTTCCGCAAAGACAAAAAACGAACTGTGCCGCGCCGGCACCGGGCGGGCCTGCTGCCGTACGGCCGAGCTGTACGGCATGCTGCTGTTTGGCGGGGCGTTCTCCAACCGGGAGATCCGCCTGGTGAGCGAGCAGGCCGCCATCGTGCGCCGCGCCGCGCTGCTCCTGGACAAGGTGTGCGGCGTGCCGGCCCAGCCGGTCACGGCCGGACGGCGGCGCGTGCTGCGTCTGACCGCGCCCGATGAGATCGCGGCCGTTATGGAGCGCATGGGCTATGACTTCCGCAGCTATGTCACCTACCACCTCAACCGCAACGTGGTCGAAAACGACTGCTGTGCGGCCGCTTTCCTGCGCGGGGCCTTTCTCATGGCGGGCAGCGCGGCCAGCCCGGAGAAAAAGAGCCATCTGGAGATCCAGACCGGCCACGCCGTGCTGGCGCGCGAGGTGATGAGCCTGCTGCTCGACCTCGGGCTTGCGCCCAAGATCGCCGAGCGGCGCGCGACCTGGCTGCTCTACTGGAAGCAGTCGGCCAAGATCGAGGACTTCCTGACCCTCATCGGCGCGCGCCACGCCGCGCTCGCCATCATGGAGGCCAAGGTGGAAAAGCAGCTGCGCGGCGAGATCAACCGCAAGGTCAACTGCGAGACCGCCAACCTCATCAAGGTCACAAGCACCTCGACCAAGCAGATCGCTGCCATTGAGCGGGCCCTGGCCGTGGGCGGCCTGGAGGTCTTCCCGGAAAACCTGCGGCAGACCGTGGACCTGCGCGTGGCCAACCCCGCGGCCAGCCTGTCCGAGCTGGCCGCCATGTTTGACCCGCCCATCTCCAAGCCCGGCCTGAGCCATCGCCTGGGGCGCATCATGGAGATCGCCGCGCGCGTGACACAACCCGAGGGAGGAGGGACCTGAGTGGAAAATTTTGCACACCTGCATGTGCACACCGAATACAGCCTGCTCGACGGCGCCTGCCGCATCGAGCAGCTCATGGACCGGGTCGCGGCCCTCGGCCAGCCGGCCGTCGCCATGACCGATCACGGCGTTATGTACGGCGCCATCGACTTTTACCGCGCGGCCAAGGCGCGCGGCATCCATCCGGTCATCGGCTGCGAGGTCTACGTCACGCCCGGCTCGCGCTTTGACCGCAGCTACCGCCAGGGCGAGTGGCACCGCCACCTCATCCTGTTGTGCGAGAACATGGAGGGCTACCGCAACCTCATCCACATGGTCAGCCTGAGCTTTGCCGAGGGCTTTTATGTGCGGCCGCGCGTGGACATGGACCTGCTGCGCCGGTACAGCGGCGGCCTCATCTGCCTGTCGGCCTGCCTGGCCGGCGCCATCCCGCAGGCGCTCATGAACGGCGACTATGAGGGCGCAAAGCGCCAGGCGCTCGCGTTCCGCGACATCTTCGGCAAGGACAACTTCTTCCTCGAGATCCAGGACCACGGCATCGCGGTGCAGAAAGAGGTCAACCTGGGCCTGTACCGCCTGTCCGACGAGACCGGCATCCCGCTCGTCGCGACGAACGACGCGCACTACCTGACCCGCGCCGACGCGCACATCCAGGACGTGCTCATGGCCATCCAGATGGGCAAGACCATCGACGACCCGACGCGCATGAAGTTCGAGACCAACGAGTTCTACATCAAATCGGAGGAGGAGATGGCGGCGCTGTTCCCGGCCCATCCGGAGGCGCTCGCGCGCACGGTCGAGATCGCAAACCGCTGCCAGGTCGAGTTCGAGTTCGGCAAATACCACCTGCCGCAGTACGACGTGCCCGAAGGCTACACCGCGCGCGCCTATCTGGATCAGCTGTGCGATGAGGGCCTCAAGCGGCGCTATCCGGACGATGACGGCACGGTGCGCGCGCGCCTGACCTATGAGCTCAACATGATCGACCAGATGGGCTTTGTCGACTATTTCCTCATCGTCTGGGACTTTATCCACTACGCCAAGAAAAACGGCATCCCGGTCGGCCCGGGCCGCGGCTCGGCCGCCGGCTCGATCGTGTCCTACTGCCTGGACATCACCGACCTCGACCCCATCCAGTATTCGCTCTACTTCGAGCGATTCCTGAACCCCGAGCGCGTGTCCATGCCCGATATCGACGTGGACTTCTGCTATGAGCGCCGCCAGGAGGTCATCGACTATGTCACGCGCAAGTACGGCGCCGACCACGTCGCCCAGATCGTGACCTTCGGCACCATGGCCGCCCGCGGCGCCATCCGCGACGTCGGCCGTGTGCTGTCCATCCCCTATAACGAGGTGGACGCGGTCGCAAAGCAGGTGCCGATGGAGCTGCATATCACGATCGACCGGGCGCTCGCGGTCAACCCCGAGCTCAAAAAGATGTACGACGAAAACCCGACGGTCAAGAACCTCATCGACACCGCGCGGGCGCTCGAGGGCATGCCGCGCCACGCCTCCACCCACGCCGCCGGCGTCGTCATCACCAAGGACCCGGTAGACACCTATGTGCCGCTGGCCAAAAACGACGAGCAGATGGTCACCCAGTACACCATGACCACGCTCGAGGAGCTCGGCCTTTTGAAGATGGACTTTTTGGGCCTGCGCAACCTCACGGTCATCGCGGACGCCGAGAAGATGATCCGCCGCCACACGCCCGATTTCTCCATCGAGCAGGTGTCCGACCACGACGAGGCCACCTTCCACATGCTGGGCCAGGGCAAGACCATGGGCGTGTTCCAGCTCGAGTCGGCCGGCATCACGAACGTCGTCACCGGCCTGCGCCCGCAGTCCATTGAGGACATCACGGCGGTCGTCGCGCTGTACCGCCCGGGCCCCATGCAGTCCATCCCGCGCTACATCGAGTGCCGCCACCACCCCGAGAAGGTCACCTATAAGCACCCGCTGCTCGAGCCCATCCTGTCGGTCACCTACGGCTGCATGGTCTATCAGGAGCAGGTCATGGAGGCCTTCCGGCGTCTGGCCGGCTATTCGCTCGGCAAGGCCGACATGGTGCGCCGCGCCATGAGCAAGAAAAAGTTCAAGGAGCTCGAGAAGGAGCGCGTGAGCTTCATCTACGGCAACCCGGACGAGGGCATCGAGGGCGCCATCGCGCGCGGCGTGCCCGAGCAGACCGCGGCCGAGATCTTTGACGAGATCATGGACTTTGCAAACTACGCCTTCAACAAGGCGCACGCCGTGTGCTACGCGGTCGTGTCCTACCGCACGGCCTACCTAAAGTGCCATTATCCGCGCGAGTATATGGCGGCGCTTTTGACCTCGGTGCTCGACGTGCCGGGCAAGGTGTCCGAGTACATCGCCGAGGCCAAGGAGATGGGCATCCGCGTGCTGCCGCCCGACGTCAACAGCTCGGAGGACGGCTTTTCGGTCGCGGGCGAGGACATCCGCTTTGGCCTGGCCGCCATCAAGAACGTCGGCCGCTCCTTCATGCGCAGCCTGACCCGCGAGCGCGAGGAGAACGGGCCGTACCAGTCGCTCATGGACTTCTGCGAGCGGCTGTATGACAAGGAGCTCAGCCGCCGCGCGCTCGAGAGCCTCATCCAGGCGGGCGCGTTCGACTCGATGGGCATCTACCGCAGCCAGCTTTTGGCCGTGTACGAGCGGGTGGTGGACGCGGTGGCGGCCGAGCGCCGCAAAAACGTCGAGGGCCAGCTCGACCTGTTCGGCATGGGCGTGGCCGAGGTGCATGACGAGGAGATCGCCATGCCGCGCCTGCCCGAGCTGAGCAAGAAAGAGCTGCTCGCGCTGGAAAAGCAGACGACAGGTCTGTACCTGTCCGGCCACCCCATGGACGCCTACCAGGACCTGGCCGCCCGGGCGCACACCGCCCGCATCCGCAAGATCGCCGACGACCTGTCGCCGGACGTCGACGCGCCCTACTACAAGGACGGCATGTATGTGCGCCTGGCCTGCGTCGTGTCGGCCGTGCGGCTCAAGTCGACCAAGTCGGGCAGCATGATGGCCTACGCGACCGTCGAGGACATGACCGGCATGATGGAGCTCGTCGTCTTCCCGAGCGCCCTGCAGCAGTACGGCGCCTACTTCAAGGAGGATGAGGCCGTGCTCATCACCGGCCGCATCGACGCGCGCGAGGACGAGGCGCCCAAGCTCATCGTCCAGTCGGCCGCCCCCCTGACCGAGGAGAGCATCGCCGCCATCGAGAGCAAGAAGAACGCGGGCAAGCCGGCCATGACCGGGCCGCAGGCGCTGGCCAAGGCCGGGCAGCGGCTGTATCTGCGCCTGCCCGCGCTTGCGGGCGAAAAATTTGAGCAGACCAAGCTGTTTTTGTCCCAGCATCCGGGGGAGATCCCGGTCGTGCTGTGCCTGGCCGCGGGCGGCAAGCCCCGTGTCGCGCCGCGCGGCCTGTGGTGCGCGGGCAATTTGCAGCTCATGCAAAAGCTGCGCTTCCTGCTGGGCGATGAGAACGTCATCTTGAAGTGACCGGGCCATGCCGGGCCGGCCGGGTTGCATCTTGTATTTCCTTGCAGAAACTGGTATAATAAAACCAAATCCGTGGCTGCATTTTTGGGCACGCCGCGGCCAAAAGAAAAGAGAAGAACCTATTTTAGGAGGGACAGTTTATGGAACAGAAACCGATTCGGAGGATTGGCGTTTTGACAAGCGGCGGCGACGCACCCGGCATGAACCCGGTCATCCGCGCGGTCGTCCGCACGGCAGCCGCACACGGCATCTCGGTCCTCGGCATCCGCCGCGGCTACAGCGGCCTGATCAACGGCGACATCATTGAGCTGGCCGCACGTTCGGTCGACGGCATCAGCCGCAAGGGCGGCACCATGCTCTACACGGCGCGCTGCAAGGAGATGCTGACCGACGAGGGCCTGCAGAAGGCGGCAGACACCTGCAAGTACATGGGCATCGACGGCCTGGTCTGCATCGGCGGCGACGGTACGTTTCGCGGCGCACTTGCCCTGTCCCGCCTGGGCGTGCCCTGCATCGGCGTACCCGGCACGATCGACAACGACATCGGCTGCTCGGAGTACACCATCGGCTTTGACACCGCCTGCAACACGGCGCTGGAGTGCATCGATAAGCTGCGCGACACCATGCAGTCGCACGAGCGCTGCTCGGTCGTCGAGGTCATGGGCCGCCACGCCGGCCATCTGGCGCTGAACGTGGGCTGCGCCTGCGGCGCGACCGCCATCATGCTGCCCGAGCGCGAGATCGACTTTGAGACCGCTGTCATCGAGAAGATGCGCATGGGCCGCATCAAGGGCAGAAACCACCACATCATCATCGTCGCAGAGGGTTACGGCTCGGCGCAGGAAGTCGCCGACCGCATCCACGACGCGACCGGCATCGACACCCGCCTGACCATCCTGGGCCATATCCAGCGCGGCGGCTCCCCGTCCTCGCAGGACCGTATCATGGCGACCCGCATGGGCTACGCCGCGGTCATGGCGCTTGAGGGCGGCAAGAGCAAGCGCGTCATCGTCATGCAGGGCGGTCACATCGTGGACCTCGACATCGAGGAAGCGCTGTCCATGGCCAAGGACCTCAACCAGTCCCTGTTCGAGGCGCAGAGCACGGTCGCCATCTAAGGCAG
>DWWZ01000092.1 GCA_019119435.1 Candidatus Butyricicoccus avicola
TCTTCCCGCAGCCAGCCGAGCAATACTTCGCGCAGCGCGACCGCAAGCGTGCGCTGGTCGCCTCGTATACCATTGAGGAGGTGCGCTGATTTATGATCGGCAATTTGACCGGCGAGTCCTTCTTGATCGCCCTGTCGGGCATGGTCATTGTGTTCCTGATGCTGGCGATCCTGTGCCTGTTTATCCCTGTGATCTCCAAATGTGTGCGCTTCTTTGAAAAGCGGCGGCAGAAACCGGAACCAGTTCGCCCGGCCCCGGCCGCAGTACCGCAGGCAGATCCGGCGCCCGCCGCAGCACAGCAGGCGGGTGTTTGGGGCGGCGAGGTCGCGCTCATCGGCGTGGACGAGAAGACAGCGGCCTGTGTCATGGCAATCGTCAGTCATGAGACCGGTATCCCGCTTTCTGAACTGAATTTTAAGCAGATCAAGGTACTTTGACACGGGGGACATCACCATGAAATATATCGTTACATTGAACGGAAAGAAATATGAGGTCGAGGTGGAGCGCGGCCAGGCGACCGCGGTCTATGCGGGCGAGGCGCCCGCCCAGCCTATCCAGCCCACGCCGGCACCCGCGCCGGCGCCTGCTGCAGCGCCCGCGCCCGCCGCGGCGCCGGCCGGCAAGGGCGAGGTCGTGGCCTCCCCGATGCCAGGCGCGATCCTGGACGTGCGCTGCCAAAGCGGCCAGAAGGTAAAGGCAGGGGACATCCTGTTCATCCTGGAGGCTATGAAGATGGAAAACGAGATCTGTGCGCCGCGTGACGGCACAGTGACAGCGGTCTGCGTGTCCAAGGGCGGCCAGGTCGAGACCGGGACTGCCCTGTGCACGCTCGCATAAAGGGGGAAGCAGGGTATGGAATTCTCCTTCTTTGGGACGCTGCAAAAAATATTGGCCGAGTCGGGATTCGCTGCGTTTGCAGAAGACCCGCGCAGCCTCATCATGATCCTGGTCGCTTGCGTGCTGCTCTACCTCGGTATTGTCAAAAAATTTGAACCGCTTTTGCTCGTGCCCATCGCCTTCGGCGTGCTGATGGCCAATTTCCCGCTGACCGGCATGCTGGACGGCCCGGACGGCAACGGCAACGTCGGTATGCTCTGGGTATTCTATCAGGGCGTGCAATATGCGGTTTATCCCTCGGTTATCTTCCTCGGCATTGGCGCGATGACCGACTTTGGTCCACTGATTGCCCGCCCGTCCTCCATGCTTTTGGGTGCGGCGGCACAGTTCGGCATCTTTTCGGCCTTCCTGCTGGCGCTGGCGCTGGGATTCCCGGACGCGGTCGCGGCCGCCATCGGTGTCATCGGCGGCGCGGACGGCCCGACGGCCATCCTGACGGCGTCCAAGCTGGCGGCCGACTACCTGCCGCCTATCGCCATCGCGGCCTACTCCTATATGGCGCTCATCCCGCTCATCCAGCCGCCGATTATGCGCGCATTGACGACGAAAAAAGAGCGCGAGGTCAAGATGGAGCAGCTGCGCCCGGTCTCCAAGGCCGAGAAGATCGTATTCCCGATCGTCGTGGCGATCTTTGTCATCCTGCTCCTGCCGGAGACCGCACCGCTTATTGGTATGCTCATGCTGGGCAACCTGTTCCGCGAATGCGGCGTCGTCGACCGCCTGTCGGACACGGCGCAGAACGCACTGTGTAATATTGTGACCATCTTCCTGGGCCTTTCGGTCGGATGCAAGGCGACGGCTGCGACCTTCCTGACCTGGGATACTATCAAGATCATCATCCTGGGCTTGTTGGCGTTCATGCTGTCCACGGTTGGCGGCGTGCTGTTCGGCAAGGTCATGTACAAGATCTCGGGCGGTAAGATCAATCCGCTGATTGGTTCGGCGGGCGTGTCGGCCGTCCCGATGGCCGCGCGCGTCTCGCAGGTCGAGGGCCAGAAGGCCAACCCGGCAAACTTCCTGCTTATGCACGCCATGGGCCCGAACGTTGCGGGCGTCATCGGCTCGGCGATCGCAGCCGGCTTCCTCATCAAGGTGTTCGGCGGCTGACCGGCGCGGCCCGTGCGCGGATAAGGCCACATCAGACAACAAAAAAAGCGCCCCGGGTTGGGGCGCTTTTTTGCTGCCTGAAAAAGGGATGCAGTTTCAGTCGAATAACTGACGGATCTCATCCATCCGCGCTTCGGCCAGGCGATAGCCCTCATTGTAGGCTGCGGTCAGCTTGCCGACGTCGCTCTCGAACGAGGCGATCGGCGTCTCGGGCTGGAGGATGACCGTATTGTTCGGCTGATAGGCGGCCAAGTGCTCGCAGAAGCAGACCGTATCGTTGTACATCTTCGGGCGATTCATGATCGCCTCGGACATGGCCGGATATTTGTGCCGCAGGGCGGCGGCTGCAATGTGGTCGCGCCGCTTGATGGCCTTGCGATAGCCCTTGGGCTGGGTCAGGATGATGAGGTTTTTCTGGCTGCCGTCGGACAGGGCTTTGCGGATGGGGATGGAATCCGAGATACCGCCGTCGTAGTAGATCTTGCCGCCGATGCGCGCGGGCGGGAAGTAGATGGGCAGCGAGCAGGTCGCGCGCAGCATGGTGTATTTTTCGTCCAGCTCCCGTCCGTCAAGATACTCACACACGCCGGTCTCGGCGTTGGTTACGCCCACAAGGATGCGCCCCTTGTAGGCGCGGAAGGTATCCCAGTCGAAGGGCAAAAGCTCATTGGGAATGGTGTCAAAGACAAAGTCCAGGCCGAAGATGGAGCGGCACTTCAAGTAGTTGCCGGGGGACAGATAGCGCTTGTCGTTGCGGTAACGCTGGGCGATCTCCAGGTTGCGGCCAGACTGGCGGGAGACGTAGGAGAACCCGTCGGTGATGCCGGCCGAGACGCCGATGACATAGTCGCACATCAGGTCGTGCGCAAGCAGGGCGTCCATAACGCCGCAGGAAAAAATGGGGCGGAAGGTACCGCCCTCCAGGATGAGTCCGGGCATGGGGGGTCAATTCCTTTCTGGGGTTGGGATAAAATCGATGCGGCCGGTGACGCGCGAGGCGGCGGTCAGGCGCACGCGTATGGGCGTGCCCATGGTGTAGCGCACATGGGAGCGGCGGCCGGTCAGCATGAGCTTTTGGTCGTCAAATTCATAGTCATCTCCGGGCAGATCTTCCACGCGGATGAGGCCTTCGACGGCGTTTTGCAGCGAGACAAACAGGCCGAACGAGGTCACGCCGGATACTTCGGCGTCAAAGTCCTGGCCGATGAAGGATTCCATATAGGCCGCAAGATACAGCTTGTCGATGTCGCGCTCGGCCGTATCGGCGGCAAATTCGCGCGCTGTCGCCTGGGCGGCGGCTTCCTCGCAGAAGACCGCGTCCGCGCGGGTATACTGCTGGCCGGAGATGGCCTTGAACAGCATACGGTGGGCCACCAGGTCGGGATAGCGTCGGATGGGCGAAGTGAAGTGCAGGTATTCGTTCATTTGCAGGCCGTAGTGTCCCAGGCACTCTGGGCCATAGCGCGCACGGGCCATGGAGCGCAGCAGCAGGGTGGGCAGAGCGCGCTGGCGCGGGTCGCCTTTGGCCCCGTCTAGGACGGCTTGGAGCTGCGCGGTGTCTCCCGGCTTGGAGGCGTCCACGCGATAGCCGAAGGGCCGGGCGAACTGGGCGAATACGCGCAGTTTTTCCGGGTCCGGGCTTTCGTGAACGCGGTAGACGGTGGGATTGTGACGGTGCTCCATGTAAGATGCGACCGCTTGATTGGCCGCCAGCATAAATTCCTCGATCATTTTTTCTGCGTCGCCGCGCGCGCGGAAGGTGACCTCGACCGGCTCGCCGCTCTCATCGGTGCGGATCTCGGCCTCGGGCAGGTCCAAGTCGAGCGCGCCATGCGCCATGCGCAGCCGGCGCATGGCCTGGGACAGGGCGTGCATGCGGTCGGCAGTCTCGGTCAGGAAGGCATATTCCTGCCGCAGGCCGGCGTCGC
Source organism: Candidatus Butyricicoccus avicola (assembly GCA_019119435.1). Classification (GTDB taxonomy): domain Bacteria; phylum Bacillota; class Clostridia; order Oscillospirales; family Butyricicoccaceae; genus Butyricicoccus; species Butyricicoccus avicola. The sequence goes on from DWWZ01000092.1 coordinate 3,933, forward strand.
CGGCAAAGATACCGTTCATCTTGCGATAGGTCATGCGGGCCTTAGAGCGGATGACCGTCTTGGCAAACTGAGCCTTGTGGCAGCGGCCGGTTCCGTCCATCTCCAGGAGCGCCGAGAAGGCCAGCCGGTCGACATCGGGATTGAGCGAACAGATCCCATTGGACAGCGCCACGGGCAGCATGGGCACGACATGGCCGGGGTAGTAGACCGAGGTGCCGCGGCGGTAGGCCTCGTCATCCAGGGGGGAGCCGGGTGTCACATAGTGGGACACATCGGCGATGTGTACGCCGAGCAGCATGCGCCCATTGGGCAGCGGTTCGAGCGAGACGGCGTCGTCAAAGTCGCGCGCGTCGTCGCCGTCCACCGTAAAGATGAGCTTGTCACGCAGGTCGGTGCGGCGCGCCGCCTCAGCCGGGTCGACCGTGTCGCCGCAGGCGTCAGCCTGGCGCAGCGCTTCGTCCGGGAAGGGGATGATCACGCCGTTTTCGTGCAGGATAGCCGCGATCGAGGCCTCCATCGTCCCGCTCCGGCCGAATACCTGCGTGACCGCCCCTTGGGCGGACAGGCGCCCATCGCCGCGGAACATGACCTTGACGGCCACCCGATCGCCCGGACGCGCGTCCATCGTACGGTTTTTGGGGATGACGAGGTTGGGATATTTTTTGGAAGCGGGCCGCACGTAGACGGTCTTGCCGCGCTGCATGAGCGTGCCGGAGACCTCGTCCTGGCACAGCGTCAGAATACGCAGCACTTCGCCCTCGCGTTTGTGCCCACGGTCGGATTCGGTCAGGCGCACGAGCACCCGGTCGCCCTGCCAGGCGTGGCCGGTGGCATAGGGCGGGATGAAAAGGTCGCCCGCCTCGTCCGGGGAGTCCGGGGTCACAAAGCCGTAACCGCGCTCGGTGGCCTGGAACACGCCGGTCAGGCAGCCGTAATGTTCGGCGTGAGCGTAACGGTTTTTCTTATTTTTGAGGATTTTGCCTTCTGCTGAAAGCCGGTCCAGCGATTGGCGGATCTGCTGCTTGGAATAGGATGGCAGGTACCGCTTGAGCTCTTCCGCCCGCGCGGGGCGCTCGAGCAGGGCGTATAGCCGGGTATCGAGTTCGTTCATAAACGCGACCCTCCTTTGTCTTGCCGGTGTTTATTACTATTATAACACTGGACGCATAAAATTAAAGAATAATTGGACAGAAAGACGAATTGACCATTGGCAGGAAATGCGCTATGATGAAAACAATCTGAAGAAACGAGAGGGCTACGCCATGATCGATTATTTGGTGCTTGGCATCATTGCGGCGCTTGCGCTGCTGGCCTGGCATGGAGTTCGCAGACAGAGGAAAAGAGGCGGCTGCGCCGGGTGTTCGGGCTGCGCCGGCCGCAGCGGGATGTGCCCGTCGCAGAGCGGAAAGGGGAGACCGTCTTGAAAGCACTTGTCACAGGGGCCTCGTCCGGTATCGGACGGGCCATTGCCCAGGAGTTGGCCGCGCGCGGCTATGACCTTATTCTGGTTGCACGGCGGCGCGACCGCTTGGAGGCGCTTGCACGCGAACTGCCCGTCAAGTGCCGCATCCTCGAGCTGGATCTGTCCGACCTCAAACAGTGTAAGATGCTATACTGCCACGCGCGCAGCGAGGACCTGGAGGTCGTTGTCAACAACGCAGGATTTGGCATGTGCGGCCCGTTCGCGGCGACCAGCCTGGAGCGGGATCTGGAGATGATCCGCACGAATATCGTCGCCGTGCACGTGCTGACTAAGCTGTTCCTGCGCGATTTCCGCGCGCGCAACCGCGGCTACATCCTGAATGTCGCCTCCTCGGCAGGCTTTATGGCCGGGCCGCTGATGGCGACCTACTACGCGACCAAAAATTACGTCCTGCGCCTGACCGAAGCCGTGCGCGAGGAGCTGCGGCGGGAGGGCAGCGCGGTGCAGCTTTCGGCCCTGTGTCCCGGCCCGGTCAAGACCGAGTTTAACGATGTGGCCGAGGTCAAGTTTTCGCTGCCCGGCATGGAGGCCCAGGCCTGCGCGCGCATTGCGGTGCGCGGCCTTCTGCGCGGCAAGGCGGTTATCGTACCCGGTATTGGCATGAAGACCGCCGTCATGGCCAGCCGGCTGGCGCCCGAATGGCTGCTGCCGCGCATTACCTATCATGTCCAGCACAAAAAGATGCAGGGCAAGAAACAATAGCCTGCCGGCATTAAAAAAACGTCCCAGCCGGGACGTTTTTTTTGCGGATATATGGCTTAGATCTCGCCGCACTGAATGGCGGCAATGGCATCCTCCACCGTGCGGTTGCCGAGCGATACAGCGCCCAGGGCTTCGGCACGGCGGCCGACCGCATACTTGGACAAATCGACCGTGCCCGACAGGCATTGGGTGGTGATATAGACCGTCGTGCCGCTGCGGATAAGCTTTTGCACCACTTTTTCCAGGCGGATCGGGATGCCGCCCGAGCCGTAGCCCTCGATGATGACCTTTTTATAGCGGGACAGGAAGGTGATGATGGACGGGTCCAGATCGGGGACCAGCTTGAGCAGCACGAAATCCGAGTCCACGGTGTCGATAAATTCCGGCCTGCCCGTGGGTTGGAGAACATGCTCCAAGCGGACGGTCCCTGTGCGGTCGACCGTGCCGTCCAGCGGCGCGCCCACCGAGCGGAAGGCGTTGGCCTTTTCGCAGTCCACCTTGACGACGTGGTCGCCGCGGATCACCTGGCCGTGCACGACGGCGGCGACGCCGGCATAGCCCGCGCAGATCACGCGGAACGCGTCGAGCAGGTTGCGCTCGGCGTCCGAGCCGGGCTCCCCGATCGGCTTCTGTGCGCCGGTCAGGATGACCGGCTTGTCCAGGCTGCGCAGCATGTGGTAGAGCAGCGCGGCGGTATAGGCCAGGGTATCGGTGCCATGGGCGATGACAAAGCCGTCAAATTTGTCGTAGGTATCGCGGATCAGGTGGGCGATCTTGACGCGGTCGTCCGTGGTGATGTCGGTAGAATCCTTGGAAAACAGGTTTTCTACGACAACTTCACACAGGCCGGACAGTTCAGGCAGGAATTCAATGAGCTGTTCGCCGGACAGCGCGGGCGCAAGGCCGTTTCCGTTGTCGCGGCACGCCACAGTGCCGCCCGTTGCGATCAGCAGGACATGTTTGAGAGCCATAGATCAAAGGACCTCCTTCCGAAAGAGAGACAGGGCGCGCTCAGCGGTAGCTGCGCGCTAAGATACCGATGACGTCGTCGCGGGTGAACGGGCGGGCTTCCGCGCGGAACAGGCCGCCCATATCGGCAAAGGCGTGGTCTGCATATTTGCCAAAGTCATCGCCGGTCATGCCGAAATCGCTCATTTTGAGGGCGTCGACGTGACACTGCCGCTGCAGATCGGCTAGGGCCGCGATGAAGTCGCCGTCCGCGCGCCCAAGGGCCTGGGCCATGCGGGTGAACTTGTCCGGGTAGGTATCGGCCACGAACTTGTAGTACTCGAGCGAAATCAGGATCAGGCCGGCGCCATGGGGCAGGTTGGGATGGAAGCCCGACATGGCGTGCTCAATGGCGTGTTCGGCGGTCAGAGAGGACAGGGACTCGACAAAGCCGGCCAGCGTGTTGGCCAGGGCCATATCGGCGCGTGCGCCGGCGTCCGCGCCGTCCGCGACCGCACGGGCGAGCGAACGGCCAACCAGTTCGATGGCGGCCAGCGAATACATCTCGCTGATGGGGTTGGCCGACTGGGAGAGATAGCCCTCGCAGGCGTGGAACAGCGCGTCAAAGCCCTGGTATGCCGTCAGATGCGGCGGGACGCTCATCATAAAGTCGGGGTCGACGATCGAGATGGTTGGGAAGGTCTTGTCGCTGCCGCCGCCAATCTTTTCCTCGCCATTTGTGATGACCGTCCAGGGATCGGCTTCGGTGCCGGTACCGGCCGTCGTGGTGATAGCCACGATGGGGAGCGGCTGATTTTTGAGCTTTTGCCGCTTGCCGCTGCCGCCGTAAATATAATCCCACCAGTCGCCATCATTGGTCGCCATGGCTGCCACGGCCTTGGCCGTGTCGATGGACGAACCGCCGCCCAGGCCGACCACAAACGTGCAGCCTTCCTGGCGGGCGATCGCCGCGCAGGCGCGCACGGTCTCGATGGTGGGATTGGGCTGCACGCCGCGGTATACGGTCATCTCATGGCCGGCCTCGCCCAGCACCGCGCAGACCTTATCCACGTAGCCGAGCTTGGTGGTGGACGAGCCGCCGGTCACCAGCAGGCCGCGCCCGGCGGGCAGCCCGGCGCGGGCCAGCTTTTGGACGCTGCCAGGGCCAAAGAAGATCCGGGTAGGCATATAGTAACTGAAGTTTTTCATAGAAGACTCCTTTTGGGACGCATGTGTTTCAAAAAGTGGAGCCGTGAGAAAAACGGCCCAACAACATTATTATATCAGAAACTGAAGCGAATAAAAAGAGGGTAAAATGTAGAACTTTTCTGCTTCTTTTTGTACAAAAAGAAGCCTTAAAACCCCTTGACGATTGCCGGCGGCGGTGGTAATATAATACCAACAAAAAGAAATGAGGTGAATGCTAAAGCAAACGGTCATCTTCTCATTATTTGAATTCTACTGAAAGGGGTGAGTCCCATGGTAACAGAAAGTCAATATCAGTTCCGTACCGCGCGGCTCGCCGGTGCCCACTAAGCCGAACAGCCGACGGAAACGACGTTCTCTGGGAGCATTCCGATGGGCATACTGATGAGTATGGCTCCGGCAGACTACGCGCCGATGGAAAGTTTTAGATAAAGACCCTGGCAGATAGGCCACAAGATCGAGGCGCAGCGGTGAACGGAACGGGCACAACTGAATAGTTTGGAAATATAAGGGCTGCACGGGTGTGCAGCCCTTTTGGGCAAGATGCGTTAGCCAAGCGGATGTTCGGCCTCCCAGGCGCGCAGCGCCTGCCGCCGGGCGAGGAAGTCGGGCAAAAAGCGGCTTCCCTCGGCGTAAAATGCCGCGCTGTGGTTCTTGTGGCGGATGTGCGCCAGCTCGTGAACGACGATATATTCCTGCAGCGCCTCGGGCAGTAGCATGACCCGGAAGGAATAGCAGATCTGGTCCTGGGCCGAACAGCTGCCCCAGCGCCGGGCCGCCGACGTGATGCGTACGCCGGCCGGGCATACGCCCATCCGCTTGGCCCAGTCGGCTGTGCGTGCGGGCAGGACGGCCTGCGCTTGGGCGCGCAGTGCAGCGGACTCTGCTTCGGACAAAATGCGCCGGCGGGCTTGGCGTGCCTGCTGGCGAGCGATCTGGGCTTGAATCCAGTCCTGGTGCCGCAGTACGATCGCGTCCGCCTGGGCGCGGCGAATGGCCTGTGGGGCACGCAGTATGACCTGTCCGTCCGGACCCACCCGGAGCTGCACGGTTTTTCGCCGTGCACGGATCAATGTATAGGAAAAGGGAAGTTCCATGATAAGCTCCTTTGACAATACATGGCCGTGTGGTATAATCAGAAAAAAAGATTGCGAGGGACTGTGTATGACCGAAGTTGCGGCTGTCATTTTGACAGACGAACAGGACAAGATTTTGATCTGCCGCCGCGGGGCCGGCGGAAACTGCGCGTACCTGTGGGAATTCCCAGGCGGCAAGCGGGAGGCAGGCGAGTCGCTGGCGGCGTGCGCCGTGCGGGAGTGCCGCGAGGAACTGAACATCGAGGTTGAGCTCGGCGCGGTGTATGATACCCATACCTTTGCCTACCCCGATAAAGAAATTGCATTTACATTTTTCCTGGGACGCATCCGGGCGGGTACCCCTGTGATGCGCGTCCATTCGGGGATGTGCTGGGTCAGCCGCAGCGAGCTGTCCGGATTTCAGTTCTGTCCGGCGGATGAGGACTTGGTCCGGCGGCTGGCCGTCGGCGCATAGGTTTTTGAGGGCCCAGGCTATGAACTGCCGGGCCTTCCGGCAGAGCTTCGAAAGCATTCTTTTCAGGCGCCCGCCTTGCTTGGCGGGCGCTTTTTTCTGCCCTGCACGGCAGGAAAGAGCCCGCTCCTGCGAGCGGGCTCTTGTTATGGCTTGGGGCGCGCATAGTTGCCGTTGTCAAACGGCTCGTAGTAGGATAGGTTGAGCATCCAGCCCGAGTCAAACTGCGCGGCATAGCTGCTGGCGAGCTCGGCGGCCTTGTCCTTGGCCAGCTCGAACAGCTCGATGACGCTCTCGGTGCACACGACGTCCGGGTTCCACAGGTTGCGCCAGGGCGCGTGGGACTCGTTGAGCGCGTCCCACTGGGGCAGGCCGGTCTTGATATGCGAGGTCAGCAGCGGGCCCTTGCCGAGGAAGCGCTCAACTGTGCGCGCCGGCCGGCTCAGGACGCGGCCGCTGCCCTGGTAGAACAGCCGTTGGCAGGCGAGCGTCTCGGAGAACGCCGGGCGCAGTTCGCGCGTGGGCACATCGACGCGCAGCACGCGCAGGATCAGATGGTGCAACAGCACCGAGACGACGGCGGTCTCCTCGTCGCCCATCTGGTAGGCCTGGGCGGGCAGATGCAGGTGGTCGCCTTTATAGTGGTCGTAGAGCGCACAGTCGATATCTGTCTCGATCTGGCAGTGGATGGCCGAGGCGTTTTCGTCCGGCATGGCCTGGATGCAGGCATGCTGCTGGTAATATACATACGGATGAATGGTGCTGTCCAGCGCGTAATGGCACAGGAAGCCGTAAAAATAGGCCGCGGCGATGTCGTGGGAGCAATCGGTCAGCCGGTTGACCGACTCGGCAAAGACGGTGAAAAAGACGTCGGTCTTTTCCTCATGCAGCCGGTTGCCGAGCTTGTGCAGCGGACTGCCGGCGTATACCTTGTGGAAAAAGAGCGGGTCCGGCCCCTGCAGGCCCCAGCGGAATACCGCGGGATGCAGTGCAGCCGCGCGCTGGGCCGCCGCCGGGAATACGGCAAGCGCCTGTTCGCCCAGCAGATCATGGGTCATAAAGTCCGCCATCTTCATCATTCCTTTCACACGATTTCTATGCACTCTATTATACAGGATAAAGCGGCAGACGAAAAGAGCAAAACTGAACTTCATTGAGATACTGGAACAAATTTTGTTTTGTGAAAAGCCGCAAAAATGTAGAAAATATTTGGTTAAATAAATCGTTGAAAATCACTAAATATGCATTATACTAAGGTTATCAACAATACGTATTGGTTGAAAAGGAGTGATATTTATGAAAAAACTGTTTCACCGTTTCATATGTTTATTATTAACTGTTTGTATTATTCCTGTATACCAGTCAGCACTTGCAGCAGATAATCAACAATATTTAGAGAATGCTATTTTAGTTGAAAATGGCATTCCGCGCCCTATTACGAAAGCAGAGTATGAACTGCTCCTTGAAGGAGTCGAAGCAGATATTCCTACATTGCAGCACTGGTATCAGGGAGAGCATGAGTTAGACCCTTCACTGAGCGATGAAGAGTTTTTCACTGCCGATTTACCGATTCGGGTGGGAAAATTTGCAGATGGATTATATGAGTTAGAAACGATATGAGGTCTGCATATCCGCGCACGTTGCTTGTAGTGTCCATATTTTTGCTTGCAGTTCTGACTTGGAATTTCCGTGCGCTTCCACCGGAAGAACCAGCGTTTCTGCCATTACAGCCCAAGGAGGCTGTGGTTCTGTGCCGCCCACAAGGGACGGCTCGGGATATTTTGGTGTACGACGCTGCGTCAGACAGTTTTCGCTTTCTGACCGAGACGGATGGCCGGATCTGTGACGGCTCGGTCAGGTTCGCGATCACCGCAGATGGACAGACGATCCACTATCCCGTAGCGTCTCCTCGCTGGGAGATCACTTTTTACCGGGAGACCCCTAATGAACAGCCGGAGAACCTGCTTTCATTCGGCATCTACTGGATTGCCTGGAATGCCCTATGAGCGTTCAAACGCCCCGCACAGCCGTGCGGGGCGTTTCGCCCCTGTTTTACAAATCCTTCATGCTTTTGCGCGG
>DWWZ01000093.1 GCA_019119435.1 Candidatus Butyricicoccus avicola
GGGAAAATACTTAGTGAAAGAAGACACGATTACAATTTTTTATAGACAAGTTGATGAAGTATGCCCCTTGAAACATGTGCAGATTGTTGAAAATGGAAAAACAGGTTGACAGCGCCCAAATATTTGATAAAATTGAATTAAGTTCACAGCCAAGACCACGTTTTAAAGAATTGGGAACGTGCACGGCACACGGAAAATGAAGAGAAAGCTGAGGGTAAAAAGATGAAAAAGAGAATTTTTGCAGGATTTGTAGCTTCCGCAATGCTGACGGCAATGCTGGCCGGCTGTGCAGGCGGCGGCAATGACACCGCAGCCCAGGGCGCAGACACCGCCTCGGACAACGGCGATGACGGCTACAGCATGACGCTTATCATGAGCCTGCGCGATGAGTTCCTGAGCGCGCTGGAGACCGGCGCAAAGAATGCAGCCGACCAGCTCGGCGTTACCCTGGCAACGCAGGACGCGCAGAACGACACGAGCAAGCTCATCCAGTTCATTGAGTCCGCGCGCAACGCGGGCGACGACGCCGTCCTGGTCAACCTGGTTGACGCCGAGACCGCACAGCAGTGCATCGATGCTGCGGGCGACATGAAGGTCGTATTTGTAAACCGCGCACCGGCCGATACCTCCATCCTCAATGAGAGTGCAGCCTTTGTCGGCTCAGACGAGATGACTTCGGGCGGCTATCAGGGCGATTTCCTGGCAGAATACTTCAATGAGAAGGGCCAGACCGATGTCAAGTACCTCATGTTGCAGGGCACGCTGGGCCTCGTACATACTGAACAGCGCTCGGCTTCTGTCATCCAGCATATGAAGGACGGCGGCCTCAATCCGGTCGAGGCGGCAGCGCCGCTGGTTGCCGACTATGACCGCGCGACCGCGATGGACATGATCTCCCCGCTGCTGACCACCACCGATTTTGACTGCATCATCGCAAACAACGACGCGATGGCGCTTGGCGCGGTTGAGGCTATGACCGCACAGGGTCTGGACCCGACCTCCATCCCGATCGTCGGCATCGACGCAACGGTTGACGGCATCCAGGCAGTCAAGGACGGCACGCTGGCGATGACCGTATTCCAGGACCCGAACGGCCAGGGCCTGGGCGCTGTACAGGCAGCGGTCAACATGCTGGAAGGCAAGGCTATCAACGAGGGCACCGAGTACGAGGTTGACGACGAAAACGCCAACATCGTATGGGTTCCGTTCGAGCCTGTCACCCCGGACAACGTAGCAGATTACGAATAATTGCTGATTGCAGAAAGGAAAGGGACCACGCAGCCCCTTTCCTGATAAAACACAGAGATATTGGGGTGAAAAATAGTGAGTCAAGAGTATATCTTAGAGATGACCGATATCGTGAAGCTGTTTCCCGGCGTTCGCGCGCTCAAGGGCGTCCAGCTCAAGGTACGCCCAGGCACCGTCCACACCCTGATGGGTGAGAACGGCGCAGGCAAATCGACGCTGATGAAATGCCTCATCGGTATCCATCCGCCCACCTCCGGCAAGATTGTGTTTGAAGGCAAGGAAGTCCATTTTAGGAATACGCTGGAGGCGCTCAACGCCGGTATTTCCATGATCCATCAGGAGCTGTCCCCGGTTCCCGAGCGCAGCGTATGCGAAAACCTTTGGCTGGGCCGCGCGCCCCGCAAGGGCCTGATCGTCGATCACAAGAAGATGCGGCAGGACAGCATCGAGCTGTTCCAAAAGCTGGGCCTGGACCTGGACCCGGATGAGAAGATGGGAAACCTCACGGTCGCCAAGATGCAGATGGTCGAGATTGCCAAGGCGATCTCCTACGACAGCCGCATCGTGATCATGGACGAGCCAACCTCGTCCCTGACCGATGCCGAGGTCGAGCATCTGTTCCGGATCATTGCCGAACTTAAGGCGAAAAATGTCGCAATCATCTACATTTCGCACAAGATGGACGAGATCTTCCGCATCTCGGACGACATCACCGTATACCGCGACGGTGAGTACATCACGACCGACCGCGCGGAAAATCTGAACGTCGATAAGGTCATCCAGCTGATGGTTGGCCGTGAAGTCACCGATATGTTCCCCAAGGTTGATTGCCCCATTGGTGAGACGATCCTGAAGGTAGAGAACCTGGCGGCCGGACGCGCTGTCAAGAACGTATCGTTTGAGCTGCATCGCGGCGAGATTCTGGGCATGGCCGGCCTGGTCGGCGCAGGCCGTACCGAGACCGCCGAGGCCATCTTCGGCATGCGCCGCATCACGGGCGGAAAGATCTATAAGGATGGCAAGGAACTGCACATCAAATCCCCTGAGCAGGCGATTGCCCATAAGATCGCCCTGCTGACCGAAGACCGCCGCGGCAACGGCATCGTCGGCCTTTTGAGCATCAAGGACAATACGGTCCTGGCAAGCCTCAAGAAATATGGCTTCCCGCTCAATCACAAGAAGATGCGCGCGGACACCGAAGAGTATGTCCGAAAGCTCAATACCAAGACGCCGTCCATCGACACTCCGATCCAGAACCTGTCGGGCGGCAACCAGCAGAAGGTCCTGGTCGGGCGCTGGCTGCTGACCGATCCGGATATCCTGATCGTCGATGAGCCGACCCGCGGTATTGACGTCGGCGCCAAGGCCGAAATCCACTCGCTGATCACCAAACTGGCCGGCGAAGGCAAGGCCATCATCATGATCTCCAGCGAGCTGCCCGAGGTCATGGGCATGTCCGACCGCATTGTCGTCATGCATGAAGGGATCATGACGGCGATCGTCGACCGCAAGGATTTCTCATCCGAACTCATCCTGAAATATGCTACCAGCGAGGTTCCGTACCAGCCCGCTGACGACCAGAAATAAGAAAGAGGGGAAAATGGTATGCTAAAGTCGTTTGACAAGAAAAAGTTCCTGTCGCAGAACTCCATTTGGCTGGTATTGATCGTACTGGTTATCATTATGAGTATCGCCCAGCCCAGCTTCTTCTCGGTCAGCAACATGCTGACGCTGCTCTCGGGCGAGGCGGTTAAGGGCATCATGGCCTTCGGCGTTATGTTCGCCATCCTGTCCAAGGGCATTGACCTGACCATCGGCGCATCGGCGGCCTTGGTCGCAGTCATTACCGGCTCGCTGGTGCAGCCGATTGACTACGCGAACGCAATCCTGCCCGGCGTCGGCACTCTGCCGGCCCCGCTGGTATTCCTCATCGGCCTAGCGCTCGGCGCAGGCATCGGCGCAATCTATGGCGCGATCATCGCTTACACCAAGATTCCGCCTTTCATCGCGACCCTGGGCGCACAGCTCATCTGCCGCGCAGGCGCAAAAATGTACACCAACCGTCCTGTCTCCAACCTGTCGGAAGACTTCCGTTTCCTCGGCTCGGCTAAGATCGGCAATTTCCCGATCATCATCATCGTGTTCTTCGTTATGTTCGCCATCGCGGCCTTTCTGCTCACGCAGACCCGCTTCGGCAAAAACGTTTACGCCATCGGCGGCAACGACCAGGCGGCACGTGTCGCTGGTATCAACGTAGAGAAGAACCTGATCCTGGTCTATATCTGGTGCTCGGTATGTGCAGCCATCGCCGGCATGCTGCTGGCAGGCCGCGCAGGCTCGGCTGACCCGGCCAATACCGGCCTGAACTACGAGCTGGACGCCATCGCGGCGGCAACCGTAGGCGGCACCTCCCATACCGGCGGTATCTGCCGTGTATCCGGTGTCCTTGCTGGTATCCTCATCCTGGGCGTTATCAACAACGGCCTGGTTATGCTGAAGGTTGACGACAACATGACGAACATTGTCAAGGGCGTCATCATCGTTGGCTCGGTTGTACTGGATATGCGCAAGAACGCAAAGCGCGCGTAAGACAAAAAAACAACAATCTCTCTTCTTCTTCGGGTGGCTTCGGGACTGCGGGAGGACCGGCAGTCCCGGGACGCCTGTCTGGAAGCAGGGATCTGCGATTTAGACAGACATAAAAAGGAGCAATTACCATGAAAATTGGATTTAACGAAGCAAACGACCGCTTTTGCAAAGATCATTCTGTGATGAAGGACCTGGAGTACTGCGAGAAGTACGGCTTTGACTTTATCGACATCCAGTCCGAGTGCCTGAACCGCGACCTGGAAGCGGGCAAGATTACGCTCGAGGAGATGGGCGAGTGGTTTAAGACCCATCACCTCAAGATGCTGTCCTACAACGCCCTGTGCTTCTTCAACATGAAGCAGACCCAGGAGGAGAAGGACGCCGTTATGGCCGAGCTGGATGAGATCATCCGCCGCTGCGATATCTTGGGCTGCAAGATGATCGTCGTCGTGCCCTCCAAGGACATGAAGGAGCGCGGCCTGACCCCGACCCGCAAGGAGATCCGCGAGGACGCGGTTGCCGTGCTGAAGGAGATGGTCAAGAAGTGCGAGCCGCATGGCATCAAGCTCAGCCTGGAGTTCTGCGGCGAGCCAGCCATGACCATCAACCGCTTTGAGGACGCATACGCCATCGTAGAGGCTGTCGGCAGCCCGAACGTGGGTGTCACTCTGGATCAGTATCATTTCTATGCAATGGGTTCGGGCTGGGATGCTCTGGAGAAGGCCGATGGCAAGAAGATTTTTGTCTGGCACTTGAACGGTACCGAGGACCTGCCCTGTGGCTGTTACTATAACAACGACGAGAAGCGCATGTGGCCGGACGCCGAGGGCGACTGCCTGCCGCACCAGCGCTATGCAGACACGCTCAAGAAGATCGGCTTTGACGGCGACTGCTGCACCATCGAGATCTTCCGTCCTGA
>DWWZ01000012.1 GCA_019119435.1 Candidatus Butyricicoccus avicola
CCGTCCATAAAGCAGTGCACGCAGACCTTCTTGAGGCCCTCACGCTTTGCCAGCTCCAGCAGCGCGCAGATGTGGTCGAGGTGCGAGTGCACGCCGCCGTCCGACATCAGGCCGAAGATGTGCAGGGTGGAATTAAACCAGCGGCACTGGTCCACCGCTGCGAGGAAAGCCTCGTTCTGGAAGAACGAGCCGTCTTGGATGGACTTGGTGATGCGGGTCAGTTCCTGGTAGACGATGCGGCCCGCGCCGATGTTGGTGTGGCCAACCTCCGAGTTACCCATCTGACCGTCGGGCAGACCGACATCCATGCCGGACGCACCGATCAGGGTGTGGGGATGTGCGGAGAATACCTCGTCGAGCACCGGCTTCTTTGCCATTGCGATGGCATTGCCCTCGGTTTCCTTGCGATAGCCGAAACCATCGAGGATGATGAGGGCCAGCGGATGCTTTTTGTATGCGGACGCCGGCTGGGCCTTCTTGGCAGCGGCCGTGGTCTCCCTGGCTGCCGGAGCAGCCCCCTTGGCCGCCGGGGCCTTTGCCGCGGCAGATGCAGCAACCGGCGCGGCGGCCGGGGCCGCCGCCTGCGGTGCAGTCACTGCGGAAGCGGCAGACCCTGCCTTCTTCGCCGTGGTCTTTGCGGCCGCGGTCTTTCTGTTCGTTCTCTTGGTTGCCATGTTTCTCATTACTCCTTAACGTCGAGAGAAAGGGACAACAGAGCTCCCGTTGTCCCCCTCACTAACTGTGCACGGGGAAAAAACACCCGCATGCGAAAATTACTGATTTGCAGCCTCAACAATTGCCGCGAAGTCAGCGGACTTGAGCGAAGCGCCGCCGATCAGGCCGCCGTCTACATCGGGCTGTGCCAGAAGCTCTGCTGCATTCTTCGCATTCATAGAGCCACCGTACTGGATGGTGATTGCACGGGCAGCGCGCGCACCGTACAGCTCGCGCAGGCAGTCGCGGATCTTGGCGCAGACCTCACCCGCCTGCTCAGCGGTTGCGGTCTTGCCGGTGCCGATGGCCCAGATGGGCTCGTAGGCGATGACGACCTTCTTGATGTCCTCAACCGCAACACCCTGCAGGGCGATCTTGACCTGCTTGCGGATGACTTCCATGGTCACGTCCTGCTCGCGCTCTGCGAGGGACTCACCGACGCACAGGATCGGGCGCAGGCCGTTCTCGATGGCGACCTTGACCTTCTTGTTGCAGGTCTCGTCGGTCTCAGCGAAGTACTGACGGCGCTCGGAGTGGCCGATGATGACGTACTTGACGCCCAGCTCCTTGAGCATATCCGCGGAGATCTCGCCGGTGAATGCGCCGGACTTCTCGAAGTGCATGTTCTCGGCGCCGATCGCAATCTTGGAGCCCTTGGCAGCCTTGACCGCCGCCTGGATATCCGTGAACGGTACGCACAGCACCATCTCACACCACTTGGTCTTGGACAGGAGCGGCTTCATCTCCTCGATGAGGGCCTTGGCCTCGCTCGGCGTCTTGTTCATCTTCCAGTTGCCAGCGATGATCGTCTTGCGATATCTGCGATTCATTGTTCTAATACCCCTTTCACCATCCGCGCAAACGGCAGGAGCCGGACAATGAACGCAGATGGATTCACAGTTTATCTTTTTATAATGTATGTAAACGCGGGGCGGAGGCTGTCCGCCCCGGGAATACCGAAAATAATGATATATTACTTGTCTTCCAGGCAAGCGATACCGGGCAGCTCCAGGCCCTCGAGGAACTCGAGCGAAGCGCCGCCGCCAGTGGAGATGTGGGTCATCTTGTCGGCAAAGCCCAGCTTTTCAACAGCCGCCGCCGAGTCGCCGCCGCCGATGATGGAGACTGCATGCGAAGCCGCGATCGCCTTGGCAACCGCCTTGGTGCCAACTGCGAATGCGTCGAACTCAAAGACGCCCATGGGGCCGTTCCATACGACCGTACCTGCATCCTTGACCGCGTCCGAGAACAGCTCGATGGTCTTGGGGCCGATATCCAGGCCCATCATGTCAGCCGGCAGCGCGCCTGCGTCGTAAACGACCGGGGTTGCATCGGCTGCAAAGTGGTCGGCGCACACGGTGTCAACCGGCAGCAGCAGCTTGACGCCCTTGTCCTCGGCCTTCTTCATGAGGTCCTTGGCCAGGTCCAGCTTGTCCTCCTCGCACAGCGAGGTGCCGATCTCCTTGCCCATCGCCTTCATGAAGGTGTAGGACATACCGCCGCCGATGATGATGGTGTCGCACTTCTCGATCAGGTTGTTGATAACGCCGATCTTGTCCGATACCTTGGCGCCGCCCAGGATGGCGACGAACGGGCGGGCCGGATCTGCCAGCGCCTTGCCCATGATCGAGATTTCCTTCTGGATCAGGAAGCCGCAGACTGCGGGCAGGTAGTCGGCGATGCCGGCGGTCGAAGCGTGGGCGCGGTGTGCGGTGCCGAACGCGTCGTTGACATAAATCTCAGCCATGGAAGCCAGTTCCTTGGCAAATGCGGGGTCGTTCTTCTCCTCTTCCTTGTGGAAACGGACATTTTCAAGCAGCATTGCCTCGCCGGGCTTGAGGGCTGCGGCCAGCTTCTTGGCGTCCTCGCCGATGACGTCCTTTGCCAGCGTTACCTTCTGGCCGAGCAGCTCGGACAGGCGCTCTGCGACAGGCGCGAGCGAATACTTCATCTTGAACTCGCCCTTCGGACGGCCCAGATGCGAGCAGAGGATGACAGCTGCATTGTGCTCCAGCAGGTACTTGATGGTCGGCAGCGCGGCGACAATGCGCTTGTCGTCGGTGATGCGGCCGTTCTCGTCCTGCGGCACGTTAAAGTCGCAGCGGACAATAACCTTCTTGCCGGAGACGTCGATATCCTCTACGCTCTTCTTGTTATACTCCATAATAGCATCTCCTTTATATCAGGTAAAAATATCGTCTGATGAACGGAAATATCAGGGGGTTCCCGGCCGAAAGTGCGGTTCTTTCCCAGGTTCCCACCACTAATACAAAATTATACTTGGTTTTGGGACCGGTTTCAATAGAAAATTCGAAAAATTTGGGATTTTTTCAATATTTTTATCCCCTTGCATGGGCCTGAATCCCAATTTTACACGAAACGCGCAAAGATTTTTCCAAGATGCCACCGTTTGCCCGGTCAATCTGCGGGGCGCTGCTGGCCGTGATAGGCGACGGCGAATGCCTGGGGGCCGGTGTTCGTGATGACCGAAATGCCGATGGGCACGCGGCGCACAGCGGC
>DWWZ01000094.1 GCA_019119435.1 Candidatus Butyricicoccus avicola
GTGCCTGTCTGCATCGCTTCGGGCTTTTCTTTCTGGAATCAGCCTTGTCCGGACGTTCCCATTTCAATATCGTTAAAAAGAAAAATCTTTTGGATAGATAAAAGAAAACCACGCCTGGACGAAATCCTGCCAGCGTGGAAAGTGCCATTGCGGCGAAACCGCCTTCCGTTTTACTTGGTGCTCTGTGCGGACTCTGTGCCGTAGATCAGGTCATCAATATCGGGCGTATCCGGACGCTGGGGGCGAATCTTGGTCATCAGCATGTCGATCATGCCTCCTCTCTGCTATGTAAAATATTCGGATGGCGCGCGGGTGTTTCCACGGCCCTCCGTCCTTGTATAGTATAACAGAAATGCATGTCGAAATCAAATGAATTTTATGTAAACTTTATAAGAAATTTAGAGGGAATGCTGTAAAAGTTGCAGAAAAAACCGAAAGATTTGCGGCAAGATGTCGAAAATAGATTGCAAAAAGTATAGAAAAGATGAAAAAAGGCAAAAAAGAAAGGCCGTTCCCGGCCAGCAGATAGAGGAGAAAGGACCCGCAAAAAGAGTCCATGCAAAAAAAAGAGCCCCCGCTTTGCCGATGCAGCCCATTATAATAACCTGCACGACTCGAGCAGGTGGGCTTCCTATCCCAGACCGCTGTGCTTCCAACTTCCGCTTTTGATTCGCGGGAGGCCTGCGCTTGGCAAGGGAGATATTCGGAATCCCTTATACATAATGTGGGTTTAAAACGGGCCGCTGTCAAACATTGCAGGGGGGTCTTCCAGGGAAAGAGGGGGCGGGGGATTACTCGCCGGCGTCGTCGTACATGTCCTCGACGCGCTCCATAACGATCTGGAAGATGCGGTCGGCCTCGTCGTCGTCATCGACCGAGACCAAGATTTCCTCGCCGTCCTCGTCGTCAACCCGCAGGATGACGACCTCGGCCTCCTCGTCCACAGCGAGCTCCGCCGGGATAAAGGCCATATACAGGTTGCCGTCAACCTCTACGGTGTCGATATGTTCAAATTCGACCTCGTTGCCGTCCTCATCGGTCAGGACAACGTAGTCGTTGCCGAACGTTTCGCTCATAACTTGCGTGAACCTCCGTGATAGTAAGATTCTATGCCGCGCGGCGGCGGTGTATTCCTGTTAACATCAGGATAACGGAAAGCGGGGGAATTTTCAATGGCTTTTTTGGAAAAAGACGTAAAAAATTTCACGGCTGGATGCGTACCCGCCGGCAATCCCGCCCGGCTTAGGGTACTACTGTACGATATTTGCGGGCATTTGTCAAGCAAAAGCGCGGTTTTCCGCAAGATTTAAAAATTTTACATACAGCCCACTTGACAAACGCGGAAAGAGCGGTTATACTAACAAAGCAACAAAAAAGTAAGGCCCGCGGCCTGCCGCGTCCGGCCTTCACCCGCCGCTTTCCGCAAACGGGTTCACATCGTTCCTCCGCCGGCGCGTCCGCCGCATGCGGCCACGCATGCCGGGAAAATTGGCGCCGCCTGGGCGGCTTTCGGGGACAGTGACCATGTACGGACAGCGCGGCTGTCCTTTTTTTGTGCCCGAAAAAATTTCCCGTGAAAACCGCTAGGAGGTGCGTTCGCTATTAGCAGCATGGAACATCAGATCAACGAAGAAATCCGCGACAAGGAAGTCCGCCTGATCGACGCGGGCGGCGAGCAGCTCGGCATCATGTCCGCGCAGAAGGCGCTTGAGGTCGCCATTGAGCGCGGTATGGACCTCGTCAAGATCGCGCCGCAGGCCCAGCCGCCGGTCTGCCGCATCATGGACTACGGTAAGTTCCGCTTTGAGCAGGCCAAGCGCGAGAAAGAGGCGCGCAAAAACCAGCGCGTGATGGAGATCAAGGAGATCCGCCTGTCCCCCGGCATCGATGTCAACGACCTGAACGTCAAGGTTGGGCATGCGCGCAGATTCCTCAAGGGCGGCGACAAGGTCAAGGTGTCCGTCCGCTTCCGCGGCCGCGAAGTCACCCATTCTTCCATCGGTCTGGAGCTGCTCAAGCGCTTCGCGGAACAGTGCAGCGAGTTTGGCACCATCGAAAAGCAGCCCAAGCTGGAGGGCCGCCACATGCACATGTTCCTGGCCCCCATCAAAAAGGAAAAGTAAACCCAAGGTGCATCCCCTTTATTCCACGGATGCGACATACAGAGAGGAGTTTAAACGAATATGCCTAAGATCAAGACGCACAGCGGTGCAAAGAAGAGATTCAAGGTTTCCAAGAGCGGCAAGATCAAGCGCGCTCATGTTGGCCGCCGCCACATCCTGACCAAGAAGAACACCAAGCGCCTGCGCCACCTGCGCAAGGAAGGCTTCGCGGACAAGACCAACGTTGCAGAGGTCAAGCGCCTGCTGCCGTACGCGTAAATTCTTTTTCATCAGAGACTATAACAGGAGGCTAACATACTATGGCAAGAGTTAAGGGCGCGATGATGTCGCGCAAGAGAAGAAAGAAGATTCTGAAGCGCGCCAAGGGCTATTTCGGCGCCAAGTCCACCCATTTTAGAACTGCCAACCAGGCGGTCATGAAGTCCCTCAAGTACGCTTACATCGGCCGTAAGCACAAGAAGCGCGACTTCCGCCGCCTGTGGATCACCCGTATTTCCGCGGCCTGCAAGGCTTGCGACATCAACTACAGCCGCTTTATGAACGGCCTGAAGAAGGCTGGCATCGAGATCAACCGCAAGATGCTCTCCGAGCTGGCTGTCGGCGACAGCGCGGCGTTCGCGGCGCTGGTTGAGAAGGCAAAGGCTGCCCTCTAAGAGTCCCGTTTTCACATGATCCCGAGGGGGGACGCTGCGGCGTCTCCCTTTTTTTGCGGGCTTGCCCGGACTGGTTGACAAACCAAAGCCCGATTTGCTATAATAATTGAGCCGTGATGCGCCGCCATGGTGGAACTGGTAGACACAAGGGACTTAAAATCCCTCGGTAGAAATACTGTGCGGGTTCGATTCCCGCTGGCGGCACCACGAAAAAAGCCCCGTATCTTTCGATACGGGGCTTTTTTGTCCTTTTGGAAGGGGTTGGAATTTTTTGGGGTGCGCCGCACAGCCGCATTTCTAACAAAATTCTAACAAATTGCAGATGGATGGCTTTTACGCCAGCGCTGGGGTATAGCGCTCGGCATAGCGCAGAACGGCACGCGCAGTGTCCAGACCGATCTTCTTGGGATCTCGATTCTTGAGCCACGCGTTGACGTTTGCGTTATTGAGCTGCAAATCCTTGCACATGCGATAGGTCGAAAGACCTTTTTGCTGCTGGATGGCAGTGATCTTGTCCGCCATCAACTGCTTGACGCGATCATCACGCTCGCCCTGCCGCTTGACCGCACAAAAGCTGTTCCACACCTTCTGGTACTCGGGCGGCAAGGTGTCGGATGACCATTTCACATCCTCATTCTTGTTTAACATCTCGTACAGCGCGGTGTACTCGGCGAAAACCGCCTGATTCTCACGGCAGACGTTGAGCAGCGTGTGCAGCTTGCCGCTCTCGACTGCGTACGCAAACAGCGGGGCTTTCAGGCGGGCGTTTTGGGTGGTCATCTCCTCAAACAGCTTGCTCAGGCTGAGTGTCCCTGTGAGGGACAGGGACTGTACATACTGGGTTACGAATCCACGGAATGTCAGTTGCCGCACGGGCGGTATCTCCTTTCATACTCGGAAAAATCATACAGAAAATCGCGATAAGACCGGTCACTGAGCACGTTTGCCATCACTTCATCGGGTGCATGGGCGATCTGGTGCAGGCGCTCCCAGTCGAGCTGTGCGAGGACGGCTGGCGAAATGATGTCCTCCCGATCCTGCGGCCGAATGGAAAACAGCTTTGCAATGACGATATCTTCCAGCGAAGCCGTGTAAAAATCGATTACCTGACCGTCAATCGGCAGTTTTTGCAGACGGCTCTCATAATTGTAGGCAAAATTACAGCTGTACGCCTGCACATCACAGTTGATATCGTAATCGGCCAGCAGCGACCTGAGCTGCGGCGACACCGCGAGCGCATCAATATCATGGGTACTTCGCGCGATGACCTCCATCAAAATGAGTGCACCGCCTCCCACGATGACCAGCCGCAGCCGCTGGCTGTCCGGCAGCAAAAGCGCTGCTTCCTCGTCCAGATCGCGCAGTCTGCGCATCATATCTTCTTTGAGCATATCCCATTTTCTCTTTTCCATACTATTGTTATTCAAAAATATTATATGTGTTTTGGGCTGTTTTGTCAACCAATCACGTCATTTTGCTTGCGTAAAGCAAAGCACGGTGTTACGCTTAACACACAAGCGATGCTGCCGCTTTGTCCGGAATCATCGCCGTTTACTTGCGCTTGCAGTAGTCGCATCGTTTTTTACAGCGTTTGCCCGGCTGCTCTCCGAAAAATTCGCGGATCATCTGCCAGCGGCAGCGATCTTCGGTTTGCACATACCTCCGCAGGGCATGCAGTGCAGCCAGACGCTGTTTGAGTTCCTTGCCGGTCAGGTCCAGCGCGTTCTTGCGAATCAGACGCTCGCAGATGGTAAAGTCATAGCTGTGCCAGAGCAGCACGGCCTTGGACTTCTTACCGTCACGCCCGGCTCGTCCGACCTCCTGGGTGTAATCGTCCAGTCCAATCAGCGGGGCGTGATGAATGACCAGCCGGAGGAAGAGCCTGAGCCGGAAGAACCCGAACCGGAAGAACCCGGCGGTGGCGCATATCATCCAGAGTATAAGCCAAATGATGAGGATGATAAGCCGGATGAAGAACCTGAAGAATCTGAAGAGATCATTGAGGAGGACGTTCCGTTGGCAGAGACACCGTGGCTCAACACGGAGGATCACTATGCGTACATCATCGGCTATGCTGAGGATGGTACGGTGCGTCCGCAGGCCAATATCACCCGTGCCGAGGTTGCGACCATCTTCTTCCGTCTGCTGACCGACGAGGCACGTGATCAGTTCTGGTCGACATCTAACAACTTTACAGATGTTGCAGCCGATGCATGGTATAACAACGCCATCTCGACCATGGTCAACGCAGGCATCATTCAGGGCTATGAAGATGGCACCTTCCGTCCGAACAATAACATCACTCGTGCAGAGTTTGCAGCGATCGCGTCACGCTTCAT
>DWWZ01000095.1 GCA_019119435.1 Candidatus Butyricicoccus avicola
CTTGCTTCTTTGCCATAATCGCTCTCCTTAGAGGTGTGGAATGGTCCAGGACAGATCGCCAAGTTCGCTGGTCGAACGGACCGGGATATCAAAAAGAGACGTGAGTGAGCCATATCCAGTGGATAGGATAATTTCCTCTGGCTGAGTAATTGCCAGTGCGCGCTGTAAGTAATCCTGTTTCTCAAATTGATTTGCCAAGATGACACATTGCCCTGTAACTGGCTGCACGGCTAGCAGTTCGTCCAGCATGTTTTGTGTCATACTGTGCAGGATCAGCAAATCCAACGCGCCGTCGCGCAATTGTACGCCGAGCTTGCGGTCAATTCCACCGATGAGTGTGGTTTGTGCGATACCAGGCAGATCAATCTGGCTCTCCCCTTCCCGCGTCCAGACGATCAGCGGGACGTCGGCCGCCTGTGCGGCGGCTGTCAGCTCATCCAGGGTATCGCTCTCCTTGAGATGGTTTGGCAGGATGCAGCGTGATACCGGGATGGTCGATAGGATCTCGGCAGCGCTGCGCGCATGCGCTTTGTCTACCGCCGTAAATAAGATGGTGTCAATTTCAGAAAATCCATACCAATTCATGGTCTCCCGCAAGATTTCCATACCGTCTTGATTGGCCGCACAGCCGCAGTCAATGAGGGACAAGTGCTGATAACCTTGAGCGATCGAGATCATTTGCCCCTCCCCTACCGCGTGCAGGGTGACCCGTGTGGTTCGGCTGTGTACGAAGTGCCCATATCCTGTTGCACCGATCAGGGCACAGCAGCAGAGCGGAATCGTAACCCGCGGCTTGAGATATTTATGTCCCAAAATGAGCACGACCAACAGGACAGAAGCAACAACGGCGATTTTTCCGCTGGACTCCTCCCAGTAGAGGATACCCCAGTGCAGGCGTCCCAGCTGCGCAGAGGACCAAAAGATATAGTCGATGAGCGGTGTCAGGATGTATGTGAGGAGTCCGGACAAAAATGGGAGCAGGCAGAAGAATACACCGAGGCTGAATACTAGGCTGATTGCGCTCAGTGTGATGAGGTTGGCTGGAACAGAGAGCAGGGTCACATATCCAAACGTGCAGATCAGGATTGGCGTTGTGAACAGCATGGCACATAGGGAGCAACTGATGGTCGCACCACAGGTCTGTACAAGTTTCCGGGCCATGCGGTTTGCGATGCGCACATACAATTTGCCGAACAGGATATGCTCCAGCCTAGTGGTATAGCGGAGAATGCCAAAGGTTGATAAGAAGGAGAGCTCCAGGCTCAGGCTGAACAGTGCATACGGATTGCAGCACAGCAGCAGGAGCAACGCCGCGCCCAGGGAGGTCTGACCATCGCTCTCCCGCCCGAAGAGAAAGGCGACGCCCGAGAGTGCGGACATAATGCCCGCACGGATGATGGATGGCGAAGCCCCTGCCATGGGAATAAAAATTAAAATGACAAAAAATGATAGAAAGACGCCAATCCGGCGGCTAAATAGCCGGTAAATTAAGCCGATCAGGAACATTAGGTGCATACCAGATACAGAGATAATGTGGCTCAGGCCGACTTTCTGCAAGTTTTGTTCGTCCATAGGGTCCAGATGAGAGAGATTGCCAAGCAGCAGCGCATAAAGGAAGCCGCCCTCCCGTTCCGGCAACAAGGATAGGATGCGATCGCCAAACTGACGAGCCAATGCCTGCGGCCGGTAGCGCAGTGGCGTAGATGCCGCGTGCGTCACCTCAAACAGAGCAGCTTCCCCACTTTCCTGGTCACGCAGGTAGGAAAAAGATAAGAAATTGCCATTGGACATTTGATGCCGCTGCCGGTCAAAGCCTTGCCGTACAGTAGGCTCATAGAAGGTCGCAAGCACTTGGATTTGGTCGCCTGGGGCCAGAGCGGTCTCGGTCAGCGGCACATAGCCAATGGCGGAGAAGGTATCGAGCGGATATCCTGTCAGTCCGACCGAGTCACAGCGGACCTTGACCTCAACGCGCTGGTTACGGTCATAGACGTCGGGCTCTGCGCGCACTTCGGCCTGTGCAATGACGGTGCGCTCGCGCAGCGTATCCAAAGGCGCGACAAACACTTGATGATAGACAGCTGTGTACAGCCCACCAGCGACAAAACCGGCCAAGATACAGGCGATCAGTGGACGGCAGAAATAGCGCGCGGTGTAGATCCCATAGACTGCGGCAAGCGCCAGCAGCGGTGCATGGCGTGTGAGCATCGGGATATGTCCGGGGAAAATTTGCAGTACGACCCATAAGCCGGCCGCAAATGCCAGGGCGAAGCAGAACACAAAACGGCGCATACGCAGGCCTCCCTTGGTCGCAAATGGCACGATAGGAAAAGAAGTGGCGGCATCGCTGCGCGCCACTTCCAAAACAATCCACGAAATCAGCCCGGAGGCCAGGTCATGTCACGGCCAGACAACACATGAAAGTGCAGATGGAAGACCGACTGTCCTGCCTGTTCTCCGATATTGGAGACCACGCGGTAGCTGTCAAGCCCGAGCTCCTGTGCCAACTTGGCAATGACCGAGAACATGTGGCCGACAACCGCTTCATTTTCGGGGGTAACCGCAGAGACCGACGCAATATGAGCCTTAGGGATTACCAGAAAATGCGTGGGTGCCTGCGGATCAATGTCATAAAAGGCATAACACAGATCGTCCTCATAGACCTTTTTCGAGGGGATCTTTCCCGATGCAATGTTGCAGAATAGACAATCCATAATAGAGACCTCCTTTCCCGTGCGATAAGCTGACTATCCGTTAGGACAGTTGAGCGTCTACAATGTTGTTGACCGCTTCCAGCGCTTCTTCCAGCTTGGAAGCGTCCTTGCCGCCGGCGGTTGCGTTATCCGGCCGGCCGCCGCCGCCACCGCCGCACATCTTGGCGACTTCCTTGATGATTTTGCCTGCATGTGCCCCAGCCTTGACTGCTTCTGCGCCGCAGACACACAGGAAGTTAATCTTTCCGTTGTCCAATACAGTGGACAGCACAGCAACCATTTTGGGCGCCTTGGACTTGATCTGGTCTCCCATGATGCGGAGCATATCCGGGGTGACATCTTCAAGCTTGGCCGCAATAACGTTGACGCCCTTGACGTCACGGGACAGATTGAACAGATCGATCATCTGCATATTGGCAACCTTGGTATTGAGATGCTCGACCATCTTGTTGGAATCGCGCAGCTCGCCCAGTACTTGCTCTACCTTATCGAGCAGATCATGCGGCGTGGTTTTCAGGGCCTGCGCTGCATTCAGGATCAGGCTCTGCTTTTCCTGCAGGAAGTTGAGCACGCCCTTGCCGGTCAGCGCCTCAATACGGCGCACGCCAGCCGCGACCGAGCTCTCCGAAATGATCTTGAACATGCCGGCCTGTGCCGTGTTGGTCAGATGGGTGCCGCCGCACAGCTCGATCGAGAAATCGCCGGCCTGCACAACACGGACAACAGTGCCATACTTTTCACCAAACAGCGCCATTGCACCGCGCTTTTTGGCCTCATCGATGGGCATTTCCTCGGTAATAACCGGATAGGCGGCAAAGATTGCATCATTGACAATGTCTTCGATCTGATTCAGTTCTTCCGGCGTTACGGCCGCAAAATGTGTAAAGTCAAAACGGACGTGATCGGCATCGGTGTAGGAACCGGCCTGCTCGACATGGGTGCCCAGCACCATGCGCAGCGCTTTCTGCAGCAAGTGGGTGGCAGTATGCGAGCGGGCGATCGCCTGCCGGCGTGCCGTATCAATAGCAGCCGTGACGATGTCATCTACAGCGATGACGCCGGACTCTACCACGCCGATATGCATGAACTTGCCGTCCTTGGTCTTCTGCACATCAGAGATACGGACCGAGAGCCCCTTTTCGTTGGTCAGCAAGCCATGGTCTGCAACCTGGCCACCCATCTCTGCATAGAAAGGCGTATGGTCCAGCACGATCGTGACACGGTCGCCGGTGGCCGCGGAGCCAGCGACTTCCCCGTTGGCCACGATAGCCAGGACTGTTGCCTTCTCGTCGTAGATGGTGTAGCCGTCAAAACGGGTCTTGATCGATTTATCCAATCCAAGGTTCTCCGAAGCCCAGCCGAGGTCACCCATCTTCTTGCGGTCCTCACGGGCGCGCACACGCTGTTCATTCATGAGCACGTCAAAGCCCTCACGGTCGGTCGTCATGCCCTGTTCTTCCAGGATCTCCAGGGTCAAATCAATCGGGAAGCCGTAGGTATCGTACAGCTTGAAAGCGTCTGCTGCCGGCAGCTCGGTCTTACCTTCTGCCTTGACGGCGGTGATCATATCGCCCAAAATGGACAGGCCGCTGTCGATCGTGGCGTCAAAGCGTGCCTCCTCCATCTCGATGACCTTGTGGATATAGTCGCTCTTCTGCTCAAGCTCCGGATAGTGATCCTTGTTCTCTGCGATTACAGTGTCCAGCACTTCGGACAGGAACGGGCGGTTGATGCCAAGCAGCTTACCATGGCGCGCAGCCCGGCGCAGCAGACGGCGCAGCACATAGCCGCGGCCCTCGTTGGAGGGAATTACGCCGTCGCATACCATCATGGCAGTCGAACGGATATGGTCGGTGATGACGCGCAGCGAGATGTCGGTCTTTTCGTCCTTGTGATATTCGACGCCCGCAATGCGCTCGATATGCTTCATGATATTGCGGACGGTGTCAACCTCAAACAGCGATCCAACGCCCTGTACCACACAGGCCAGACGCTCAAGGCCCATACCCGTATCGATGTTCTTCTGCTTGAGCTCGGTATAATTGCCGTGACCATCGTTGTTGAACTGAGAAAATACGTTGTTCCAGACCTCCATGTAGCGGTCACAGTCACAGCCCACGGTGCAGCCCGGCTTATGGCAGCCGAATTCCTCACCGCGGTCATAGTAGATCTCCGAACACGGGCCGCAGGGACCAGAGCCATGCTCCCAGAAGTTATCTTCCTTGCCAAAGCGGAAGATGCGCTCAGCCGGGATACCGATCTCTTTGTTCCAGATCTCAAAGGCTTCGTCGTCGTCGACGTAGATTGAGGGATAGAGACGGTCGGGATCAATACCGACCCATTCGGGCGAGGTCAGGAACTCCCAGCTCCAGTGGATCGCCTCACGCTTAAAATAATCGCCAAACGAGAAGTTACCCAGCATTTCAAAGTATGTGCCATGGCGCGCGGTCTTGCCGACATTTTCGATGTCGCCGGTACGGATGCACTTCTGGCAGGTCGTAACGCGGCGGCAGGGCGGCTCCTGCTCGCCTGTGAAATAGGGCTTCATCGGGGCCATGCCTGAATTGATCAGGAGCAGGGACGCGTCATTCTGCGGGATCAGCGAAAAACTGGGCAGACGCAGATGTCCCTTGCTCTCGAAAAACGAGAGATACATCTCGCGAAGCTCATTTAAGCCTCTGTACTGCATAGTGTGATTTCCTCCAATATCAATAAAAGATCAGCAAAATGAAGAGGGGGCCCGACAAAGAAACAGCTTCCACCCCAAATTTAGGGGCGGAAGCTGTCAATAAACCTCCACGGTACCACCCTAATTGCCATAAACATGGCGTCTCAGGCTTCC
>DWWZ01000096.1 GCA_019119435.1 Candidatus Butyricicoccus avicola
CGGCTCTGACCTTGACCCACTTCCTGCTCAACCGCATGGTTGACTTCAAGATCCGTAATCCTAAGGTTTACGGTGCATAAGAAAGGAGGAGCCGAAATGAAAAGTCATTTTTCTATTATTAAGCATTTCAAGATTTTCGCTGCAATCTCCATCCTGCTTTGCATCACTGGACTGGTCAGCCTGCTGGCGTTGCCATTCGGCGTCAATCTGTATAACTTTGATTTGGACTTTGCCGGCGGAACGCAGATGGAATTCCGTATGGAAGACACTGAGCTCAACGCCGATGTACTCAATGATATCCAAGCACTCGTGAAGGAAGCTACTGGTGTCGAGCCCAATGCGCCTCAGATTACGGGCGATGCCAATGATGAGGTTATCATCCGTTCGACCAGCCTAACCAGCGAACAGCGCGCCTCGGTAATCTCTGCGATGCAGGAAAAGTATGGGTTGACCGATGACGATCTGATTTCAAACGAAGATGTCGGCAAAACAGTAGGCGATGACCTCAAAAAAGCAGCATTCCTGTCCGCTATTGTGGCCGTTGTACTTATGCTGATCTACATCTCTTTCCGATTTGAGTTTACCTCTGGTCTGGCGGCAATCATCTGTCTGGTTCACGATCTTTTGGTGATGCTGTCGGTGTATGTCATCTTCCAACTGCCGTTTAACCAGAACTTCATTGCGTGTGCCTTGACCATCCTCGGCTATTCCATCAATGCCTCGATCATTATTTTCGACCGCATCCGCGAAAACCTGCGCATTGCCCGTAAGGAAAGCTTTGAATCGATTGCAGACCGCTCGATTTGGCAGACCATGGGTCGTACGATCAACACGACGCTGACGACCCTGTTTACCATTGGTATGGTCTTCATTCTGGGTGTCCCCTCCCTGCGTGATTTTACGCTGCCTCTGCTGGTCGGCATTGTTTCGGGTGCATACTCGTCTATTTTCTTATCCAGCGCACTGTGGGCTTTCTTCCGGAAGCACATCAAAAAGCGCCGTACTTAATTATCATAGAGAAGGATACCTTTGGGTGTCCTTCTTTTCTTTACGACACGAAAGGAAGGTTTGCGCATGCGTCTTGGCATTTCTACTGCCTGTTTTTACCCGCAGCCCCTGGAAGATACCATTCCTCGGATTGCATCCCTCGGATTTCATCTGATCGAAATCTTCTTCAACACCGAACGGGAGTATGATCCCTCTTTTCTCTCGCGCCTCAAATCGCTGGCCGACCAGAATGGCATCCAGATTGTATCCATCCATCCCTATACGTCACTAATGGAGGGTATGCTGCTCTTCTCGAACTATGACCGGCGCACACAGGATGGAATGCTGCAATACCGCAAATATATGCGTGCTGCGGCGTATCTAGGCGCCAAATATCTGACATTCCACGGTGAACGTTTTCTGTCCCAGGACACGCTGCTCGATCACATGGAGCGCACCTACGCCGTCTATCATGCACTATGTCAGATGGCGCATGAGGAGGGAATCACTCTCACGCAAGAAAACGTGGCCTGGTGCAAATCACGTGACCCGGCATATTTGAAGCTGCTTGCAGAGCATGTCCCGGAACTCTGCTATACCCTGGACATCAAGCAGGCCAACCGGGCAGGGCAGCACTGGTCTGCCTATTTGGATATTTTCGGAGGACGACTACGCAACGTACATATCAATGACTATGACCGTACACATAGCTGCCTGCTGCCCGGAGAGGGCGAAATGGACTATGCAAAATTGTGCGACGCATTGCAGCGGTGCCATTATGATCGACAGCTGCTTATTGAAGTATATTCGTCCAACTTTTCACAGGATATCCAGGTCTGCCATGCCAGCGATTTCCTGCGGCATGCTTTTGGCTAAACAGGAAAGAAATTTTATCTTTTGATAAAAATAGCTTTGCCATCGGTCAGTTATATGATAAAATAAAAATATATAGCAATTTCCAACAGCACTGGTTTGAAGATAAGTGAGTGATCGTCATGAAATGCCCATTTTGTAACTACCCTGACAGCAAAGTTGTAGACTCCCGTCCCACGGACGAGGGGACCAGTATCCGTCGGCGGCGGGAATGCCTGCGCTGCTTCAAACGCTTTACTACCTATGAGACGGTAGAGCGCCTGCCACTTATGCTGATCAAGCGCGATGGCACACGGGAACCTTATGACCGGAACAAACTCCTCAGCGGCGTAATGAAAGCCTGCGAGAAGCGTCCTGTCCCGCAGGCCCGGTTGGAGCAGTTGGTCGATACCGTAGAACAGCGCCTGTTTGGCACCCTGGAAACCGAAGTCTCTTCGCAAAAAATCGGAGAAATGGTGATGCAGGAACTCAAAAATGTCGACGAAGTTGCCTACGTCCGTTTTGCTTCGGTTTATCGCCAGTTCAAAGATATCAATACCTTCTTGGAAGAACTCAATTCATTGCTGCAGAATAAAAAATAATCAAAAAAGCGGCCTCATCCCGGCCGTTTTTTGCTTTAAGGAGACTAGACATTATGGATACGCTATCCACGGCCGGCTGGGATGCAATCACGCATACGCTGCTGGCACAGTACCCATCACAGACCGACCCCATCCACTATGCGCCGCCCGTCAGCTATCGCCTAGGCGGCAGCGATCCGCTTGACGGCATTAGCATTTATGACGGCGGGGAATTTTACCATTTCGTGACATATGGATTTTCCGAACTCTACGAAAAAGAATCCGAAAACGAACAATACAGTGGATTCGGGTTTGAACTTACGCTCAAGCTGCGCAAATCCTGTATCCGAAAGCGGGAAAAAGAGCAAAAAAATATCTGTGGTATTTTGCAGACGCTGGCCCACATGTCCTATGAAAACGGCGATATCTTTGCGCCCGAGGAGTATATTTATACTGGACAGACCACCGGTCTTGACGCAGATGGTACCTCTCCGCTTACCGGTTTTTTGACAATGCAGGACCCGCTTGGTATCATCGACACGCCCAACGGCCAGGTACAGTTTGTCCAGCTCGTAGGCGCGACCGACGCCGAACTATGTGCGCTCAACGAAGGACGTACGACGGTCGCAGCTCTTCTCGCACAGCTCCCAATGGGGCTGACCGACTACAAGCGTGCTTCTCTGCTATAAGAAAAAGGCCCGGCACAATTCAGTGCCAGGCCTTTGAAATCTTATGTTTCCCCTGATTATGCGCCTGCAATAGCCGCAACATCCTCCGGCGTTTCCGCTGTACGCACGGTCAGTTCCTTGCTAATCTTACGCGCGAAACCAGCCAAGGTCTTGCCAGGGCCAATCTCTACGCCGGTCATCAGGCCATCTTTCATACCGTTGGAGACGAGCGTCTTCCAGCGGACCGGGGAGCACATGTGCTTTTCCAGGTGAGCCGGCAGATCGGTCACTTCCAGTTTCTGGCCGGTTACATTGGTATAGACCGGCATCGTTGGTGCATGGACGGTCAAATCCTGTGCAAATGCGCGCAATTCTTTGGCTGCGTCTGCCATCAGGTTGGTATGGAACGCACCGCTGACTGCCAGCGGCAAAGCACGCCGGGCGCCGGCTTCTTTACAAGCTGCAATTGCCTTTTCAACAGCCGAGCGTTCACCTGCAATGACAAGCTGTCCCGGGCAGTTATAGTTGACCGGGAAGACCAGCCCGTCTACCGATGCGCATGCCTGTTCTACCTGTACGTCTTCCAGGCCTAGGATTGCTGCCATGCATCCATCCATTGCGTCTGCGGCCTGCTGCATAAGCTGGCCGCGACGGCGCACCAGGCGGATGCCATCTTCGACCGACAGAATACCAGCTGCTACCAGCGCGGTGTACTCACCCAGAGAAAAACCAGCGCACGCCTTGAACGAAACACCGGCATCCTGCAGCGCCGCATAGCAGGCGAGTGAATGCGTAAAGATGGCAATCTGCGAATTGACCGTACGGTTCAGCTCTTCCTGGCTGCTCTCAAAGCACAGCTTGGCAACATCCAGGCCCGCAACCGAAGACGCGCGGTCAAAGATCTCTTTGGCGACGGTGCTGCTCTGATACAGTGCCTGGCCCATTTGCGGATGCTGCGCGCCCTGGCCCGGGAAAAATGCAAATCCGTATTCCATGATACTATTTCCTCCAGTTCTTGTGGTTTTGTTAACCACGTATTTTTCTATCTTTTCCGTTTTTTCTATCAAGAAAAGGTTGACATCCCAATTGCGTCTTATTATAATATTATAAGATTACTTTGTCAATCAAACTATCGCCAAATTCTCAAATCTTTTGCTGTTTTGGTGGTTTTTGGGGATTGATGAAGTAAATTTTTTTCCACTGTCACATGAATCAAATTTTGACACTGCCTAAATTGTTTTTAACGCGAGGAGCGTGAGTAATATCGGTACGAGACTCATCGGTACCGGCAGCTATATGCCGGATATGAAACTGACAAACGAGATGCTGGAAGGCATGGTGGATACAAACGATGAATGGATCGTCAAGCGCACAGGAATCCGTGAGCGCAGGGTCGCTCAAAATACAGCGACCTGGGAGCTGGCACTTGGCGCCGGGGAACGAGCGCTGGCAGACGCTGGCCTGTCGGCCGCTGAACTCGATCTAATTCTCGTTGGCACCGCAACACCAGATTTTTTTACGCCCTCAGTTTCCTGCATGGTACAGGGGAAGCTCGGTGCCTCCAGAGCGATGGCCTTTGATTTGTCCGCCGCTTGCTCTGGATTTGTATACTGCGTTGATGTGGCTGACAGCTTTATCCGCGCTGGAAAAGCCAAAAACGTACTTGTAATCTGCGCTGAAACGCTGAGCCGCATCATCGACTACACAGATCGCGCAACCTGTGTCCTGTTTGGCGACGGTGCTGCTGCCGCCGTATTTCAGGCCTCGGAAAGCGAAGAAGGCGTATTGACCACATATATGCGGGCGAACGGTACGTTGGGCGAATGCCTCAAAGCACAATGCCTCCCGGACGAGGACCCGCTGGACGGCAGCCCGCGGGCGGTATGCGAACAGCGTTTCCTCCACATGGCGGGCAATGAGGTCTTCCGCTTCACCGCAGCCGCGGTGCCGGAAGCGATCGACGCAGTGCTGCATCAGGGGCAGATGACTGCCGAACAGATTGATTGGTTCGTGCTGCATCAGGCCAATGTCCGTATCCTGCAGATGATCACCAGCCGGTATGGCCTAGACCCGGAAAAGGTATATGTGAATATTGACCGCTACGGCAATACGTCGGGCGTGAGTGTTGCGCTTTGCCTGGACGAAATGCGAAAGAGCGGAAAACTGAAAGCAGGACAACATATTGTGATTTGTGGATTCGGCGGCGGCCTGACGTATGGCGCCGCGCTGATCCGGATTTGAGGAGGATATCATGAAAACCAGAATTACAGAGCTTCTCGGGATTGAATACCCAGTTTTTCAGGGCGCGATGGCATGGGTCGCCAATGGGCATCTGGCCGCGTCTGTCAGTGAGGCTGGCGGCCTTGGTATCATTGCCGGCGGCGGAGCACCCGCAGAGGTGATCCGCGAAGAAATCCGTACTGCGCGCGCAATGACCAAAAAGCCGCTTGGCCTGAATATTATGCTGCTCAGCCCCAATGCAGACGATTTGGCAAAGCTGGCAGTAGAAGAAAAAATCGAAGTCATTACTACTGGCGCGGGCAACCCGGGCAAGTACCTGGCAGACTGGAAGGCTGCCGGCATTAAGGTCATTCCGGTCGTTGCTTCGGTTGCGCTGGCCAAGCGCATGGAGCGCGCCGGCGCAGATGCCGTTATTGCAGAGGGTATGGAGTCGGGCGGCCATATCGGCGAGACTTCGAGCATGGCGCTGTTGCCACAGGTCGTCGACGCGGTCAGCATTCCTGTAATCGGCGCAGGCGGCGTAGGTGACGGCCGCGGTGTTGCCGCGATGCTGGCGCTCGGCGCAGAAGGCGTACAGTGCGGTACGATCTTCCTGACCGCCGATGAATGCCAGATCTCTGAGAAATACAAGGAACTTGTCCTGAAAGCGACGGATATTTCAACGGTCGTTACCGGACGCGCAAACGGTCATCCGGTCCGCTCTCTGAAGTCCCCGCTGGCACGTAAGTGCCTCCAGCTGGAAAAGCAGGGCGATGACCGCTCGCTGGAAGAGATCGAAATGATGACCTCTGGTTCGCTGCGCAAAGCCGTTCAGGACGGCAATTTTGAGGAGGGCACTTTTATGTCCGGCCAGATCGCAGGTATGTTCCACGAGCGTACGACATGTAAGGCGATTCTAGACAAGCTGATCTCTGGCGCAGAGCAGGTCCTGGCCGATCGAGCAGCCCGTTTTGGCGGAAAGGAAGGCTAACGCATGGCATTGGCAATCATTACAGGCGGTTCCCGCGGTATTGGCGCGGCAATTGCAGAAAAGCTCGCAGAACAGGGCCACGATGTAATCATCAATTGTTCTTCCTCGCTGGAAAAAGCGGAAGCTGTGGCAGAAAAATGCCGGGCGCACGGCGTAAAGGCTGTTGCTAAGGCATGGGATGTTTCTGATTTTGCGGCTTGTGATGCTGCGCTGAAGGAAATTAAGGCAGAATATGGCGTTCCGGGCATCCTTGTCAACAATGCCGGCATCACACGTGACGGCTTGCTGGTTCGCATGACCGAAGCACAGTTTGACGACGTTATTCGCACCAATCTAAAGGGTGCATTTAATATGCTGCGTCTGTGCGGTGCGATGATGCTTCGCGCTCGTACTGGCCGCATTATCAATATCAGTTCGGTTTCCGGCATTGCCGGAAACGCCGGACAAGTTAACTATTCTGCTGCCAAGGCAGGTCTGATCGGCATGACGAAGTCTGCTGCCAAGGAGCTTGGCGCGCGTGGCATTACAGTCAATGCGGTAGCTCCTGGTTTTGTTGATACAGATATGACACAAAATCTTCCGGATGAAATTAAAGAGGGTGCCAAAAAACAAATCGCCCTCGGTCGTTTTGGCCGGCCGGAGGAAATTGCCAATATTGTTGCCTTTCTCGCATCCGATTCCGCTTCCTATGTAACCGGACAAGTGATTGTTGCAGACGGCGGCATGGGGATTTAAGGGGGAGAACTTCCGCATGGAAAGAGTCGTCATCACAGGTATGGGGGCTGTCACGCCGATCGGCAATGACGTACCTACGTTTTGGGAAAACCTAAAGGCCGGGAAGAGTGGCATTGGCCCCATTACTCTTTTTGATGCTACCAATTTTAAGGCAAAATTTGCGGCTGAGGTCAAGGGCTTTGATCCCACCCAATATATTGATAAGCGCGATTGCAAGCGTATGGAGCGCTTCTGCCAATTCGCCGTCGTGGCAGCCAAACAGGCCTTTTTGCAGGCTGGTCTGTCGGATGGGAACTTCGATCCCTATCGTGCTGGCGTATTCTTTGGTTCCGGCGTAGGTGGCTTGGAGGCTTTTGAAGTCGAATTCCCCAAAATGATTGAAAAGGGGCCCGGCCGTGTGTCGCCGCTGTGCATTCCTGAGCTGATCGCGAATATGGGCGCGGCACAGATCTCTATGGCGCTTGGGCTGAAGGGTGAATCGATTTGCCCTGTCACGGCATGTGCTACGGGCAATCACGCAATTGGCGAGGCTTATCGCGCCATTAAACATGGCTATCAGGACATTGTCGTCGCAGGCGGCGCAGAGGCCTGCATCATCCGAATTGCCAACGCTGGTTTTTCTAATATGAAGGCGCTGTATACGGGTGATGATATTCGTACTGCCTCGATTCCGTTTGATGCCCGCAGGAACGGCTTTGTCATGGGGGAAGGCGCCGGTGCGGTCGTCCTGGAAAGCCTATCGCATGCCCAGGCACGCGGTGCAACAATCTTGGCGGAAGTGGCCGGTTATGGCGCGACTTCAGACGCCTATCACATTACCGCTCCCGATCCGGAAGGAGAGGGCGGTGCCCGGGCGCTTGAAATTGCAATGCAGGATGCTGGAGTTTCGCCCGATCAGGTCGACTATATCAATGCACATGGCACCTCAACGCCAATCAATGAAAAAATCGAAACGATGGCTATCAAAAAGGCAATGGGAGAGGCAGCGTATCATGTCCATATCTCGTCTACCAAATCCATGACTGGCCATCTTCTCGGCGCTGCAGGCGCAGTCGAGGCCATTGCTTGTGTATTAGCCATTCAAAACGGCATCATCCCCCCGACAATTGGTTATGAAGTTCCTGATCCTGATTGTGATCTGGACATCACCCCAAACCATGCAGTGGAAGCGCCGGTCCGCATTGCGCTGAGCAATTCGCTCGGTTTTGGCGGCCACAATGCAGCTCTGCTGTTCCGGAAAATGGAGGATTAAATGGACGCAAAAGAATTAAAATCTTTATCAATTGATTTGATGGATGCTGTACGGCAGCGCGGATTGTCCGCTTTTTCGCTAAAGTCCGGCGATTTTGAGATCCGGATCGAGGCACAGGCCAGCGTCGCCCCTGCCGCAGTACCTGCGGCAGCTCCAGCGGCAACTACGCCGGATACCGCCGCTTCTCCCGTGGAGGAGACGTTTACCGGCACACCAGTGGAAGCCCCGCTGGTCGGTATCTTTTACAGCGCACCTTCTCCGGAGGAGCCCCCCTTTATCGAGGTCGGCCAGACAGTCAAAAAAGGAGACACGCTCTTTATCATTGAAGCGATGAAGACTATGAACGAAATTACAGCGCCCTGTGA
This sequence comes from Candidatus Butyricicoccus avicola, assembly GCA_019119435.1. Classification (GTDB taxonomy): domain Bacteria; phylum Bacillota; class Clostridia; order Oscillospirales; family Butyricicoccaceae; genus Butyricicoccus; species Butyricicoccus avicola. The sequence goes on from DWWZ01000096.1 coordinate 8,652, forward strand.
TGGTACTGTCAGCCGTATCCTTGCACAAAATGGTGATATGGTCGAATATAAGCAGGTGCTGGTCGTGATCGACTGAGGAGGGGCCCAATGTTAAACAAAGAACAGATCATGGAGATCATCCCGCACCGTCCGCCAATGCTGCTTGTGGACACGATCACAGAGCAGTCTGCGCAGGGCGCTAAGGGTGAACTGCACCTGACAGGAGATGAATTCTTCTTCCAGGGGCATTTTCCTGGAGCACCGGTCATGCCTGCCGTATTCCAGTTGGAAGCGCTGGCACAGGTCGGCGCAGTCGCATTGCTGTCCCAAGAGCAGAACCGCGGTAAGACTGCATTCTATACCAGTATCGATAAGGCCAAGTTCCGCCGTATGGTTCATCCGGGTGATACGCTGTGCATGGAGATCGAGCTTGTCAAACAGCGCGGCCCGCTTGCGGTCGCACAAGGCAAGACCTTTGTGAACGGGGAATTGGCATCTGAAGCCGAGATTAAATGCTTTATCGGCAAGTAATCAGGTGATTGAGCTATGTTTCAAAAAATTTTGATCGCCAATCGCGGCGAAATCGCGGTCCGTATTATCCGCGCTTGTCGTGACCTTGGCATTATTTCGGTCGCAGTCTATTCGGAGGCGGATCGTGAAGCGCTGCATGCGCAGATTGCAGATGAATCGGTCTGCATCGGCCCTGCAAATCCGCGCGATAGTTATCTGAACATGCAGAATCTGATTTCTGCCGCTCTGGCTTCCGGCGCGCAGGCGATTCATCCCGGCTTTGGCTTTTTGTCTGAAAATGCGGAGTTTGCCCAGATGGCAATCGATAATGGGATCGCCTTTATTGGCCCCAAGCCTCAAACCATCCATCTCCTCGGCGACAAGGCAGAAGCCAAGCGCACCGCTATTGCCGCCGGCGTTCCGGTTGCCTTGGGTTCGGACGGCGCAGTGAAGGACTATGCCGAAGCGGAGTCGTGGGCAACGCGCATTGGATATCCGGTTATGCTCAAAGCGGCTGCCGGCGGCGGCGGAAAGGGCATCCGTGTTGCATATTCCCCTGAGGAACTCAAAAGCGCTTATGATACTGCGTCGAGTGAGGCGCAGGCAAACTTCGGCGATGGGCGACTTTATATCGAGCGCTATGTTGAAAACCCCCGCCATATTGAAGTACAGATCATGGGCGATACCCAGGGGCATGTCGTGCATTTATTTGAGCGAGAATGCTCTATCCAGCGTCGCCACCAGAAATTATTGGAGGAAGCGCCTTCCTGTTTCCTTGATCCCGAGACCCGCCAGAAAATGTGTACAGCTGCACGGAATCTGGCGCAGAAAGTCGGCTACATCAATGCCGGTACCGTAGAATTCCTGGTAGATCGCGATAAGAATTTCTTCTTCTGTGAGATGAATACCCGTATCCAGGTCGAGCATCCGGTTACGGAACAGGTGACAGGGGTTGATCTTGTATGCGAACAGATCCGCGTCGCCTCCGGAGAGCCACTCTCTTTTACCCAGGACGATCTGATCCTGCGCGGTCATGCGATTGAATGCCGCATCAATGCAGAAGACCCCAATCGCGATTTTGCACCTTGCCCGGGGCGTATCAACGGTATGCATCTCCCTGGCGGGCCCGGTGTCCGAATCGATACTGCAGCCTATCAGGGATATATGATCCCGCCGTTCTATGACAGCATGATTGGAAAGCTGATCGTCAGCGGCTGCGACCGCGCGCAGGCTATTGCACGGATGCGCCGGGCGTTGGCCGAGACGCTCTTTGACGGCGTGACGACGAGTACAGATTTCCATCTGCACCTGCTGTCCTCCGATGCCTTTGTCTCTGGAGATTTTCATACCAACTCGATTGCAAACGGCGATTTTGATCGCTGAGAAGGAGGTTCTATATGCTGATTGATCTTTTTCAGAAAACAAGAGCGACCTCCATGCAAATGAAAGCCGCCGCCAATCCGCCTGAGGAAAAGCCTCAGATCGTCTGCAAGGCCTGTGGGGCCCATCTGCAAGCACGCAACTATGGACGTAATCTCTATGTATGCCCTTCTTGCGGCCATTATGCACGCCTTCTTGCCCGGACTCGAATCCGAATCACAGCCGATAAGGATTCTTTCTCCGAATTGTTCGGCTCGGTCCGTCCCTGCAATCCGCTCGACTTTGAGGGCTACAGCGAAAAGTTGGCGACGCTTCAGGAAAAGACTGGCATGCAGGATGCGGTGATTACTGGCGTATGCACCATTGGCGGGATAGAAACCTGCCTGGGTGTCATGGACAGCCATTTCCTCATGGCATCCATGGGAAGCGTTGTTGGCGAGAAGTTGACCCGGTTGTTCGAGTATGCCACACGTCATCAGCTTCCTGTCATCCTCTTTACAGCATCTGGCGGTGCACGCATGCAGGAAGGAATGTTCTCTCTGCTGCAGATGGCTAAGGTATCCGGCGCTGTGCGGCGGCATTCCGATGCAGGCTTGTTCTATATCACTGTCCTAACAGACCCGACCACCGGCGGCGTAGACGCAAGTTTTGCCTCGCTTGGCGATATTATTTTGGCAGAACCGCGCGCAACGGTTGGCTTTGCAGGCCGCCGTGTCATTGAGGGCACGATCGGCGAAAAATTGCCGGACGATTTTCAGTCCGCAGAGTTCTTGCTTGCACACGGATTTTGTGATAAAATTGTACCGCGTAATCAAATGAAGCACACGCTGGAAGCGCTGCTTCGGCTGCATGAACCGCAAAGTGAGGGGGATCCTGTATGAGCACAAGAGAAAAACTCCCCGTGCGCGATAAAATGCGCATTATTCATGACAGCAAGCGTCCTACAATTGACGACTATGTCAAAACGATTTTCGACGATTTTATCGAACTGCATGGCGACCGCGCTTATGCGGACGATTATGCTGTTTGCGCGGGCATCGCAACCTTCCAAGGTATCCCGGTGACCGTAATCGGGCATCGCAAAGGAAAGACGACGGAAGAAAATATTAAGGCTAACTTTGCCATGGCGCAGCCGGAAGGCTATCGCAAGGCACTCCGTCTGGCGAAACAGGCAGAGAAGTTCCATCGCCCCGTTATTTTCTTTGTCGATACTTCTGGCGCTTTTCCCGGCGTCGGCGCCGAGGAACGTGGCCAGGGCGAAGCTATCGCGCGCTGTCTGAGTGAATTTATGGTACTGCGCACGCCGATTATCAGTATTGTAACCGGAGAAGGTGGCTCTGGTGGTGCGCTTGCGTTTGCGGTAGCCGACCGTGTCCTGATGCTAGAGAACGCCATCTATTCGGTGATTTCGCCGCGCGGCTGTGCCTCTATCCTGTGGAAGGATGCTAGCCGTGAATTCGAAGCTGCTGAACGCTTGAAGATCACAGCGGATGATTTGTTTTCTTTTGGTATGATCGAAGGGATCATTCCAGAAAGCGGTTCGATTCTGCGGAATGTAAAGAAGGCGATTAGCGAGCAACTCCGGTCGCTGCTTTCGGAGCCTCAGATCGATCAGCTATTAGAAAAACGTTATGAAAAATTCCGTAAAATCGGAATTTTCGAAGAATAAAAATATTTATCACAAAGGAGAACTATTATGTTTGAGAAGATTTGCGAGCTGTTAGCGGAGAAGTTCGACGCGGACGCATCGTCCATGACCATGGACACCAAGATCAAGGAAGATCTGAATGCAGACTCCCTCGACGTCGTTGAGCTGATGATGGATCTGGAGGAGAACTTTGGCATCTCGATCTCTGATGAGGAAGCAATGAAG
>DWWZ01000097.1 GCA_019119435.1 Candidatus Butyricicoccus avicola
CCGACCACGGCCTATGAGATCGGTTCCAAGACCCAGGACCCGCTCGCCATGTACGCGGGCGATATCTGCACGGTCAGCGTCAACATCGCCGGCCTGCCCGGCCTTGTACAGCCCTGCGGCTTTGACGCGCGCAATATGCCCATCGGCATGCAGCTCATCGGCCGCCCGTTCGGCGAGCAGGGCCTTCTGAACGCCGGCCTGGCCTTTGAGCAGGCGTCCGGCCTCAAGAACATCATCGCGGCACTCTAAGAGAGGAGAGAGACATCAACATGAAATACGAAGCTGTCATCGGTCTCGAGGTGCACGCGGAGCTGTCCACCAAGAGCAAGATTTTCTGTGCGTGCTCGACCGAGTTCGGCGCGCCCATCAATACGCATACCTGCCCGGTCTGCACCGGCATGCCCGGCGCGCTGCCCGTGCTCAACAAGCAGGTCGTGCACTACGCGGCCAAGATGGGCCTGGCGACCGGCTGCACGGTCAACCGCCTGTGCAAGTCCGACCGCAAAAACTACTTCTATCCCGACCTGCCCAAGGCATACCAGATTTCCCAGTTCGACGTCCCGATCTGCGAGAACGGCGAGGTGTTCTTCTATGTAGACGGCGAGAAGAAGTCTTGCCGCCTGGAGCGCATCCACTTTGAGGAGGACGCGGGCAAGCTGCTGCACGACGAGATCGACGGTACGGTCGTGGACTTCAACCGCTGCGGCGTACCGCTCATCGAGATGGTCACCAAGCCCGACCTGCACTCCTCGGCCGAGGCCAAGGAGTTCCTCGAGATGATCAAGACCACCCTGTCTTACCTGGACATCTGCGACTGTAAGATGGAGGAGGGCTCCATCCGCTGCGATATCAACGTTTCCATCCGGCCGGAGGGCTCGACCGAGCTCGGCACCCGCGTCGAGATGAAGAACGTCAACACCTTCTCGGGCGCGGTCCGCGCGATTGACTACGAGATCGCGCGTCAGATCGACGTCGTTGAGCACGGCGGCACCATCCAGCAGGAGACCCGCCGCTGGGACGACGTCAAGCTCAAGAACACGGTCATGCGCACCAAGGAGGACGCGCAGGACTACCGCTATTTCCCCGATCCGGACCTCATCGCCGTCGAAATCGACGACGCATGGATGCATCAGATCGAGAGCGAGATCCCGGAACTGCCCATCTCCCGCTACGAGCGCTACCTGAACGAGTACGGCATGACGGCCATGGAGGCGCGCCAGCTCATGGATTCCTTTGCCAAGGCCACCCTGCTCGACGAGGCGGCGGCCTCGGGCAAGATCAAGCCCAAGGCGGCGGCCAACTGGATTTTGTCCGACATTTCCAAGTACCTCAATGACAAGGGCGTGGAGCTCGGCGACACCAAGATGACCTCGGACAAGCTGGTCGACCTCATCGTGCTCATCGAGAAGGGCACAATCTCGGGCGCGGCCGGCAAGAAGGTGCTCAAGGCACTCTTTGAGACCGACGAGACCGCCGAGCAGATCGTGGACCGCATGGGCCTCAAGCAGGTATCCGACGAGGGCGCGATCCTGGCCATCGTGCAGGACGTCCTTGCCAAGAACGAGAAGGCGGTCGCCGACTTCAAGGCCGGCAAGAACGTCACCGGCTTCCTGGTCGGCCAGTGCATGAAGGCATCCCGCGGCCAGGGCAACCCGCAGATCATCAACAAGCTGCTCGCACAGGAGCTTGCCAAGCTCTAAGCGAACGAAAGGAGTTTTCTACGATGGCGGATCATCGAAACGACATGGAACTCGACCAGGGCAAACGCCCGGTCTTTGAGCTGCGCATTCCGCAGGACATGGTATTCGTCTTTGGCGTGGACGAGGTCTACCCCTACGGCGACAGCACCATCCTCGCGGGCGAGATCTTCCGCGGCGAGATCGGTCCGGGGGCGATCGTGTCCTACGGCGAGATCGGCGTCGGGCACGTCCCGGTGGAGTCTTTCGCCTGCTATATCAGCAACATCCAGGCCCCGAACGAGGAGAAGCAGACCATGGAACCGGTCCAGCACGCCTCCAAGGAGGGCGCGATGGGCGGACGGTACGCCCTGGTCGTCACTGGACGCGAGGCCAAGCACTTTAAGCCGGGCGGCATTGTGTTTGCGCGCAAGATGAACTAAAGCCCGGAAACAGCAAAAGCGGCGCATTTGCGCCGCTTTTTTTAGACAGAAAGGGAGGCAATACCATGAAAAATATCCTGTGCTTCGGGGATTCCAATACTTGGGGATACGACCCGGTGACGGGCAGCCGCTATGCCTACGACGTGCGCTGGACCGGGAGACTGCAGCAGATGCTGCCCGACTGCCGCATCCTGGAGTGCGGCCACAAGGGCCGCACGACCGTGTTTCGTGACGAGCTGGAGCCCGGCCGGGTGGGATACGATATCTTGCCGGTGGAGCTCAACATGCACGAGCCGCTCGATCTGCTCGTCATCATGCTGGGCACGAACGACTGCAAGCGCCGCCTGGGCGCCGGGCCGGAGGAGATCGCCATGGGGCTGGAGATGCTGATCCGCCTGACCCAGTCACCGCTTATCTGGGGCGGGAAGTCGGTCCCCAAGATTTTAGCGGTTGCGCCTATCCCGATGGATGCGGCGCATATCCCGGGCAGCGACATGGAACCCATGTTTGACGCGGCCTCCGCAGCGCGCTCAGCCCAGTTGGCCGAGCCCTACCGGGCGGTCTGCGCGCGCTATGGCGCAGCTTTCTGGGACGCGGCCGAAGCCGTGCCGCGCATCACGTCGGTGGATGGCATCCACCTGTCGCCCGCAGACCACGCCGCCTTTGCCGCGGCTATCGCCGGGCAGATCCGCGCGCTGCTGTAAAAAAATTTTTTTGGATTTCGCAAATCAAAACACGTCCGTGCCCGCTCTAATAGGCAAACAGACCAAACGCAGAGAGGGGGATGCTTATGGAGCGCGAGGAATTCGCCGCACGGGTCCAGGATATCCGGGAGCAGCTTTACCGCACGGCCTACGGCTATCTGGGCAACCCGCATGACAGCCTGGAGGCCGTGGACGAGGCGGTCTATCAGGGGTTTCGCGCACGGGGGAAGCTCCGGCAGCCGGAATTTTTCACGACCTGGATGACGCGCATCCTGATCCGCGTCTGCTACCGGGAACTGAGGCGCCGTACCAGACAGCAGGAAGCGCCGGTGGAGGAACAGGGCGCGGAAGATTACGACGGTCTGCCGCTCCGTGAAGCCATCGAGCGCCTGCCGGAAGAATTGCGCCAGATAATCGTGCTGCGGTACTTTACCGGACTGACCCAAGCCGAGACCGCACAGGCATTGGAAATTCCGCAGGGGACGGTCGTGACGCGCCAGCGCCGCGCACTGGCTCTGCTCCGCGTGGAACTGGAGGAGGATGTGTGATGAAGCGAAATGAAGCATGGGACGACCTGCTCAATCAGGCGGAGCAGATCCCGGACGAACTGGAAACTCGTCTGAACCGAACCATTGCGCGGGCGGAACGACGGGAAAAACGACGCAGATGGCTTAAACCCTTAATCGGCGTAACTGGAACGGCGGCAGCATTTGTACTGTTGGTCAATAGCTCGGTCACGTTTGCACTGGCAGCCAGCCGGGTACCGATTGTGCGCGAGCTGGTCGAGGCGGTCGCATTTGACCCCAGCCTTAAGGCAGCGGTTGCGCATGATTATGTGCAACTGGTGGGTGATACCTACACGCAGGACGGTGTGACCGTCACAATCGAGTACCTGATTGCCGATCCGATGAATGTTTCGGTCTTTTACAGCCT
>DWWZ01000098.1 GCA_019119435.1 Candidatus Butyricicoccus avicola
TGTTTCCCAAAGCACATGCTGTGGCCTATGTCATGATGGCCTTCCGCATCGCTTGGTTCAAGGTACATCGCCCGCTGGCGTTTTACTCAGCCTATTTCTCTATCCGGGCCAAGGGGTTTGATGCAGCCTGCATGATCCGCGGCGATAAGGTCTGCATGGAAAAGATCCAGGAGCTGCACCGTAAGGATGTCGATAAGACCATTTCGGCGGCAGAAAAGGATACACAGACCACCCTAGAGGTATGTCATGAATTCTACAAGCGCGGCTTTACCTTTGCACCCATGGACATTTACAAATCGGATGCCACCAAGTTCCTGGTCACCGAAAACGGGCTGATCCCGCCGTTCACTTCTATGCCTGGCATTGGCGAGCAGGCGGCGGTCAATCTGGTGGAAGAGCGAAAAAACGGCCCGTTCCTGTCGGCTGAGGAGCTGTCCGTGCGCTGTCCCAAGGTATCCAAGTCGGTCATCGAGCTGCTGGATGAGATCGGCGCGCTGGGTTCTATGCCCAAGAGCACGCAGATCAGTTTGTTCGGATAAAGATGGAATGTGGGCAGGCCTACCGGCCTGCCCAGCACATGCGGAAGGGGGAACCATATACTGATGTTGATTGAATCCCGAGAACGTGCGCGGCGCAATCCGTCGCGCTATCCGTGCCAAAAGAATCAGCGCCCCTGCGTCAAGCGCCGGGCGCCGCGCCTGATCAACCGCAGCCGGACGACCGGAAAAGACAATGGCATTGCGCCGCGGCGCCGTAATCATCTGTGCTATCAAGAGGGCACGCATAAGGTAGGCCTGTGGCGCCGCCTGTGCATGCTGCTGGGGCGCCGATGAATTGGATCTCTCCCAGAAAAATTCAAATCCCGCTTGACAAAGGTGGGATGAGATGATAATATTTTAGCGTGATAAATTACAAAAGGGAGAACAGAGGAATGATGAACCGCTATCAGATTTCCACCCCGGAGGGGACACGCGATCTGCTGTTTGGGCCGGCACGCCGCCTGCGCACGGTCGAGCAACGCGTCCGGCAGTCGCTTGAGAGCCGTGGCTACAGCGAAGTGATCACGCCGGCAGTAGAGTTTTACGATGTGTTTGCCCAGGCCAATCCGACGGTCGGGCAGGAAAATATGCTGAAGATCATTGACCGGTCGGGCCGTATCTGTGTGGCTAGGCCGGACAACACAACGCCCATCGCACGCATTGCGGCCACGAGGCTGGAAGGCGCGGAGTTACCGGTGCGTTTGTATTATAGCCAGAAGGTTTTCCGGTCGGTTTCCGAAGGCCACGGACACAAGAGCGAGTTCTTGCAGGTGGGCGCTGAACTCATCGGCGCGGACGGGCTGGAGGCAGACCTGGACATCCTGACGGCGGCATTCCATGCGCTCGAGCAGGCCGAGTCTGGCAATTTCCGCATCGAGCTTGGCCATGCCGAGATCTATAAAGCGCTGATCGAGGCGCTGGGCGTGGACGCACAGACCGCAGAGTCCATTCGCCGCCTGATCGAGAATAAGTCGTTTGCGGCCCTGGGCGATGCGCTTGCGCCGTATCAGGGCAGCGCCGCTTATCAGGCGCTGTGCGCAATGCCGCAGCTCTTTGGCGGCATCGAAGTGCTCGACCAGGTCGAGCACATGACAGGCAACATGCGCGTCTTAGCCGCGGTCGCTTATCTCAGGCGGGTCTACACCGCACTGGAGCAAGCTGGCTTTGGCGAGTCGGTCATCATTGACCTGGGCCTCGTCCATGAGATGGACTACTACACCGGCATTATGTTCCGCGGCTATCTGGGCGGCGCGGGCGCAGCGATCCTGTCGGGCGGCCGGTATAACGCCCTGTGCGCCAAGTTTGGGCGAGACCTGCCGGCAGCAGGCTTCGGTATTGATGTGGAGCGCATTGCGGAGACCGGCGGGGCCGATGAGCAGAAGCCCGTGCGCAATACCATTCGTATGGCACTGACCAAAGGCCGCCTGGAGAAAAAAACCCTTGCGCGCATGAAGGCGGCGGGCTATGACGTCAGCGAGCTGGAAAGCCCATCGCGCAAGCTGATCTTCCGCCTGCCGGACAGTGACATTGAGGTGGTCCTGGCCAAGGCTGCCGACGTCATCACCTATGTCGAGCACGGCGTGTGCGATCTGGGTGTCGTCGGCAAAGACACCATTATGGAAAAGGGCGGATCGTTCTATGAAATGGTCGATCTGGGCTTCGGGAAATGCCGCTTCGCGCTGGCGACCCAAAAGGGCAAGACGGTTTATGGGCATTACCGCACGCCGGTCATCGCCACGAAATATCCTGAAGTCACCCGTGCCTTCTTTAATCGCAAGAATATGGATGTTGAGACCATCAAGATCGAGGGTTCGGTTGAACTGGCCCCGCTTTTGGAGCTGGCCGACGCCATTGTAGATATCGTCGAGACCGGTTCGACGCTCAAAGAAAACGGCCTGGAGGTCATCGAGGATGTGGCCCCGATTTCGGCCCGCGTCATTGTCAACTTGGCCTCGGCCAAACTGAAAAAAGCGGCGATCCAGCGCATTGTGGGCGATCTGGAGCGCGGCGGGGAGGAGAAGTGAGCGCGATGTTTTTAAAAACAGTGCAGGCCGACGGTACGGCCGAGAAAAACGTCATCCGTGAGATGAAGCAGCGTGCGGCGGCCGCGCGCAGTGATATTGAAAAGACGGTCGCGGCGGTCATGGCAGACGTCCAGGCCCGCGGCATGGAGGCGGTCAAGGAATACGCCGAAAAATTTGACGGCGTCGCGCCCTATGAGGTCACAGCGGAAACGCTGGAGGCCGCGTATGCGCGCTGCGATCGGGCAGTGCGCGCCGCACTCGAGCGCGCTGCGGCCAATATCCGCGATTACCATGAGCAGATGCTTGCCCGCACCTGGGAGTACCAGCGCAGCCCGGGGGCATGCCTGGGGCAGACCGTGCGCGGCTTGACGCGCGTAGGCCTTTACGTGCCGGGTGGCACGGCGGCCTATCCCTCGTCCGTGCTCATGAACGCCGTTCCGGCCAAGGTCGCAGGCGTCGAGGAGCTGATTATGGTCACGCCGCCTACCGAGAATATGTCGGACGCCGTGCTGGCGGCGGCCAAGATTGCGGGTGTTGACCGGGTCATCGCTGTCGGCGGCACCCAGGCCATCGCCGCGCTGACCTATGGCGCTGACTGGATCCCGCAGGTGGACAAGATCGTCGGCCCGGGGAATGCCTACGTTGCGGCGGCCAAGAAAATGGCCTACGGCACGGTGGATATTGATATGATCGCAGGCCCGTCTGAAGTGCTGGTCATTGCCGACCGCACAGCAAACCCGACCTATGTTGCGGCCGACCTGCTCTCGCAGGCCGAGCACGACCGGTTGGCCTCGGCTGTTCTGCTGACCGACTCGATGGAGCAGGCCCAGGCGATCTCGGCCGAGATGGAGCGGATGGCCAAGACCTTGCCGCGCTTCGATATCATCCAGGCGTCCATCGCAGGCTATGGCTGCGCGGTGGTGTTTGACGACCTCAAGGCGGCGTGCGAGATGGCCAACTTGGTCGCGCCGGAACACCTCGAAGTCGTTACCGAAAACCCGCGCCAGTGGCTGCCCGCGCTCAAGAACGCAGGTGCCATCTTCCTCGGACAGTACGCCCCGGAGCCGCTGGGCGACTACATGGCAGGCCCCTGCCACGTGCTGCCGACCTCGGGGACGGCGCGCTTCTTCTCGCCCTTGTCCACCGATACGTTCTTGAAAAAGACCTCGGTGATCGAATACTCGCGCGATGCGCTGGAACCGCTGGCCGATGACATCATCGCGCTGGCAAAGTGTGAAAAGTTGGACGCGCACGCGAACAGCATTGCCGTGCGCTTTGGAAAATAACAGGAGGCACCCATGAGAGGAGAGACCACCATCCGGCAGGCGACCATTTGCCGGGAAACCAAGGAGACCCAAATCGCCCTCTATCTAAATCTGGAAGGCGGCGAGCGCAAAATCGAGACCGGGATCGGTTTTTTCGATCATATGCTCAATAGCTTTGCCGTACATGGCGGATTTGGGCTCATTCTCAAGTGCACGGGCGACCTGGAAGTGGATGGGCATCATACGGTCGAGGATGTAGGCATTGCACTCGGACAGGCGCTGGCCCGTATCCTGGGCGACCGCGCAGGCATCGCACGCTTTGGCTCGTCTTATGTCCCGATGGACGAAGCCCTGGGCTTTTGTGCGCTGGATATCTCCGGACGGCCCTATCTGGTTTATGACGCGCCTATGCCGCAGCCCATGTGCGGGCAGTATGATACCTGCCTGACGGTCGAGTTCATGCGCGCCTTTGCCACCCATGCGGGCATCACCTTGCACCTCAAGAGCATGTACGGTGATAACGCACATCACATCACCGAGGCGCTGTACAAGGCACTGGCCCGCGCACTGCGCCAGGCGGTTACTGAGACCGGTGGAGAGGTGCTGAGCGCGAAGGGCGTCCTGTGAAATCGCATGGTTTTCCCTTGCAGCTTGGCGCAGGCCTGAAAAGAAAGAGACGTGTCCGGCAGGACGCGCAGATTTGACGACATCCTCACCACAAGGAGGAACTATGAGTTATATTGCGATCGTAGATTACGGCGCGGGGAATCTGATGAGCGTGCACAATTCGCTCGATTTCCTGGGCTATGACAATAAAATCGCCAAGGAACCAGAGGACCTTGACAGAGCCGCCGGTGTGATCCTGCCCGGCGTGGGCGCGTTCCCGGATGCGATGCAGGCACTGTCCGGCTCCGGCCTGCTGGAAGCCGTACAGGATGCGGCCCATAAGAAGCCTTTCCTGGGAATCTGTCTGGGCATGCAGATGTTGTTTGAACGGTCGGAGGAAGTGCGGCCCTGCCAGGGCCTCAGCCTGCTGCCAGGCTGTATCCGCCGCATCGAGACACCTTATAAGCTGCCGCAGATCGGCTGGAATAGCCTGCACATTGTGCACCCGAATGCCCTGACACAGGGCTTGAATGAGGGGGACGCTGTGTATTTTGTGCATTCCTTTGCCGCCTGTCCGGCCGACCTGGCCGATCTTGCCTGTGTGACCGATTATGGCGTGGAAGTTCCGGCTATGGTCGCCCGTGGCAATGTGTTTGGCTGCCAGTTCCACCCGGAGAAGAGCGGGGAAGTTGGCCTCAAGATCCTGAAAAACTTTGCGGCACTGACGGAGGAACACGCATGAAGATTTTACCTGCAATCGACTTGAAAGATGGCCAGTGCGTGCGTCTGCAAAAGGGCGACTACGGCACAGCACATAAGGTTGCCGAGGACGCGGTCCAGACCGCCAGCGGCTTTTTAGCCGCTGGCGCCGGCCTCATCCACATGGTAGACTTGGACGGTGCCAAGGACGGCAGCCATGCAAATTACGATGTGGTCAAGCGTGTTATCGAGCAGACCGGCGCGTCGGTTGAACTGGGTGGCGGCATCCGCACGATGGCCGATGTGGACGCAGTCCTATCTTTGGGCGTTTCGCGCGTGATCATCGGCTCGGCTGCCGTGCGTAACCCGGCGTTTGTGCGCGAAGCCGTTGAGAAATATGGCGAAAAAATTGCAGTTGGCATTGACGCGCGGTCTGGCACCGTGCGCACCGACGGCTGGCTGAGCGATTCGGGCGAAGATTATCTGGATTTCGCCAAAAAGATGGAACAATTTGGCGTCAAAACCATTATCTTTACCGATATCGATAAGGATGGTATGCTGGAAGGCCCCAACTTTGACCAGTTGGGTGCGCTGCGGCAGGCTGTTTCGTGCGCGATCGTCGCCTCGGGCGGCGTGACCACACTGGATGACGTCCGCCGCCTGCGGGATGCGGGCATTGACGCGGCCATTGCGGGCAAGGCGATCTATACGGGCGCACTGGACCTCGCCGAGGCCATCAAGGAGGCAAGATAATATGTTGGCAAAACGTATCATTCCCTGCCTGGATGTCAAGGACGGACGCGTGGTCAAGGGTGTCAACTTTGTCGGCCTGCGCGACGCAGGCGACCCGGTCGAGCTGGCCAAGGCCTATTCCAAAGCAGGCGCGGACGAGATTGTATTTCTGGACATCACCGCGACGCACGAAAACCGGGATACCATTGCGGATGTGGTACGCCGCACCTGCCGGGAGGTTTTTGTCCCGGTTACGGTCGGCGGCGGCATCCGCACGGTTGAGGATTTTAAGGAGATCCTGCGCGCAGGCGCAGATAAGATTTCGGTCAACTCGGCGGCGGTTAAAAACCCTGATCTCATCAATGAGGCAGCCGAAAAATATGGAAGCCAGTGTGTGGTCGTGGCCATCGATGCGCGTCACTCGGGCCAGACCGCAAGTGGATTCGAGGTCTATACGGCAGGTGGACGCAATCCGACCGGTATCGATGCGATTGCCTGGGCGCATGAGGCATACAACCGCGGCGCAGGGGAGATCCTGCTGACCTCGATGGACCGAGATGGGACCAAATCGGGTTTTGACCTGACTTTGACCGATCTTGTGTGCAAGGCGGCGCCGATTCCGGTCATCGCTTCGGGCGGCTGTGGGTCGCTCACGCATTTCAGCGATGTGTTCGAGCAGACCAGTGCGGACGCCGCCTTGGCGGCTTCCCTGTTCCATTATGGGGAGCTGACCATCTCGGAGGTCAAAGAGCACCTTGCAAGCCGGGGGATTCCGGTGCGTCAGGTGTAAGAGAAACATCGAGTGATCGATAAGAGAGAGGGACATCCATGGATCTAAGCAAATTTTTTGTCAAAGCACCGCTTATTCCGGTCATCTGCCAGGACAGCGCAAACGGCGAAGTGCTGATGTTGGGCTATGCCGATGAGGAAGCGCTCAGACGGACGATGCAGACAGGGACCGCCTGGTTTTTCTCCCGTTCTCGCCAGAAACTGTGGAATAAGGGAGAAACCTCGGGCAATTTTATCTATGTCGAGCGCATTTTATCCGATTGCGACGACGATACCCTGATCTATATGGGCAGGCCGTGCGGCCCGGTGTGCCATACAGGCAACCGCACCTGCTTTTTTACGACCCTTTGGGAAAAAGACGAGCGAAAGGACGAGAATCAATGAACGCATTTGAACAGATGGAAGCGGTTATTGCGCAGCGCCGCGCCCAGCCGATGGAGGGTTCCTACACCTGTTACCTGTTCGACAAGGGATTGGACAAGATCCTCAAAAAGGTGGGCGAAGAGTGCGCCGAGACCATCATTGCGGCCAAGAACGGCGACAAGGCCGAGCTCATCGGTGAGATCAACGACGTGTTCTATCACATGATGGTGATGATGAATGAATGTGGCGTGACGCTTGAGGATGTCTGCGCGGAGATGGACGTACGCGCAGCCAAGATCGGCAATCTCAAAAAATTCCATGTCTCGGACCACAATACCTAAATATCGGACGGCCATCTGTTTGAATGAGGGGTGATTATTATGAGACGCAAGGAACGTGAGGTCACAGCGCGTGGGGAGATCGAGGAGATCCTGCGCGCGTGTAAGGTATGCCATCTGGCAGTCAACGGGGAGGACGGCGTGCCCTATATTGTGCCGCTCAATTTTGGCTACAGCTGGCAAGGGACATGGCCGGTGCTGTACATGCACTGCGCGCCGGAAGGGCAGAAGCTGGAACTGCTCCGGCGCGACAGCCGGGTGGCGTTTGAGATGGACTGCGGGTATGCGCCCGAGGGGCAGGCGGATCTCGCCTGCACATATACCAACCGGTACGCTTCGCTTATCGGCGCCGGGGACTGTGAGATTGTCACGGCCGAGGACGAGAAGGAGGCCGGTTTGCGCCACCTGATGCAGCATGTCATCGGTGCCCGCGACTGGAAATTTGACCGGACGGCGCTTGCGCATACGGTGCTTTTGCGGGTACACGTGCGTAAGCTGACCGCAAAAAAACATTGACCGGCCGGACGCATTGTGCCGGGCACTTTGGAGGCAGCCAGGAAGGCTGCCTTTTTTGTGCATAATTTTCCGCGGGAACAGGTAGATATGGTTTGCGTCCTGGCAAATTCTGTATTATAATGCTATTTGACAGACAGCAATAACACCAGAAAGTGAAGTGTTCTCTACATGAGATTTCTCAAATTCGGGCAAGATACCGAATCGAATATTTTCAATCAGCTCGACGACAAGAAGCGGGAGTTGCAGGCGCGCGGCGTGGACGTCATCAATCTGTCCATCGGCACGCCGGACTTTGCGCCGGATGCCCATGTCATGCAGGCCGTGTCTGCGGCGGCGGAAGAGCCGGAAAATTATAAGTATTCCATGAATGACACACCGGAGCTCGTGCGCGCGGTACAGGATTGGTATGCGCGCCGGTATGATGTCAAGCTGGACCCAGAGCAGGTCATGTCGGTTTCCGGTTCACAGGAGGGCATTGCCCATGTCGCCTTCCCGTTTGTCGGGCCAGGTGACCTGGTGCTGGCGCCTGATCCGGGATATCCGATCTTTACCTTTGGTCCCATGATGACCGGCGCAGAGATCGGCCTGTATCCGCTCTATGCGGAAAAGGGCTGGATCTTGGACTTTGACGATATCCCGGATGAGGTGGCCGATCGCGCAAAGCTCATGGTCGTATCCTATCCGAACAACCCGACAACCGCCGTTGCCGACCGGGATTTTTATGTGCGCCTGGTTGCGTTTGCAAAACAGCACAATATTTTAGTGCTGCACGACAACGCCTATTCGGATCTTGTGCTGGATGGCAGCGAAGGCATCTCCTTCCTGTCTGTACCCGGAGCGATGGACGTCGGCATCGAGTTTAACTCCCTGTCAAAGACATACAACCTGACCGGCATGCGCGTGTCGTTTGCCGTGGGCAACCGGGATATGATCCGCCGCTTCCACGATTTCCGCTCGCAGATTGACTATGGCATGTTTTATCCGGCGCAAGCAGGCGCCGTCGCGGCGCTCACCGGCCCGCAGGATATCGTTGCCCGCAACCGGGCAGGGTATCAAGCACGCCGGGATGCGCTGTGCGGCGGCCTGCGCCGCATCGGCTGGGATGTGCCCGATTCGCGCGGCAGCATGTTTGTCTGGGCCAAGATCCCGCAGGGCTATGCGTCCTCGGCTGCGTTCGTGCTCGAGCTTATGGATAAGACCGGCGTCATCTGTGTGCCCGGCCTGAGCTTTGGCGCGCAGGGAGAGGGATATGTGCGCTTTGCCCTTGTTGTGCCGCCGGCGCGCATGGAAGAGGCTGTCCGCCGGATTGCGGACAGCGGCATTTTGCATCAAAGGAGAAGCGAATGAAACTGATTTCCTGGAACGTCAACGGCCTGCGCGCCTGCGTGGGTAAGGGATTTTTTGAATTTCTAGAGCGTGAGCAGCCCGACATGATGTGCCTGCAGGAGACCAAGCTCCAGCCTGAGCAGGCCCCGCATATCGAGGGCTATTGGGAGTACTGGAACTCGGCGGACAAGAAGGGATACTCGGGTACGGCCATCTTTTCCAAGACCGAGCCGCTCGATGTGACGTATGGCATTGGCATCGACATGCACGACCACGAGGGCCGGGTCATCACTGCCGAGTACCCGGAGTTTTACCTCGTGACCGTCTATGTCCCGAACTCGCAGGATGGGCTCAAGCGCCTGGACTACCGCATGACCTGGGAGGATGACTTCCGCGCCTATCTCAAGGCGCTTGATGCCAAAAAGCCTGTCATTATTTGCGGGGATATGAACGTCGCGCACAAGGAGATCGACCTCAAAAATCCCAAGACCAACCGCAAAAATGCCGGATTCACCGACGAGGAGCGCGCCAAGATGACCGAGCTGCTGGGCGCAGGTTTTGTCGATACTTTCCGCTATTTTTATCCCGATACCGAGGGCGTGTATTCCTGGTGGAGTTACCGGTTCAAGGCGCGTGAGAAGAACGCGGGCTGGCGTATCGACTATTTCCTGGTGTCTGAGCGCCTGATCGGCCGCGTCAAGGATGCGCGCATTCTGACCGACGTGTTTGGAAGCGACCACTGTCCGGTGGTGTTGGAAATTGACTGACAGAGATAAGAATAGATTTCCGCCGGAGCCGGGGACTGAGTGGCCGTGGATGGGCTTGCAGGCTCAATACGATGAGCCGGAAGACGCCGAGGAGGCTGCGCCCGATCCCTATGACCGGCCAGATTTTACAGCACAGTGGCCGCAGGAGACAGAGCAAGAACCGGATTTTGACGCTGCGACCGGATTGCCGCTGACGGCATGTGCGGTCTGCGGCATACGCACGATCCCAGAGGGCAGTGTCGCATATACCTGCCCGGTATGCGGCTGGGAGAGCGATGTTTTTTTGCAGGATGCGTGGGAGCCAAGCGATCGGAACCATGGTCTAAGCTTGTATGAGGCCCGGCTGAATTTTCACACGTTTGGCTGGAGCGATCCGCAGATGCTGATAGAAGGAGAAAGCGAGAACGATGCTGAATTTTAGAAACGACTACAGTGAGGGCGCGCATCCGACCATACTGGAGGCCATGCGCGAGAACAACCTGACACCGGTGATCGGATACGGGAAGGATGAGTACTGCGCGCATGCAGCGGCCATGATCCGGGAGCGATTCGGATGTCCAATGGCCGAGGTGCATTTCCTGGTCGGCGGCACGCAGACCAATCTGATCCTGATCGCAGCTGCGCTGCGGCCGTATGAGGCGGTGATCTGTGCAGATACGGGACATATCAATGTCCATGAGACTGGCGCCATTGAAGGGACCGGCCACAAAGTCATCGCAGTACCCAAGCAGGACGGGAAGCTCACGGCTGCCGACGTCCTGGCAGTGGTTCGCAGTCATCCCGATGAGCATATGGTCAAGCCGCGCATGGTGTATCTCTCTCAGTCCACCGAGGTTGGCACGGTCTATACCCGGCACGAGATGGAGAACCTGCGCGCCGTGTGCGATAAGCACCATCTGCTCCTGTACCTGGATGGCGCACGCCTGGCCAGCGGCATGACAGCCGAGGGATGCGACCTCATGCCGGCTGATTTGCCCCGCCTGTGTGATGCATTTTACATCGGAGGCACCAAAAATGGCGCACTGTTTGGTGAGGCGCTTGTGCTGGTCAATGAGACGCTCAAACCGGATTTCCGCTATATGATGAAAAACCGCGGGGGCATGCTGGCCAAGGGCTGGCTGCTGGGCATGCAGTTTGAGGGCCTCCTGACCGGGGATCTGTACTTTACGCTCGGCCGCCATGCCAATGCGATGGCGGCGCGCCTGCGCGATGGCCTGATCGAAAAGGGATATGAGCTGGCCTACCAGTCGACCACAAACCAGGTGTTTGCCGTGCTGGACAAGGACCAGATTTTTGATCTGACGACCGAGGCATCCTTTGAAGTCTCCAAAAACTGGGATGCCACCCATGATGTGGTGCGCTTTGTCACCTCGTGGGCGACCAAGCCCGAGGACGTGGACGCCATGCTCGCGCTGCTCTGATTGGATCCACAAGCAGCCGTTCGGAGATCGGACGGCTGCTTTTTTGTCAAACCATCACGAGAGGAGGCATGCAGCATGACGCCGGAACAGGTTTTGAAGCATTTTTTCGGTTACGATGCCTTTCGGGACAATCAAAAGCCTCTGGTCACCCAGATCTTGGAAGGACGGGATGTATTGGGCGTGATGCCGACCGGCGCGGGCAAGTCGGTCTGCTATCAGGTCCCAGCCCTGATGCGCCCGGGGGTAGCGCTGGTCATCTCCCCGCTCATTTCGCTCATGCGGGACCAGGTGCGTGCGCTGGAGCAGGCGGGGGTTGCTGCCGCGTGCCTGACCAGCGCGCAGTCCATCGCCGAGCGGTCGGCTATTTTGCGGGACATGCTGCGGGGGCGGTATCAACTGCTCTACGTCGCACCCGAACGGCTGCAGAGCCGGGGGTTCCGCGCGGTCTGTCAGAAGATATCTCTGGCGCTCGTGGCGGTAGACGAGGCGCACTGTGTGTCGCAGTGGGGGCAGGATTTTCGGCCGAGTTATCTGCAGATCGCGGCGTTCTTACAGGAACTGCCGCAGCGGCCGCCCGTCTGCGCCTTTACAGCGACTGCCACTGAGCGGGTACGCGCGGATATCATCCGCCTGCTTGGCCTGCACGATCCCTTTTTGCTGGTTTCCGGCTTTGACCGGCCCAATTTGCGGTTCTTTGTGGCACAGCCGGAGGATAAGTTGTCGGCGCTCATGGCCGAGCTGGCTGCGCGCAGCGGGCAGAGCGGCATTGTGTATTGCCTGACTCGGCGGACGGTGGACGACGTCTATGGTGTACTGCGCAGCCGAGGCATTGCGGCAGCACGCTATCATGCAGGATTGGATAGCCAGGTCCGCAGCGCGGCGCAGGAGGATTTCCTGTATGACCGCTGCCGCGTAATGGTCGCGACCAATGCGTTTGGCATGGGGATCGATAAACCCAATGTCGCGTTTGTCATCCACTATCAGATGCCGCGGGACCTGGAAAGTTATTATCAGGAGGCCGGACGGGCAGGAAGGGACGGCCAGCCAGCGGACTGCATCCTGTATTACCATGCCGCCGATGTCCGGCTCTGCCGGTTCCTCATCGAGAATAACCGGGAGCTGTCCGATGACCTAGATGAGGAGGAGAGCGGCCGACGGCTCCAGCGTGACATGGACCGTCTGCGCCGGATGCAGTGGTATTGCCGGACGACCGATTGCCTGCGCCAGACGATGCTGCACTATTTTGGGGAATCTGCACCGGCTTACTGCGGCGGATGCTCCAACTGCGGGACGAGCTGGGTCTGGCAGGATGCGACCGTGGATGCGCAGAAGGTTGCGTCCTGCGTATATCGCTTGGCCCAGCGCGGGCGGACGGTGGGCAAGCGGTTTTTGATTGAGATTTTGCAGGGGCAGCGCACCGAGCGGGTAGAACAGGCGGGTCTGGATACGCTGTCCACCTTTGGCGTGATGCGGGGGCAATCGACCTACCATATCCGCTATGTGCTGGACAGTCTCATCGCGCAGGGCTACCTGACCTGCCGTGCGGAGGACCGGCCGATTGTGCAACTCAGCGCCCGTTCGGGCGATATCCTCAAAAAGAGGATGCCGTTTTCGGTCAAGATGGCCAAAGGCGTGCGCACGGTACCGCGCCAGGACACCGGCATGGGGGCGGTGGATGACCGGCTGCTTGTGGCGCTGGGAGAAACCTGCGACAGGCTGGCACGGCGTGCCGGAGTACCGTCCTTTTCCATTTTTCCCAATACGGTGCTGCGAGAGATGTGCCTGCGCCGCCCGCGCTCGATCGATGCCCTCACGCGCATTCCGGGCGTGTCGGCACACAAGGCCAAGCGATACGGCCAGGCATTTTTAGACTGCATTTCCGCCTATCAGCGCAGGCATTCGGAAAAGGAAAACTGAGAAGAGAGCCAGATATGGCTCTCTTTTTTTGCAGGATAAAATGTATGTATAGTTGAAAAACCATTATATAGTTGTTATAATTTAGTTATATCTGGTCGAGATTTGGCGAATAGCAAATAGAGAAGTATTTTGTGCCGGATAAGAGGAAATTCAATGGTTTTAGGCGGTTGTTAACAGAAAAATTGGAGATAGTTATTTAAAAATAAGTAAAAAGTTATTTTTAAATAATAAAATCCTGTACAGAATCGATAAAAATAGAATGATAAATTTGTGCAAATGTGGAAATACAAGGCGGAAAAAAGTATGTTATAATAAATACAAACCAGCCAAGCGTTCAAAAGGGGCCCCTTTTGAGGTTCCTGCACTAGTCTTAGTGCAGGAACAGAGAAGGATACTGTTTTGAACACGGAAAATCTATCTAGGAGGAGGGTCATAGACCTATGGACAAAAAACGTTTGTTATCGGCAATGATTGCGACGACTATGTTGATTGGTACCATACCGACATATGCGTTTGCGGCCGACGAAGAGGAACTCCCCGAGCAGACCGTCCAGGAGACGGCCGAAACGGTGGACGAACCTCTCGCAGAGGACGTAATCCTGCCGGAGTCCGAGGACACGACGCCGGAGGACGAGCCGGCAGCGCCCGTGGAGGAGACCGACCAGGCCACCGAAACGCCGGAGGAGACCACCGAGCCGGAAGCAACCGAGCCGGAGGTTACCGAACCGGAAGTCACCGAGCCTGAGGTCACCGAGGAAGCGCCGGCCGAGCCGGAAGAGGAACCTGTGCCCGAGGCGGAGGAGTCCGTTGAGGTGCAGGCGGAGGAAGCTTCGCTCATCACGTCGCTGTCGTTTGACGACACGGATGGCCAGTCTTATCCGGTAGAAGTGGAGGGCGCCGCGTCGTATGTGCGCATCCCCAAGGATAAGGTCGTGGACTTCGGCACACTGACGATGGAGACGAGCGAGGTGGTATCCTTTGTGGAATCTGCCGCGGTTCCGTCGGACAGCAGCGTCATGTATGTCTCTGAAGGCGGCGAGAATAGTGCAGAAGTTACGCTGAAATTGCTGGGCCTCGCAACGGCAACCATTGACATGACGCGCAGCGGCACAACCTGGACAGGCGCCGGCAATCTGGATTTAGGGGCGCTGGACGGTATGACGATCGGTTCCCTGGCAAATCAGCTTGCAGGCGAGACCATCACGATCAGCGCGGGCATGATGCAGACGGCAGACGGATCCAAGACCAGCAAGGAAGCTGCAATGGGCATCGGCCAGGATGCAGAGTATGTGTATTTCATTGTCTATGAGACGGACGAAGCGCAGCAGCTGTATGATATTACCTATGACTGCGGCGATCAGGCGTATACCCTGACCGTTCCGGCGGGCACGCAGCTGATCAATGCCGCAGCCCTGTTTCAAAACGGCTATACGTTTGACGGCTGGTATACCGATGCGGCATGCAGCAGCGCGGCAGACTTTACCGATACGGTAAATGACGACATCACGCTGTATGCCAAGTATACGCCGAACGAAGGCGCCAACACCACCTTTGACCAGGCTTTTGCGCAGCAGGCAGAGATCCTGCCCATCACCACCGTGGCGGATTTTGAGTCCTTCGTCGCAAAGGCGGACGATATCACGTCGGCCCAGCGCGTGGAGCTGCAGGGCAACGTGGACCTGGATGGCAAGACCTATGCAGCCATCTCGGGGTTCAAGGGTGACTTTGACGGCGGCGGATATGAGATTTCCAACGCCACCTTCACGGCCGTCGGTGAGAATGCCGGTATGTTTGCGACCATCGGTGCGGACCAGATTGTCGCGAACCTGACCCTGCGCGACATCACCGCGCGCAGCGCAACCTATTCAGGCGCACTGGCGGGTTCGATCTCGGGCACCGAAGGCCACAGTGCAACGATCCAGAACGTGCAGATTCGGGATTGTGCGGTGAACGGCCGCAGCGCAGGCGGTCTGGCCGGTTTCATCATCTGGGGCGATATCAACTATTGCTCCAACCGTGACAGCCGCGTGACCGGCGTCATCAACGGCGGCGGCCTGGCCGGTATCTCGTATGGCCAAATCTATGACTGCTATTCGGTCGGTACGGCGACGGCGCTGCTGTCCCGCGGCGGCATTACGGGCAAGAACCTGGAAGGCGGTCACGTCATGCACTGCTGGTGCACCATGAGCAAGGCCGCCGGGCAGACGGATGGTTCGTCGGTGGATGCAGAGAACTTTACGAGCGTGTCTGAATACACCATGAGTTTTGAATTTAATACAAATTACTTCCCGGAAACAATCTGGGACTTGGCAGATGGGACAGATACGGACTTTATCGCAGATGCGGTAAAATATGATGAATTTTAATCATTTAAAAAAGCAAATCCGGCCGAGATACGCTCGGCCGG